>JAJPJM010000138.1 GCA_021324235.1 Verrucomicrobiota bacterium
ATGGATTTTTCTCTGATGCTTGACACTCTCGCGTCTGAACCTGTTATCCTGCGCGCATGATGCCACGGTTTCTTTCCCTGCTTCTTTTGTTGGCCGGTCTCAATCTGCACGCCGCCGATACGTCGGATTATTCGTCGTTCATTCGGACGCCGCCTGCGCCGGACACACCGCGCATCAACGGCCCGGATATTTTTGGCGTGCGCCCCGGTTCGCCGTGCCTCTACACGATTCCGGCGACCGGTGACCGGCCGATGACGTTCAACGTGGACAATCTGCCGGCCGGGTTGAGTGTGGATGCCGCCACCGGCCAGATCACCGGCAAGCTCAAAAGGAAGGGCGAGTATGACGTGATGTTTCACGCCAAAAATGCGAAGGGCGGGGCGGACAAAAAATTCCGCATCGTGGTGGGCGACCAGATTGCGCTCACGCCGCCGATGGGTTGGAACAGTTGGAATTGCTGGGCCGCGGCGGTAAGCCAGGACAAGGTACTGAAGTCGGCGCAGGCGATGGTGTCGTCGGGCCTCATCAACCACGGCTGGACATACATCAACATAGACGATACCTGGCAGGGCCGGCGCACCGGCAAGGATCACGCGCTTCAACCCAACGCGAAATTTCCCGACATGAAGGCGCTGTGCGGTGAGGTTCACCGGCTCGGTTTGAAAGCCGGCATTTATTCAACGCCATGGATCACGTCCTACGCCCGGTACGCGGGCGGTTCCGGTGACAGTCCGGACGGTGCGTGGTCGAAGACGATGAACAGTCAAAAATACTGGCGGTTGGGCAAGTACGCCTTCACGCAGACCGACGCCAATCAATGGGCCGCGTGGGGCTTCGATTATCTTAAATATGACTGGAACCCGATTGATGTTCCGCACGTAAAGGCCATGAGCCTGGCCCTCCATAAATCCGGGCGCGACATCGTCTTCAGCCTCTCGAACACCGCACCGTTCGATCACGCGGCCGACTGGGCGAAATGGGCGAATTGCTGGCGCACCACCAGCGACATTTTTGACAGTTGGGCCGCGCCCGGCGGATTCTGGCAATTCACTCTTTCGGGAATCGCCTTTTCGCAGGACCGCTGGGCGCCTTACGGCGGGCCGGGGCACTGGAACGATCCCGACATGCTGGTCGTCGGCTACGTCGGCTGGGGACCGCAATTACATCTGACCCGCCTCACGCCGGATGAACAATACACGCACATCACCATGTGGTGCATGCTGTCGGCACCGCTGCTGATCGGCTGCGACTTGGACCGGCTGGATGCCTTCACGCTCAATCTACTGGACAACGACGAGGTGCTGGCGATTGACCAGGACGCACTCGGTGAACCGGCCACGCGCGTGGCGACCATCGGGGACGTGGACGTTTATCTGAAAAATCTGGAAGACGGCGGCAAGGCAGTGGCGTTCTTCAATCGCGGCCCGGCGCCGGAAAACATTAAATTCGACAAACTCGGTTACATCGGCTTCCAGGGCCCCCAGCACGTACGCGATTTGTGGCGGCAGAAGAATCTGCCCGACGTGGCGAATCCCCTTGAAGGCGGGTTCGAGGTGAGCCTGGCTGCCCACAGCGCCGAACTTTACAAATTCACGGCGGCGAAGTAATGGCGATGCAAATCTCCCCTCGGACCGTTCCTGAATTCAGGGAGGAAGCGGGTTTGTCATTTTCTAATTTATCTCAATTGTTGCATTACCCCGCTTGACCCTTATGGCAAAAACCGGTTTGATGTACGTGGACATTTTATGAGTTCGCCCAAATCTCCGCTGGACGAGTTGCGCATCGAGCGTCGCCCGGAGCGGCCATCCCGGTTTCAGCCGTGGTTGGCCGTCGTCGTCATTGTGGTTTTGCTGGTGCTGGGTGCGGGGATTTGGTGGCGCTCGCAGGCCGGCGCGGTGGAAGTGCAGACGGCGGTGGCGCGCGATGTCAACGGTGGTGGCGACAGTGAACGGACCGTGTTGAACGCCTCCGGTTACGTCACCGCCCGGCGGGAAGCGACGGTTTCCTCCAAGGTCACCGGGAAGGTCACGGAAGTGCTAATTGAGGAGGGTATGAAGGTCACGAACGGCCAGATCGTGGCGCGGCTGGATGATTCGAATGTAAAGGCCAACCTCGAAGTGGCCCAGGCCCAACTGGCATCGGCCATGGCGGCGGTCGAGGAAACCCGCGCCCAGCTCAAACAGGCAAACGCCGAATACGAACGCGTCACCGAACTGGCCAAACGGAATATCGAGTCGCAATCCGACCTCGACCAGGCGGAATCGACCGCGAAAACGCTGCAGGCGCACCTGGCCTGGCAGGAGACGCAAATCACGGTGGCCCAGCGCGGCGTGGAGATGGGCCAGCAGGACATGGACGACCTGATCATTCGCGCGCCGTTCGACGGCGTCATCACCACCAAGGACGCGCAGCCGGGGGAGATGATTTCGCCGGTCTCGGCCGGCGGTGGATTCACGCGCACGGGCATCGGCACGGTCGTGGACATGACTTCGCTGGAGATTGAAATTGACGTGAACGAAAGCTACATCAACCGCGTCGAGCCGAAGCAGCCGGTCGAAGCGACGTTGGACGCGTATCCCGACTGGAAGATCCCCTGCAAGGTCATTGCCATCATCCCGACGGCCGACCGCGACAAATCCACGGTCAAAGTGCGCGTTGGTTTCGACCATTTGGATCCGCGCATTCTGCCGGACATGTCGGTGAAGGTGGCTTTCCGCGACAACGGGGGAACCGAGGCGGGCCACGCTGTGATCGTTCCGAAAAGCGCGGTGCTTAATCGCGACGGACGCGACGTGGTATTCGTCGTCCAGGACGGCCATGCCGACCGGCGGGCGGTTACCGTCAGTGACACGCAGAACGACGATTCCGTGTTGAGTGCGGGTGTGACCGCCGGCGAAAAAGTTGTCGTCAACGCGCCGGCCAATTTGCAGGACGGCATGGCGGTAAAGGAGAAAAGTTTATGAGTGAAGACCAATCGAACCATGGCGCCCTGGTGCAGGTGGGCCGGGTGGGCAAGGTGTTCCATCGCGGCTCGGAGGACATTCATGTGCTGGCGGACCTGAGCATGCAGGTCCCCGCCGGTGAATTTCTCGCGTTGATGGGACCGTCGGGTTCGGGCAAGACCACGCTCTTGAACCTGATCGGCGGCCTCGATCGCCCGACGAACGGCACGGTCAGCGTCGCCGGTGAGAACATTGATCAATTGTCCGACCGCGCCCTCGCGGCGTGGCGCGCGCGGCATGTCGGTTTTGTCTTCCAACTGTACAACCTGATGCCGGTGTTGACGGCGGAGCGGAACGTGGAACTGCCGCTGTTGCTGACGCACCTTTCCAGGGCCGAACGGCAAAAGCACGTGGAAACGGCGCTGGCGATGGTCGGTCTCTCGCATCGCGCGAAGCATTATCCGCGCACGCTTTCGGGCGGTGAACAGCAGCGCGTCGGCATCGCGCGCGGCATTGTCACCGACCCGACGCTGTTGCTGTGCGACGAGCCGACGGGCGACCTGGACCGCAAGGCCGGCGATGAAATTCTGAACCTGCTCCAGTCATTGAACCGCGAGCACGGCAAAACCATCATCATGGTCACGCACGACCCGCACGCCTCGGCGCGCGCGGCCCGGACACTGCACCTCGACAAGGGACAATTGAGCGCCGGCGCCTGAAATGAAATTTTTTCACCTCATCTGGTGCAATTTGCGGCGGAAGAAACTCCGCACGTCGCTGACGCTGCTTTCGATCATCGTGGCGTTCATCCTGTTCGGTTTCCTGTCGGCCATCCAGCAGGCGCTGGTCGGCGGGGTGGCGCTGGCGGGCGCGGACCGGTTGGTGGTCCGCGAAAAGGTTTCCATCATCAACCTCCTGCCGGTGAGTTACGAGGCGCGCATGGATCGGATTCCCGGCGTGGATTTTGCCACCCATCAGACCTGGTTCGGCGGCATTTACCAGGACCCGAAGAATTTCTTCATGCAGAATCCGGTCGAACCCGAAAAATTCCTCAAGATGCACCCGGAAATCATCCTGCCGCCGGACGAGGAGAAAGCCTGGCTGGCCACGCGGACGGGCGCGATTGTCGGCCGCCGGACCGCGGAGCGATTTGGCTGGAAGATCGGGGACAAGGTTCCGATTCAATCCACCATCTGGACGCTGCCGGACGGCAGCCGCACGTGGACCTTTGACATTGTGGGCATCTACGACGGGAAGGACAAAGGTACGGACACCACGCCGATGTTTTTCGGGTACGATTATTTTGACGAAGGGCGGCAACAATGGGGCAAAGGGCAGGTCGGCTGGTACACCATCCGCATCAAGGACCCGTCGCAGGCGGCGGAGGTGGCCAAACGGGTGGATGCAGAATTTGAAAATTCACCACATGAAACCAAAACCGAGCCGGAAGGCGCGTTCATCCAGGGTTGGGCCGCTCAAATTGGCAACATCGTCTTCATCGTCGCGGCGATCCTGAGTGCGGTATTCTTCACCATCCTGCTCGTGACCGGCAACACCATGGCGCAGGCGGTGCGCGAGCGGACGGGTGAACTGGGCGTGCTCAAGGCCATCGGTTTTACCAACGCACAAGTCGTCGCGCTCGTGCTGGCCGAATCGTGTCTGCTTACCGTCATCGGTGGAGCGGTTGGTCTGGGATTGACGCGGGCCATTACCCCCGTTGTGGCCCAGCAATTGGCGGGCCTGCTGCCCCTGTTCTTTCTGCCCACCCGCGATCTGGTCATCGGGCTGGGCCTGAGCATCGCACTGGGTTTGGTCACCGGATTTTTCCCCGCGCTCCAGGCCATGCGCCTGCGCGTGGCGGATGCCCTGAGGAGAATGTAATATGGCCGGCCCCATCAACTGGTTTTCACAAATCGCGTCCGTTACGAAGTTCGGGTTGTTGAGCCTGCCGCAACGGCGCGGGGCGGTGGCGGCCGCGGTCATCGGCATCGCCGGCGTGGTGGCCGTGCTCGTCGGCGTGCTTTCCATTGCCGCGGGCTTCAAACAGGCCATGGCGGTTTCCGGTTCGCCGGACGGCGCGATTGTATTGCGCAGCGGCGCCGACAGCGAAAT
>JAJPJM010000063.1 GCA_021324235.1 Verrucomicrobiota bacterium
ACGTCTTCGCCCTGCGCGTTGATGAGAAATTCGCCGTAAAAAACCTTTTCACCGGTCGCCGGGTCGCGCGTGAACGCCACGCCGGAACCGGACTCTTCCCCGGTATTGCCATAAACCATCGCCTGGACGTTGACGGCCGTGCCCCATTCGGCAGGAATGCCGTATTTGCGGCGATAGACAATCGCGCGGTCGTTCATCCAGGAGCCGAACACGGCGCCGATCGAACCCCACAGCTGCTTCCACGGGTCCTGCGGAAATTCGCTGTTGGTGCGCTCCTTGATCAGGGCCTTGAACCGTTTCACCAGTTCCTTCAGATCGGATACGGTAAGTTTGGTGTCCTCAATTTCGGAGTGGTGGCGGTCATGTTTGAGTTTGTGGATGACCACCTCGAACGGCTCGTGATCCTCATTGGCGCTTTTCTGCACGCCCATGACCACGTCGCCGTACATCTGGATGAACCGGCGGTAACAATCCCAGGCAAACCGCTCATTTTTGGTGGCCTTGACCAGGGCGAGCACGGTTTCATCGTTGAGGCCCAGGTTCAAAATCGTGTCCATCATGCCCGGCATCGAGTCGCGGGCGCCGGAACGGACGGAGACCAGCAACGGCATCGCGGTCTTGTCGCCAAATTTGGTGCCCATGATTTTTTCAATCTGGGCGACGCCGGCCTCGACCATGGGCGCGAGCGCCTTGGGATAAGTCTGCTTGTTGGCATAATAGTGAGTGCAGACCTCGGTGGTGATGGTAAAGCCCGGAGGCACGGGCAGACCGATGCGGGCCATTTCGGCGAGGTTTGCGCCCTTGCCGCCGAGCAGCGGTTTCATTCCGCCGTTCCCGTCGGCCGTCTTGTTCCCGAATTGATATACGTATTTTGATGTCTTCGATGCTTTAGCCATAAATTTTCAATTGATCGTTTGTGTGATTTTCACTGGCGAAATAAAAAACCAAATCTCGCTTACTGAATTAAGTTTTGCACATCCGCCGGACGGCTCTCCACATATCTTGGCAATACCTTCACTTTTTCTGACGGGCCCGGCGGCGCCGCGCCGTGCGCGTTGACCACCAGCCGGAGTGCTTGGCCTACCCGGTGGCGCCCCGGGGTTTCAGGGAAAACCGGAACCATATCAGATCGCGGGAAATCCACGACCCTTTTCCACCGGCAAGAAATGTGCACACAAAACCAAATTGCGGGAAGAGGTGGTGGCCGGCCGACCCTACATTAAATTCGGTGAAAGTGATGAGGTGATTCAGTAGTTGATTAAATTTACGAAACGGCAGGTCGGGTTTTATGTTACCAACACTCTTACACGAAAAACAAAAGGCGGCTGACCGGGTGATGCAGCACGCCAGCGGCGACAAGCGTTTCAAGATCCTTGAAGCGCACATGAAGAAACACCAGTTCAAGCATGATGCGTTGATCGAGGTGTTGCACAAGGCGCAGGAGTTGTTCGGCTATCTGGACGATGATTTGCTGCTGTTCGTCGCCTACAAACTGAAGCTGCCCGCCAGCCGCGTTTATGGGGTCGCGACCTTTTATCATTTTTTCACGCTTAAACCGCAGGGCAAACACACCTGCGTCGTCTGCCTCGGCACGGCCTGTTACGTAAAAGGTTCGGCCAAGGTGCTCGAAGCGGTCGAGGCGAAGGCGAAAATCAAGGCCGGCGAAACCACGCCCGACAACGAGCTTTCCCTGCTGACCGCGCGCTGCATCGGCGCCTGCGGCATTGCGCCGGCAGTCGTTTATGACGGCACGGTCACACCGCGCCAAACTCCGGAAACCGCACTCGAACACCTGAAAGGATGGATTTCCCATGGTCATTGATGATCTCAACGCGATTGCCGAGAAGGAACGGGCCGCCCGCAAAAAGACGGTCATCCGTTGCTGCCTGGCCGCCGGCTGCATGTCTTCCAATTCGGAAACCGTCAAAAAGAACCTGGAACAGGCGGTGAAAGACGCCGGGCTGGGCGACGAGGTGGAAGTGCGCGGCGTCGGCTGCATGAAACTGTGCTGCGAAGGCCCGCTGGTGAGTGTGGACACGCAGAATGCGCTTTACGAAAAAGTCACGCCGGAGGACGCCCTGGAACTGGTCAAGACCTTGGCCGGCGGCAAGACGAAGATCAAACGCGGCGACTTCAACCACCCGTTTTTCAAGAAACAATTGTCCATCGTCCTGACCAACAGCGGCGAGATTGACCCCGAACGCATTGAAGCCTACATCGTCGCCGACGGTTACCAGGCGTTACACCACGTGCTCCGCGAGCTGACGCCGAAGGAAGTGGTGGAGGCCATGGTTAAAAGCGGCTTGCGCGGACGCGGCGGCGCGGGTTTTCCCACCGGCCTCAAATGGGGCACGGTCGCCAAGACGCAAAGCGCGCAGAAATATGTCATCTGCAACGCCGACGAGGGCGATCCCGGTGCGTTCATGGATCGCAGCGTTTTGGAAAGCGACCCGCACAGCGTGCTCGAAGGCATGGCCATTGCCGCTTATGCCGTCGGCGCGAACCAGGGTTTCATTTACTGCCGCGCCGAATATCCGCTGGCCATCAAACGGTTGCAGACCGCCATCAAACAGGCCAAGACACTCGGCCTGCTCGGCAGCGGCATTTTTGAATCGCCGTTCAATTTCAACATCGACATCCGTATCGGCGCCGGCGCGTTTGTTTGCGGCGAGGAAACCGCGTTGATGGCTTCCGTCGAGGGCAAACGCGGCACGCCCCGTCCGCGCCCGCCGTTCCCGGCCGAGAGCGGATTGTGGGGTTGCCCCACGCTCATCAACAACGTCGAGACCTTTGCCAACGTGCCGCCGATTCTCCGCAAGGGCGCGGACTGGTTCGCCGGCATTGGCACGGAAAAGAGCAAGGGCACCAAGGTGTTTGCGCTGGCCGGCAAAATCACCAACACCGGCCTCATCGAAGTGCCGATGGGCACGCCGTTGCGGCAGATTGTCGAAGAAATGGGCGGCGGCGCACCTGATGGCGGCAAAATCAAGGCCGTCCAGACCGGCGGACCGTCCGGCGGCTGCATTCCCGCCGACGCGCTCGATACACCGGTGGATTACGACTCGCTTACCAAGCTCGGTTCCATCATGGGCTCGGGCGGCATGATTGTGATGGACGAGACCACCCGGATGGTGGACGTCGCCCGTTATTTCATGGAATTCTGTGTGGATGAATCGTGCGGCAAGTGCATTCCCTGCCGGGCCGGCACGGCGCAGATGCTCCATTTGCTGGAGAAGATTCTCAATCGCCAGGCCACCGCGCGCGACCTCGCCAAACTCGAGGAGCTTTGCGACATGGTAAAAAACACCAGCTTGTGCGGTCTGGGCCAGACGGCACCAAACCCCACGTTGAGCACCTTGCGGTACTTCCGGAAGGAATACGAGGAGCTGTTGCAGCCCGATCCCTTTGGCCCGCACAGCAATGGCGAGGCGAAGAAATCCCAACCGGCAACCAGGTAATTTTATGGCCGCCAAAACGTTAACCATTGATGGAAAACAGGTCAGCGCCGAGGAAGGTGCGACCATTCTGGAGGTCGCCACCGATGCCGGGATCAAACTCCCGACGCTCTGCCATCTCGATGGCGTGTACGATGTCGGCGCCTGCCGCCTGTGCCTGGTGGAGGTCGCGGGCATCGGTAAATTGCTGCCCGCCTGCACAACCAAAATCAGCGAGGGCATGGACGTCAAAACCGACAGCGAACGCCTGCGGAAATACCGCCGCATGACGTTGGAACTGTTATTTGCCGAACGCAACCACGTCTGCGCGGTGTGCGTGGCCAACGGCCATTGCGAACTGCAGACGCTGGCCTACAGCCAGGGCATGGACCACGTGCGCTACGATTATTCCACCCCGAAGTGGAGCGTGGACGCGACGCACCGGCTGTTCGGCATGGACCACAACCGCTGCATCCTGTGCGCCCGCTGTGTGCGCGTATGCTGGCACATCGAAGGCGCGGGCACCAAGAACGTTTCCGGCCGCGGCGCCAAAGCCACCATCATCAGCGATTTGAACCAGCCGTGGGGCGATTCCGAGACCTGTACGGCCTGCGGCAAATGCGTCATGTCCTGTCCGACCGGCGCGCTGTTCTACCAGGGTTCGACGGTGTCCGAAATGGAACGCGACCGCACCAAACTCGAATTCATCGTCAACGCCCGGGAGAAAAAACAATGGTTGCCGTGAAATGTGAATTATGAAATTGCGTGTTGCAACAGTCTGGCTGGGTGGCTGCTCCGGCTGCCACATGTCGTTCCTTGACCTGGACGAGTTCCTCATCGAACTCGCAGGCAAAATCGATCTCGTCTACAGCCCGATCATGGACGTGAAGGAATACCCGAAAAATGTGGACGTCTGCCTCATCGAAGGCGCGGTTTGCAATGAGGACAATCTTGAAATCCTTCACACCATCCGCGAGCGGACGAAAGTGCTGGTTTCCTTCGGCGATTGCGCCGTCACCGGCAACGTCCCGGCCATTCGCAACCAGCTTGGTTTGAGCAACGACGAGAATGTGCTCCAGCGCGCTTACATCGAGAACGCGCAGGACAATTCGTCCCTGCCGAAGGCTGAGGGAATTCTCCCGCTGTTGCTGAAACGCGTTGTGCCCGTGCACGAAGCCGTCTACGTCGAATATTTTCTGCCCGGTTGCCCGCCGCCGGCCGGCCGCATCAAGGCGCTGATGGTCCAGGTGTTGGGCGGCCAGACGCCGAAACTGGAAGGCACGCAACTGAAATTTGGATAAATGGTAGGGCGCGCACTCCGTGCGCGCCGCCCGGCGGGCAGAGGACTGCCCGCCCTACCGGAATGAATTTATAAAATATGTCAAAACGCATCGTCATTGACCCCGTGACCCGCATTGAGGGCCATGCCAAGATCAGCATCTTCATGGACGACGCGGGCAATGTGTCCGACGCCATATTCCATGTCGTGGAATTCCGCGGCTTCGAGAAATTCTGCGAAGGCCGGCCCTACAGCGAGATGCCCGGCATCACACCGCGCATTTGCGGCATCTGCCCGGTCAGCCATTTGCTGGCCTCGGCCAAGGCCGGCGACGCCATCATGGCCGTCAGCATCCCGCCCGCCGCCGACAAGCTGCGCCGGCTGATGAATCTCGGCCAGATTGTCCAGAGCCACGCGTTGAGTTTCTTCCACCTGAGCGCCCCGGATTTCCTGATGGGCTGGGACACGCCCCAGGCCCAACGCAACGTGTTTGGCTTGATCGCCGCCAACGCCGACCTCGCCCGCGCCGGCATCCGCCTGCGCCAGTTCGGCCAGGAAGTCATTGAAATTCTCGGCGGCAAAAAAATTCATCCCGCGTGGGCCGTCCCGGGCGGGGTGCGCAGTCCGTTGACGGAAGCGGGTCGCGATAAAATCCGCGCGTGGCTGCCGGAAACGTTCGCCACCACGCAGGTCGCGTTCGACCTCTTCAAAAAGACCCTCACCACCCATCAGCGCGAGGTTCAGATCTTTGGCAATTTTCCATCGTTGTTCATGGGGCTGGTCGCGCCCGATGGCACCTGGGAACATCACGGCGGCAAACTGCGGTTTACGGACAGCAGCGGCAGCATCATCGCCGACCAGCTCGACCCGCAGAAATATTACGAGTTCATTGGTGAGTCCGTCCAAAATTCGTCGTATCTCAAATCGCCTTATTACCTGCCGCTGGGGTTTCCGGACGGCATGTATCGCGTCGGTCCGCTGGCGCGCCTCAACGTGTGCGAGCAAATGGGCGTGCCCAAGGCCGACGCCGAGTTGAAGAATTTCAAACAAATGGGGCGCGGCGCGGTCACGTCGTCCTTTCTCTACCATTACGCGCGGCTGATCGAGATTCTTGCGTCATTGGAATACATCGAGCGTTATCTGGACGATCCCGATTTGCTCAGTGGCAACCTGCGGGCCGATGCCGGCATCAACAACCTGCGTGGCGTGGGCGTGAGCGAAGCCCCGCGCGGCACGCTGTTCCATGATTACACCGTGGACGCCAACGGCCTGCTCCGGAAGGTCAATCTCATCGTCGCCACCGGCCAGAACAACCTGGCGATGAACCAGACTGTGGCGCAAATCGCGCGGCACTACGTGCACGGCAACGACATTCCCGAACCGATGCTCAACCGCATTGAACACGGCATCCGCTGTTACGATCCATGCCTGAGTTGTTCGACGCACGCCGTCGGCCAGATGCCATTGCTGGTCCGGCTCATCGCGCCGGACGGCACGGTGCTCAATGAAATGGCGCGCGGTTAGTCCAAACCCAAACCGAAATCGGAGCTCAAAATGAAAATCGATTCTTCAATACGCTGGTTGTTGGCGGTGCTGTTGTTGGGCGCGGCGGTTGGTTGCAGCCGGCAAAAAATGGTTATAACCAGCCTTGAAGGGCGGTGGACGGGTCACGATGCGTCGCCCCCCAACGCATCCTGTGAAGTGACGGTTGCCGGTAACCGATTGGAGTATCGGGGTGTCCAGTCAAATGACTGGACGCGCGGCGTTTTTGTTTTGAACGAAAAGGTCCAACCGATGCAATTGGACCTCACCATTCAGGAATCGCCCCAGAATGTCGGCGCCACCGTGCTGGCCATTTACGAACAACAGGGGAACGACCTGAAAATTGCCGCGGCTTCGCCCGGCGATCCCCAGCGTCCGGCCGATTTCGTTTCCGGCCCGAATATACGGGTGGTGATTTTCAAACGCCAGTGACCCGTGCGGCCGCTTTGAACCGCACCGAATAAACGAAACGGCGCGCGGATAATTTTTTCGTTGGTTGGTGTGTTTGGTTGGTTTGGTGGCGGGGAGACGGCAGGTCGGCCATTTCCCCGCCCATTTTTTAAAAACGAACCCGGCCGGGAAAGAATCGAACATGAAAAGAATGCTTCTCCTCATCACGGCCGTTTGCCTGGCGTTCTCGTTGTTGCATGCTCAGACAAACAGCCAGACCAATGCCGCCCCGGGCAAACCCCAAAAGGTCGAACACGAACTCCAGGCCCTGGAACAGGCATGGGCCGATGCCGTGCAACACCGGGATGTCGCCAGAATTGATCAGATCCAGGCGGAGGAATATGTGTTTACGGATCCGGCCGGACGGCTCTGGACCAAGGCCCGGGCGCTGGAAACCATCAAATCCGGCAGCCTGACCATCGATTCTTTTGAGCTGAGCGACGTGAAGGTCCGGCTTTATGACCACACAGCCGTGGTCACCCTGCGCGTGGTGTGGAACGGCCAATCCAATGGCGTTGATATTAGCGGACCGCAACGAATGACCGACGTGTTCGTGGAGCGGGACGGGCGTTGGCAATGCGTGGCCAGCCAGGCCACCCGCATTCCGCCCCGGACGGCCGATGGCAGCAACTAAAACAGCGTTGCCGGATCGAAGGTGGCGAAGCCGTGGGGCGTTCCGGCTGCCCGGCGTGCGCACGTTGACCGGTCGTCAAGATGACGGTCGTAGTTCTCACCGGCAACTCGCTTTGGATGCAAGGGAAGTGGATTAAAAGCCAAATTGCGGGAGGCCGGTTTCCGGGGCCGGGTCGAAACTGTAAACAGGCCTGTCCGGCCCGTAGGTGAAATGGAAACGCTCCGAATTTGCGAGTCTTGCAAGACAGAGCTTCCTGCGGATTCAACGCAGAGGTTGTGTCCCCGATGCCTTGCGGCCAACAGGGCCGCCGGGTCGCCGCCGCGCCCGGACGCCGGTTTTTCTCCCCCGCACCCGGACGCGCTGAAAAGTCTTTTTCCCCAACTCGAAATCCTCGGCCTGCTCGGTCATGGCGGCATGGGCGTGGTTTACAAGGCACGTCAACGCGGACTCAACCGGCTGGTGGCGCTCAAGATTTTGCCGCCTCAGATTTCGACCGAACCCACCTTTGCCGAACGGTTCGCCCGTGAGGCGCAGGCGTTGGCCCGGCTCAGTCATCCGGGCGTGGTCACGGTGATTGATCTCGGGCAATCCGGTTCGCTTTATTACTTCCTCATGGAATTCGTGGATGGGGTGAATCTGCGGCAAATGCTGCAGGCCGGTCCACTGGCGCCGCGCGACGCACTGGGCCTGGTGCTGCAAGTCTGTGAAGCGCTCGAACACGCCCACGGCGAAGGCATTGTCCATCGCGACATCAAGCCGGAGAACATTTTGGTGGATAAAAAAGGCCATGCCAAGATCGCTGATTTCGGGTTGTCCAAACTGCTGGGCGTGACCCGGCCGGACCTGCAATTAACGGTGTCCAACCAGGTCATGGGCACGATGCATTACATGGCCCCGGAACAGATGGATCAACCGCTCGAAGTGGACCAGCGCGCCGACCTCTATTCGCTGGGCGTGGTGTTCTATGAAATGCTGACGGGGGAATTGCCGCTGGGCCGGTTCGAATTGCCCTCCCGGAAATCGGCGTTGGACGCGCGGGTGGACGAGCTGGTGTTGAAGATGCTGGAGCGGAATCCCCGGCGCCGCTGCCAGCAGGCCGGCGAGATCCGGGTGCAACTGGAGGCGGTTGCGGGGGTGGCCTCAAAGCTGTCACCGGAAGTGAGCCGCAGACTCAGCTATGAATATCGCTCCCAAGCCACGGTGTTCGGCCTGCCGTTATTGCACGTGGCGACGGGCGTGGACCCCGCGACGGGACGCAAACGCAGCGCCAGGGGAATCGTCGCGGTGGGCAGCCGGCCGCGGGGTGTGATTGCCTTTGGCGATGTGGCGGTGGGCGTGATCGCCTGCGGCATTTTTGGTTACGGACTGGTTTCCATTTCGGTTGTGGCGGTGGGTGTGATCGCCTTGGGCAGCGTGGCGGCGGGGTTATGGCTGGCGATGGGCGGAGTGGCGCTTGCCCCGATTGCGATGGGTGGGGCCGCGTTCGGTTGGTACGCCAACGGTGCCATCGTTTGGGGGAAGCACGCCATGGGCCCGGGGATTTACGACCCTCTGGCCGACAAATTTTTCAATCCTTATGCCGGGAAGTTTACCACCTGGGTGTTCAGAGCGATGCTCATTGCCGTGCCGCTGTTCCTGTCCTTGGGCATGATTCCGTCGCTGATGGCGAAGGTTTCCGAACGCCGGAGGAAACAACGTTTTCAACCCAATAAATCAAAACCGGTTTAACATGTTCAAATATATCGGGAAAATTTTTCTATGCGCGTTAAGCCTGGCAGTCGGCACCATCGCCGGTGGTGCGTTCTCGACCGCCCTGCATCTGGAGCAGCCCAAACTGCCCGCGCCGATGAATTTGCCGTTGCTGGGTGTCCTCTGCCTCGACGCCGGGATTTTGCTTTCCATCGCGCTGGCGGCGCTGTCGCAACGGCTTCCGGGAAGTCGTGGTGTGCGCTTTGCCATGATCGCCTGGTTTGCGTTCGCCTGGCTGGGAATCAACAACACGATTGAAGCCGGTATCTTCACCACCGTCGGCGGCGGACCGGCAATCGTGGTGACCATGCTGTTTCCGTGTTTGTTCGTGGCCGGTGCCGTTGTCCTGTTGTTCAGCCGTCGTGAATCCGGAGCCTTGTTTTCCAGGGGCCCCGGTGCATGGGTTGCCAACCGGACTGCCACGCAATGGGCGATCCGGTTCCTGGGCGCCTGGCTTGCCTTTCCCATTGTGTATTTCGCCTTCGGCATGCCGGTGGGCCTGATGGTCGGGAAATTTTACCAGGCCCAGGCCTTTGGTCTGCAGATGCCGTCCCTGGGCGTGGTCATCGGCGTGCAATGTCTCCGCAGCCTGATCGCCCTGCTGGCGGCGTTGCCCATTGTGATGGTCTGGCCGGGATCGCGGGCGCGGTTCGCGTGGACGTTCGGCTTGAACCTGTTCGTGGTTTCCGGGCTTTTTGGGTTGATCCAGGCTTACTGGATGCCGTGGACCCTGCGGAACATTCACAGCGTCGAACTCCTCCTGGATTCCCTGGCTTATGGGTGGTTGCTCGCCGTTTGGCTGTTGCCCCGCGCGCCGGCGCCCCGCCTGGAACCGGTTCAATCCGCCGGTATCCGGGATTATAACATTTAAATTTATCCCATGAATAAAAAACAATCACCTCCCGAAATCGCCGGACTCCTGGTCATCGGCTACGGCAACCCGTTGCGGTGCGACGACGGGGTCGGCCCGAAGGTGGCGGAAGCCGTGGAAGCGTTGCAATTGCCCGGCGTGCACACGCTGGTTTGCCAGCAGCTTTCGCCCGAACACGCCGAACCGATTTCCCGGGCGCGCACGGTGGTGTTTGTGGACGCCGCCCTGGATGTCCCGGACGAAACGCAATTTCGCAAACTTGAACCGGGCGAGACTTCCCAGCTGATGGCCCACGCGGCCGACCCGCGCACGATGCTCGCCCTGGCGCGCGATGTTTTCGGCCATGCGCCCGAGGCATGGTGGCTGACCATTCCCGCCGTGAAGCTGGGTTTCGGCACGGACTTTTCGCCCGTCGCTGAGCGCGGATTTGAAACCGCCGTCCAGGCCATCAAAAACCTTTGCCGCTCATGAATTGACAATTACCGCCAAACGCCAACACTCTCATTTATGCACGAAGTTCATCTCGTCCGCGCCATTTTGGAAACCGTTGAAAAAAAAGCGGTTGCGCAAAAGGCCAAACGCGTCAAGTCGGTCAAAATCCGGTTCAACGCCCTGACCAGCCACAGCAGCGATCACATGCAGTTCAGTTTTGACATCGTCAAAAAGGAAATCCCGCTGGTCCAGGACGCCACGCTCCAGCTCACCGAAGTCGAGCCAACGCTGCGGTGCAAGTCCTGTGGCCATCAATTCCATGGCCATCATCTGCCCGACGTCTGCCCGAAATGCGCCTCGGTGGAGGTGGAGGCCGTGAACTCCACCGACATGGTGCTCGAAAGTTTCGAGATCGACCGCTGAAAGGAGTGGATTTTGTGAACCCACCGCCGGCAACGCGATTGAAGATCGCCGTTCGCGGCGCGGTGCAGGGCGTCGGTTTCCGGCCCTTTGTCTTCCGGCTCGCCACCGGCCTTGGCCTCACCGGCGGGGTCCATAATTCCTCCCAGGGTGTTTTTATCGAAGCCGAAGGCCCGCGCGCGGCCCTCGAACAATTTCTGCTGCGCCTCGAAGCCGAAAAACCCGCGCCCGGTTTCATCCATGGCCTGGAAGCGTCGTGGCTCGACGCGGTCGGGTTCAAGCATTTTGAAATCCGGCCGAGCGAGGCCGGCGGCGACAAGACCGCGCTGGTGTTGCCGGACATTGCCACGTGCCCGGATTGTCTGCGCGAAATTTTCGATCCGAAAAATCGCCGCCATCGCTATCCGTTTACCAATTGCACCCATTGCGGCCCGCGTTTCAGCATCATTAAATCCCTGCCCTATGACCGGGCGAACACCTCGATGAAGCAATTCACGATGTGTCCGCAATGCCGGGCGGAGTACGACGACCCGCGCGACCGCCGGTTTCATGCGCAACCGAATGCCTGTCCGGTTTGCGGCCCGCACCTGGAATTGTGGAACCTTGCCGGCGAGGCGGTCTTTGGCGGGCACCAGGCCTTGCGCGCCGCCGCCCGGGCCCTCCGTCGCGGTCAAATCGTCGCCGTCAAGGGACTCGGCGGCTTTCATCTCATGGTCGCCGCCCGGGACGAGCCGGCCGTGCGCCGTCTGCGCGAACGCAAGCAGCGCGAGGAAAAACCCTTTGCCCTGATGTTCCCATCGTTGGAAGGCATAAAGGCCGAATGTGAAGTCTCACCCTTGGAAGAGCGGCTTCTTCGTTCCGCCGAATCTCCCATCGTTCTGCTCAAAAAAATCGCAAATCGTAAATCACAAATCGTCAATGCCGTGGCTCCCGGCAATCCCCATCTCGGGGTGATGCTGCCGTACACGCCGCTGCACCACTTGTTGCTGGCCGAACTCGGTTTTCCGGTCGTCGCCACCAGCGGCAACCTGAACGACGAACCGATTTGCACGGACGAACGCGAAGCCTTGGAACGGCTCGGCGACATTGCCGATGTCTTCCTCGTTCACGATCGTCCCATTGTCCGGCACGTGGACGATTCGATGGTGCGCGTGATGCTCGATCGCGAACTGGTTTTGAGACGGGCGAGAGGTTTTGCACCGTTACCAATCATTCTGAACTCCGAAATCCGAAATCCGAAATCCGAAATCGTGCTGGCCGTGGGCGCGCACCTGAAAAACGCCATCGCCTTGTCCATCGGTCCGCTGGTTTTCCTCAGCCAGCACATCGGTGATTTGGAGACCGAACCGGCCTACAATGCCTTTCGGCGGGTGATTGCTGATTTCGAGAAGCTTTACGAAGCAGAACCGCAAGTCGTCGCCGCCGATTTGCATCCAGATTATCTTTCAACCCGGTTTGCGGATGAATTGGGAGGTAAGGCGGGTTCTCCGCAACCCGCCGCTGTCGGCGCGATGGGGACATCGCGCCCTGCCAGGGTTGGTGTTCAGCACCACATTGCCCACGTCCTGTCCTGCATGGCGGAAAACGAACTGTCGCCGCCGGCGCTGGGTGTTTCCTGGGATGGCACGGGTTATGGACTGGATTGCACCATCTGGGGCGGAGAATTTTTTGTCGTTACGGAAAGGCACATTGAACGGATTGCCCATTTACGCCCGTTCCGGCTGCCCGGCGGCGAGCGGGCGGTGAAGGAACCGCGCCGCACCGCGCTCGGTCTGCTGTATGAACTATTTGGCGACGCCGTTTTCGAACGGAAGGACCTTGCGCCGGTTGCGGCCTTTTCTCCAACGGAACTGGCGGCCTTGAAAACGATGCTGGCAAAAAAGTTGAATGCACCCGTTACCTCCAGCATGGGCCGCTTGTTCGACGCGGTGGCCTCGCTCGTCAACCTGCGCCAGCAAATGCGGTTCGAAGGCCAGGCCGCCATGGAATTGGAGTTCACCCTAAATGGAATCAAGACGAACGAACATTACAACCTGTCACCCGTCACCCGTCACCCGTCACTTGTTTTGGATTGGTCGCCGATGATTGAAGCGATTTTATCGGACGTGCAAAATGGCGTTGCCAGTGGCAGGATTTCCGCGAAGTTTCACAATGCGCTGGCCGAAGCCGTGGTGGCCGTGGCCAAAAGGACCGGCGAGCGGCGCGTGGTGTTGAGCGGTGGCTGTTTTCAAAATCGTTATTTGACCGAACGAATTGTGGACCGGCTTTGCGTGGAAAAATTCCAGCCGTATTGGCATCAGCGCGTGCCGCCAAACGATGGTGGGATTGCCCTCGGTCAAATTATTGCCACCCTTCGGGCGCGGCATGAAATCGTAAATCGTAAATCGTAAATCAAAAATGTGTCTGGCCATTCCAGGAAAGATTGAGAGCATCAACGGCGACGACCCGTTGACGCGCATGGGCAAAATCAACTTCGGCGGCATCCTCAAGGAGGCCAGCCTGGCCTATGTGCCGGAGGCCAAGGTCGGCGATTACGTCATTGTCCACGTCGGCTTTGCCCTGAGCCGGCTGGATGAGGACGAGGCACAAAAAGTATTCGAGTATTTGAAACAAATCGAGGAATTGGGTGAGCTTGAAGAGCACCGCGCGGGCGTTCCGCCTGCACAGAGTGGCTGATAATTCAAACCGGTGGGGCGAGCGTCTTCGCGAGCCGGCTCGTCAGCAGCCTCGCCCCACCAAATAATGCATGAAGTATCTCGACGAATACCGTGACGGCGAACTCGCGCAAAAAATTGCGCGTGAAGTGCACCGCGCCACGACCCGGCCCTGGAACATCATGGAGGTTTGCGGTGGCCAGACCCACGCCATCGTCAAATTCGGCATCGATGAACTGCTGCCCAAAACCATCACGCTCATCCACGGTCCGGGCTGTCCGGTCTGTGTCACGCCGCTCGAAATCATCGACCAGGCCCTCGATATCGCCGCGCGGCCCGGCGTCATTTTTACGTCGTTCGGCGATATGCTGCGCGTGCCGGGCAGCGCCACGGATCTGCTTTCGGTGAAGGCCCAAGGCGGTGACGTGCGCATCGTTTATTCGCCGCTCGATGCCGTGAAACTGGCGGAACAAAATCCGGCCCGGGAGGTGGTGTTCTTCGGCGTCGGTTTTGAAACCACGGCCCCCGCCACGGCGATGGCCGTATATCAGGCCGCGCACAAGCAGCTCAAAAACTTTTCCCTGCTCGTCTCGCATGTGCTGGTGCCGCCCGCGATGGAAGCATTGCTGTCATCGCCGAACTGCCGAATCCAGGGCTTTCTGGCCGCCGGACACGTCTGCACCGTGATGGGTTTCGAGGAATATTTTCCCGTCGCGGCAAAATACCGCGTGCCGATTGTGGTGACCGGTTTTGAGCCGCTGGACATTTTGCAGGGCGTGCTGATGGTCGTGCAACAGCTGGAATCCGGCCGGGCCGGGGTCGAAAATCAATACGCGCGCGCGGTCCGCCGCGAAGGCAACCAGCCCGCGCAGAAATTGATTCGCGAGGTGTTCCGCGTCATTCCGCGCAAATGGCGCGGCGTGGGCGAAATCCCGCAGAGCGGGCTGGGCTTGAGCGAGGCGTACACGGCGTTCGATGCCGGGAAAAAATTCGGGGTGGCGGAACATCACGTCGAGGAACCGGCCGAGTGCATCAGCGGTCTGGTGTTGCAGGGCTTGAAGAAACCGCACGAATGTTCCGCTTTCGGCACAAAATGCACGCCGGAACATCCGCTGGGCGCGACGATGGTCTCCAGTGAAGGCGCGTGCGCGGCCTATTACCGCTACCGGCGGCATTGAATTTACGATTTACGATATGCGATTTGCGCGGCAACCTCGAATTTGGGAGCGGTGCGTAAATCGTAAATCGCAAATCCAGAATCACGAGCCATTATGGAACCAAACGATCAATTTGCGCTGAGTTGTCCCATTCCCATCGCGCAGTATCCGCACGTGCTGCTGGCGCACGGTGGCGGCGGGCGGTTGATGCACCAGCTCATCGGCAAAATGTTCCTGGCGGTCTTCCGTAATCCGTTGCTCGAAACGCAGCACGACTCGACGGTGGTGCCGTGGACCGGCAGGAAACTCGCTTTCACGACGGATTCCTATGTGGTGCGCCCGTTATTTTTTCCCGGTGGCGACATTGGCTCGATGGCCGTGCACGGCACCGTGAACGACCTCGCCATGAGCGGCGCGCGACCGCTTTACCTCAGCGCCGCGTTCATCATCGAGGAAGGCCTGCCGATGGAAATGCTCTGGAAAATCGCCTGTTCCATGCAACAGGCCGCCGAACGCTGCGGCGTACAAATCATAACCGGTGACACCAAGGTGGTGGACAAAGGCAAGGGCGACGGCGTGTTTGTCAATACCGCCGGTATCGGTATCGTCGAACACGACCTGCAAATCACACCGCAAAACGTGCAACCCGGCGACGCCGTCCTGGTGAGCGGCGATTTGGGCCGGCACGGCATGGCCATCATGGCCGTGCGCGAAGGACTGCAATTCGAGAGCGCCATCGAAAGCGATTCCGCGCCCGTCCACGAAATTGTCCGGGAATTGCTCAAGGCCGGAATTGAGATCCATTGCCTGCGCGACCTGACGCGTGGTGGACTGGCCAGCGCGCTCAACGAAATTGCCGAGGCGGCGCGTGTGCGCATCGAGATCGTGGAGAAATCCGTGCCGGTGCGTGAAGACGTCCACGCCGCGTGCGAGATGCTGGGTCTGGACCCGTTGCACGTCGCGTGCGAAGGGCGGTTTGTGGCGTTTGTGGCGGCCGCGGATGCGGACCGCGCGCTGTCGATCATGCGCGGCCATGCGTTGGGCGCGGAGTCGGCGGCGATCGGCCGGGTGGCTGAAAGTTCCGCGCCGCTCGTCACGTTGAAAAGCGCGATCGGCGCGAGCCGGATTCTCGACATGCCCAGCGGCGAGCAACTGCCGAGGATTTGCTAGTCCGTCAGGACGCCATTGAGCGCCACGAGGGTGCGCTGGAAGGTTTCCTCCGGCGTGCCGCCGGCGATGATGGGCACCAGCAGACCGCGTTCCTGGTAAAATTTGATCAGTGGCCGGGTGCTTTTTTCGTAGGCCGCCATGCGCACGCGAACGGACTCGGGCCGGTCGTCTTCGCGCTGGAATAATTTCCCGCCGCAACTGTCGCAAACGCCCTCCGTGCGGGACGGCCGGGAAACGACGTGATAGACCGCCTTGCACTGGGAACAGGTGCGCCGGCCGCTGATGCGGGCCACGATTTCCTCCATCGGCAGCTCGTAATTGAGCACCGCGGTCATCGCCACCTCTTCCCGTTGCATCAGTTTCTCCAGGGCCTCGGCCTGGACCACGGTGCGCGGAAAACCGTCGAGGAGAAATCCGCCGCAGCAATGCAGGCAGCGCAGGCGCTCGCTCACCATGTCCAGCACCGTTTGGTCCGGCACCAGGTCGCCGCGCCGCATGAAATCCAGCGCGCAGTCCATGGCCGGGCTTCTTTGCCCGTCCGGCAGGGTCTTGGCCGCGCGGAAAACGTCGCCGGTGGACAGGTGACAGGCGCCCAATCGTTCGTGGAGCAGGTCCGCCTGGGTCCCTTTGCCGACGCCGGGGGCGCCCAGCAAAATCAGCCGCCAGGCCTTGGCCGGCGCCCGGAGCGGGGGATGGGAACAGGTTGCATTGCCGGCCTTCAGCCAGGCCGCCCGATCATTTTTAATTGCAGTCATGTCATCAGTTTACTTCAAAGGATTGATATGGACAATAAGCAGAGTGATATTACCAAAAGATGTTCCGTCTTTGCCAAAATCCGCGAAACCAGACGCCTATTCCGCCGGTTGAAACGTTTCGCTAAACCTCTTCATTAACTCCTGCAAGGTATGGCGAAATTTTGACAATAACCGTGTAGTGCGCGGTCCCGCCCGGTTTTAGAGTGACTTGTGAGAATTGTGGAAGAACCAAAGACCAGACCATTGACGGGAACCGGGCAACCGGAAAAGAAAAATCACATCCCGGCGCGCGAAGCCGCGTTTGACCGGCCGCGTGATTTTCTCAACAACCGCTTTGTCTATGCCGTCATCTCGTCCCGCGCGCACGGATTGTCGCTGGGCGTGAACATGAACCCCGACAAGCTGTGCAATTTCGATTGCCTGTACTGCGAGGTGGACCGCCGCACGCCGTCCGCGGAGACGACCCTGGACGTGGGCGTCATGGGGGAGGAGCTGCAGCGGACGCTCACCTACGTGTTGCAGGGCCGGTTGCATGAACGCCCGCACTATCAGTCGTTGCCGACGGAGCTGCTGCAGTTGCGTCACGTGGCGTTGAGCGGCGATGGCGAGCCGACCCTGGCGCCGAATTTTGCCGAAGCCCTGCAGGAAGTGATTCATGTCCGGGCGCTCGGCGGCTTTCCGTTTTTCAAAATCGTCCTGATCACCAATGGCACCGCCCTGGACCGCCCGCAGGTGCAGGAGAGCCTCAAACGCCTCACCAAGTCGGATGAGATCTGGGTGAAGCTGGACGGCGGCACGCAGGATTATTTGAACAAGGTGGACCGGCCCAACGTTCCGTTGGACAAGGTGCTGGCGAACATTCTCGCGCTGGCCCGCCAGCGACCGGTGGTCATTCAAAGCCTGTTCCCGGCCATCAACGAAGAAGAACCGTCGCTGGAACAAATCGAGCAGTTTGCGCAGCGGCTCAAGGAATTAAAAACCCGGGGCGCCCAGATCTCCCTCGTGCAAATTTATTCCGCCGCGCGGCCCATGTCGCACGCCGAATGCGGGCACCTGCCGTTGAAAACGCTGTCGCACATTGCACAGCTCGTCCGCCAGGTTACCGGCCTGAAAGCGGAAGTGTTTTAAGACCGCATCCGGGAAGCAGAACGAGTGTTGCCGCGTTCCCGGACATCATCAATACGTGTTCTCGCGCTGAACCGGACCCCCGGACGCCAAATCCCAAACGCCAGGCCCAATCTCCACCGTGGCGCGTTACCCCTCGCGCTTGACCTGCGCCAACGCCTCGTCATGTCCCAGGACCAGGGCGGCCTCGATGCGTTTGGGTTCGACGGTAAAGGAGCCGACCGGCAGCGGCCGGAGCGGGCTGAACACCTGGATGCGCACCCCCGCCGGCGGATGCTTCATCAGTTCGAGCGCGTCATTGTAGTTTACATTTTGCCGGGCCGTCCAGACCTGGGCCACCCGGGGAAATTCCGGGTAGGCCACCCGTCCCAGCCAGTGCGGGATCGGCTTGAGCTGAAAAGTCAGTTTATGCGTGAGCACCACGGTGATGTCCGTGGCCCCATCCAGGATCGCGCGCCGGACGGGAATCGGGTCCGCCACCCCGCCGTCGGCGAACGGATGGCCGTCCACGAAATCAAATCCACGCGTCGCCAGGGCCAGGGAGGCGGTGGCACGGAGGGCGGCAAAGACCCGGTCATCACGAACGTGGAAATAAACCGGCCTGCCGGTGTGACAGTCCGTCAACACGATGAAGAAACGCGTGGGCGCTTTTCGCAGCGCCTCGACCGAAAGCGGAACGTGTTGCCGGATGACGTGGTCCACCAGGTAGGCCAGATCGATGATGGGTTTATGGTGGAGAAAATTGGCTTTGCGCACCACCTTGCTGGCCAGTTCGCGCCAGATGGTCAGGCCCGGTTCCCACAAGCCGGCGACAAAGTAAGCCGCCGAACAGGCGCCGGAAGAAGCCGCATACACGAGGTCGTATTGCCGTCGCCCGGTTTCATGCAGAAAGGCCAATACCCCGGCCGCCCACGCCCCGCGCATGGCTCCCCCCTCCACAATCAACGCCGTTTTGCGCTGACTTCCCGGCCCGATGATTCCCGCTGTCGGCGACGACATACATTTCCTTCCACCACCGACCGATTCCCGTTTTCTTCTGGCGTCATTTCTCTTTCCACCTTTCACCCCTTGGCGCAGGGGAGCGAAACGGAGACGGCTCCACCCTCAACCTATACCCAAACCCCGGGGATACAAATGATATCGGGCGAACCGGGAGTCGGCGGACGGCGAAGGTAATTTCCTTTTCCCGCCGCCGGTCACTCCAAAATTGTTGTGACCAGGTCGAAAGCAGGCGACCTGGCTGATTCCGGTTCAACCAAACGCGGGATAACATTTTGAACCGCTTCGTGTTATAACTTTTACTTGATACCACCATTAAGCAATATAAGATGGCCACAGATTGCTGAGCTAAAAACAATTCCGGCTTACCCGGCTCAGCGTGAGGAGAAATTCAAAAACGATGAACGTTATGAAAACGAACCGGCTCCAGAAATCTCTTTTAACTTTAACCGGAATCACACTGTTGTTTGTCGGAGCGCGCCTGGGCGCCGCTCCCTTGACCTGGTTTCCCGGGCCGGCCATGGATTATCCGGGCAGTGACGCAGCGACGGTCGTGATGCCCGGTCTGGGTAACGTTGTGATTGCCGGCAGCACCGCTTATCCCGAAGGTCTGATCGCCACCAACTTTTACTGGATGCCGTTGGGCCAGCCGTTCTACGGCAACATCGCGCCCGGTGCCGTGGCCGGCGGCGGCTCGATCATCGTTTACGGCGGTAACAATGGAGCCAGTTCCGTGAGCACGGTGATTAATTACAGCCCCAGCGATGGTTCGTCCACGTTGGCTTCCATGAGC
>JAJPJM010000002.1 GCA_021324235.1 Verrucomicrobiota bacterium
CGACACATTCCCCTTCGAAGGCATGGCGTTCGCTCGTTTGAAACGGCTCATGGCTGGCGTTATCGGCGTTGTCCACCGCTGCAATCACGCCGGGGCCGGAAATTTTGAAGCGGATTAAATTGCCGGCGGCAGGGACCAGGACGCCATGTCGATCCACCACCGCCGCACGCACAAAGGCGACCCCGTCCCAGTCATCGGCGAGCTGATTCAGGTTCGTCGTGAGCCGGATTTTCGCGGGCGCGCCGGCGGTGCGCAGTTCGTCTGTGGCCACCACCTTGCTGTCATTCCGCGCGATGGCCTTGAGCGTACCGGGCGCGAAATTCACTTTCCACACACGCGGCGAGGCGTCCGGGGGCAGCGGTTGCGTTCCCAGTGATTTGCCGTTCAGGAACAATTCCACTTCCTTGCAGTTGGAATAAGCGTCCACGGTTTCTTCGTGAGGCTGCAAATTTTTCGGCGTCCAGTCGGCAAACAAAACCTGCGGCCGGCGCAGGACGTCCTGGGACGCGGGTTCATAGCCTGGATCCGTCGGTCGGAGTGTGTTCGGCGCTATCCGGCGCGTGATGAACACCATTGGTTTGTCCGACCACCGGTCTTCGCCCGCAGCGTTGCGAGGTTGGAGACCGTCGCGCCGTAGCGCATCGTGCGAAGGCGGACTCCCTCCGACTTTGTTTGCAGGCTTCGGCCCGGCAAGCCACCAACTCGCCCGCTCAAACGCCATCGGCTTGGGCGCGCCGGTGCGGTCCAAAAGCCCCGAACCGGCGGCGATTACCGGCCAGCGGCGTGATTCGCCCAGATAATCGACGCCACTCCAGAGAAATTGGCCGGCGTACGGCGGATTATCCCGCAACGCCAGCCAGGCGACGCGGCTATGCTGGTTTTCCGTGCCGATGATTTTGCGGGTCGGCTTCTGCCAGTGCGCGGCGAGGATTTCGTTCTCGCGATAATTCTGGCCGATAACATCGAGCATGTCCGCCAGGCCATCATCGTAATCGTGACTGGCGTTCGGGCGGAACAACGCCTGCGTCACCGGCCGGGTCGGATCGGTTTCGTGCGCCACCGCCACCAACCCTTTGAGGATACCCTTTGCCAAATCGGCGTGAGGCGTGTCGTGGATTTCGTTGCCCACGCTGTAAAGAATGACGCTCGGATGATTCCGATCGCGCATGATGGTATCGCGCTCATCCGTTTGCGACCATTCATTGAAATACAGGTGGTAATCGTAGGGATTTTTGCCCACGGTCCAGCAATCGAACATTTCGTCCATGACCAGAAAGCCCGTGCGGTCGCACAAATCGAGGAACTCCGGCGCCGGCGGATTGTGGGCCGTGCGAATGGCGTTTACACCCAAATCCTTCAGGACTTTTAATCGCTCCTGCCAGACGCCCAACGGCACCGCTGCGCCGAACGCGCCTCCGTCGTGATGCAGGCAGACACCCTTGATTTTGAAATTTCTCCCGTTCAACCAGAACCCCGTTGCGGCGTCAAAATGGAATTCGCGGATGCCGAATGCGACCGAGTCGTCGTCATACATCACGCCCCACGATTTGAAAGGAACGGTCGTAACCTTCGTATCCGAAACTTGCGTCGCGGCGGAAGTCGTCCCCGGTGGCGACCGTTCGACATCCGGTTCCAGTGGCGGCCCGCACACATCCACCTGCGCCCGGTAAAGCAACGGATGATCCAGGTCCCAGCGCTGCGGGTGTGGTACGGCAACGTCCTGGTTGAATTCTGCCGGGCAGGAATTGGAAATCGTTTGCCCGGGGGTTTGCGCGGTCGCCACGATTTTGCCATCGGGATCGAGCACCGAAAGATTCAAGAACACCTTGACCGGTGTGCTGTATTCGTTGGTGACCGTGATTTGGGCGTGAACGGTCGCCTGAGCGGCGGTGACTTCCGGCGTGGAAATGAAAAATCCCCATTCCGGGACGTACACGTGGCTGGTCTCGACCAGCCGCACGTGCCGATAAATGCCGGCACCGGAATACCAGCGGGACGCCGGCTGTTGCGAAGTGTCGGTGCGGACGGCGATGACGTTGTCGCCGCCGGAATTCAGGTGGCCGGTGAGGTTATAGTTGAAACTGACGTAGCCGCAGGGGCGGTGGCCCAGATGAAACCCATTGACCCAGACATCGCTATTCGCCATCACCCCGTCGAATTCGACAAACACGCGGCGGTCCGGTTCGGCTGCCGGCCAGGTAAAATGTTTGCGATACCAGGCGATGCCGTCGGGCAAAAAACCGCCGGCTCCCCCGGTCTGGTTCGTCTCTGCGAACGGCCCTTCGATGCTCCAGTCGTAAGGCACGTTGAGCTGAGGCCAGGCGCTGTCGTCGTATTGCGGTTGCTCCACGCCGGCGGGATCGCCTTTGAAAAAGTACCAGTTGGTGTCGAAAGACCCGGTGACGCGAACGTTTGCCGCATTACTTGTAAACACCAGCAGCAGACCAATCAACGCGAGTCGAGACGGAGTGACCATGGCAAAAGAAACTATTCGGAACCGGCTTTTTTGATTTCCACGGCATAGACCTGGCTGGCGCCGGACATATTGGAGTGAAAGATGACCCATTTCATGTCCGGTGAAAACATCGCATTGGGTTCGAGCGCATAATTATGTTTGGCCATATTGACCAGCCGTTCGGCGTGAAAGAC
>JAJPJM010000081.1 GCA_021324235.1 Verrucomicrobiota bacterium
ACCAGCAAACCTTGTCGGCGCATCGCCGCAATCTCATAACGTTCCTCCGTGCTCAATCGATGATATTTCATCCACCAAGCTTGTCGCACTGGCAACTTGAATCCAAGTCGCCTAACACCGCGCTGGAGCCAACGCCGACTGCCCCTTGAGTTTATGGACGGTTTGGGTTATACAACGATCATTGAGTTTGCGGAGCCACCCGCCCGTCGGCGTGGCTCAGCTTTGGATCGTTAGGCCGACTCGCGTTATGAAGCGTTGCTCCTATTGTGGTGCGCAATACCCGGATGAGATGACTGAATGTCCGGTTGACCATGAAGCTATAGTATCGTTCGCGGTTTCTCCACAGCCGGTAAATCGAGAAAAGCCCAAGCGGACGGTTTCTGTTGCCTGTTCGACCGTATCTTCCATGATTGTTTGGTTACTTGCTGCCTTATACGCCGTGGGCATGGGGGTCTTCAGTGGCATCACAGCGCGTGGCTGCCTGACGACAGGCTGGACATATTCATTTGGCATAGTATTCAACGATACCTCGAAGATTTACAGAAGCAGTTCGCCGACGATGTATTGGACCATGATTGCAATTTGGAGTTCTACTTGCGTAGCGGGCATTTTTGTCGGAGTCATGGTAGCGATACAAACTATCAAGCAATATAAGAAATCGAGGGCACTCAAGACTGGAGGCGAAGCTGTCAGAGAGCAGCATCCGTCGGCCTAACACCGCGCTGGAGCCAACGCCGACTGCCCCTTGAGTTTATGGATGGTTTCGGTTATACAACGATTAACGAGCTTGCGGAGCCACTCGCCCGTCGGCGTGGCTCAGCTTTGGGACGTTAGGCGGCGCTACCATGATGACAGCATCACATCACAGTGGTTGGGAAGATTGCAGGCGACGCGGATTGTGGTATTGCATCGTTATTTACGGATTTGTTCCGGTTGTGTTCATTTCAAGCATTGCAGCGAGCCGGCTCATCGGTTCGGATGCACCTTTTTTTATCATTTTGGTGAGCGTAGCGATGCCAGCAGTTATTGTTGTCGTTTACCGGATGAAAGCTTTCCGATGCCCGCGATGCCATTGTTCATTCTTTTGGGGCCGATGGGGATTTTATGCACACAGACAGAAATGTGCTCATTGCGGACTTCCGAAGTGGAGCGACGTGGATGAGACCACACCGTTTGACTTCAAATTTGTAGTGCGACAAAAAGGTTAGTAGCAGGCTTCGTTGGAAATTTTGAAGCCCAACCGAAGTCGAGGGCGGTTGTTTAAGAGTTCGGCAATGCGGAATTTGGAACGCCAGATGTCCGCAGGCGATTTATGAAACCTGTGAGCGCCACGCCTGAACCATCCGATGGGCAGGACAGGGAGAACCGTTTTCCGCCCTTGAAAATTAGCGCGCCGGAACGGATTTCTCCGTTCCGGCGGTTTTCAATTCATGGAATCGCGTCTTATTAACGGCCTTTACCTCAGTAAAGGCATTTGGCCAGATACCCGCCCAAAGCGGTGTATTGCTGGGTGGAACGAAATTCGGCGATCTTTCGCCGATCCACCTTGAGGGCCTTCGCCCATAGCCGTTGCAGATTGGCGGCGCTGGTGTGCAGAATGTCGGCAATGTCCTCCTGCCGGTCGGTGCGCGGGGCTTTGACATCAAATGCGAGGATGCCCTCCCATTTCGCGTCCTGCAGCACCACGCACAGGGCCAGGTCCTTCAACGGTTCCATATAACCGAAAGGCATGTCCTGGTCGTAACGAGTCGTATCCTGCGAATTCAGATGGATGTGGAAAAGTTTCCCGGCTTCCAGGCAAAGCTCCACGTCCCAGACATAATCCAGGCCGGCCATCCGGCTGTGCGCGGTTTCGGGATTTACTCCAAACAACGGCTGGAGGGCGGGGTCCAGACGGCTGATCAGATAAAGCACCTCACCCACGTTGCCCAGATACATGTTGGCGCGCGGTTCGTTCGGCTTCGGTTCCAGGGCAAACACGGGGGATTTTTTCCCATATTTCTTCTTCGCGTATTCGCCCACGGCGTTGAAACCGTCAACCATCCGACGAAATGAATCGCGCCCGTTTTTGGCGAGCATAAAATCAAACCCTTCACGGCCGTTCCAGAAAACCATCACCTCGGCGCCCAATTCCACCGTGGCATCCACCGCCTGCAGGGCATTGCGCAACGCCTGCCGGCGAACATTGCTGTCGTTGCTGGTCATCGCCCCGTCCTTGAAAATTGGATCGGCAAAAAACGACGGCGTGTACATGCCCATCTTCAGGCCGTACTGTTTCAGGAGTTTTTTGGCCCGCGGGACGTCGCGCATCGAAATTTCCACATCGTGCGCCTCGACGTAGGTGATGCCGGCCTTCGCCAGCAGCGGAATCCGGTCCAGGACGGGGATTTCCGCGC
This sequence comes from Verrucomicrobiota bacterium, assembly GCA_021324235.1. GTDB lineage: Bacteria > Verrucomicrobiota > Verrucomicrobiia > Limisphaerales > UBA11358 > UBA11358. The sequence continues at coordinate 2,397 of JAJPJM010000081.1, forward strand.
GGGTGGGGCCGCCAAACGGGTCGCGACCCGGACCCAGATTCCAGACGCCCGCGCCGATGCCTTGCTTGCCTTTTTTAGGTGAAATGACGATTTTATTCATACTCTTAAATTTAGTTACTGTGGTTTTAATCAATCTAACCAGCCCGGAAGGGAAAGGCTTGCCCGTATTCCCGGTGGTAGAAAATACACAAAGGTTGACACCGGAAATTTGTACCGGTTAAATGCAGGCATGATCCGCCAGCTGCCGCACAAACCACGCCAGTTTTTCGATTTATTCGAGGAATTCGGCAGCGGCAGCATCGCGCGGCTGCCCAAGCATCAGAACGGAGGGTTCGAACTGCACTACATTGCCGAAGGGCATCTCCACTGGGAAATCGAAGGCCGCCCGTTTCTGGTTCCGCCCCATTCGGTCTTTTTCACGTTTCCCTGGGAAAAGCACGGGAGTTGCGTGGATTTTGAGCCGGGACACTTTTTCCACTTTGCCGTCTTTCGCCTGAAGGCCGGGTGGGAAGCCGGGTCAAAGCAGCCGAGGCTGGTGCCGGGTTTTGGCTTTTCCGAATCCGAACAGGACCAGATTTTCCGCAAACTGTTGTCCGCCCGCACCCGGTGTTTTGCCGCCGGCCGGGACCTGGGCTGGATTATTGCCCGGCTGGTGCGGGAACTGGCCCACCCGGGAGTCATGGCCCGCGCCCGCGTGATTGCCCTGTCCAAAGTGGTGTTGTGCGAACTGGTGGGAGCCGTTCATTCCCAGCAGGACCGGAATCAAAATATTTCCGCCAGCGAGCGGCAGGTGCTCCGGTTCGTGGACGATTTGCGTTTGAATTGTTCCAAACCCTGGACCCTGGACAGCATGGCCGCCGCCTGCCGGCTCAAGCGCACCCGGTTTGAAGCCCTGACCAAGGCGCTCACCGGAGACAGCCCCTTGCTTTTGTTGAACCGGTTCCGGGTCCGGCAGGCGCAACAGCTCCTTAAAAGCGGCAGACACCCAATCACCGAAATCGCCTTCGATTTGGGTTTTGGTTCCAGCCAGTATTTTGCCCGGGTGTTTCAAAAACTGGCGGGCACCACCCCTTCCGAATATCGCCGGCAACAGGGCAGTCCGGCCGCCTATGACCAGCGCTTTCTCAAGGCCCTGAACCGGCTTCAAAAATACCCGCGGTTCCAGCGCCTCGCCCAGCGGCGCACGAAATCTCCCGCCGCCTTATCTGGCGGAAAACTTGTAAATGATGATGTTGCGATAGGCCTGACCCGGATGCAAAACCACTGATGGAAAGTTCGGCTTGTTGGGGGAGTCGGGAAAATGATGCGGTTCCAGGCAGAGCGCCGCATAACGTTGATATACCGCCCCCTGCTTGCCAATGGTGGAGCCGTTGAAATGGTTGGACGTATAGAACTGCACTCCCGGTTCCGTGCTCAGCACTTCCATGACGCGACCGGTCGTCGGTTCATAAACCCCGGCCTGCCGGCCGAGTTGGCCCGGGGGGTTGTCGATGACAAAGTTATGATCGTAGCCGCCGGCCAGCTTGAGTTGGGGATCGTCCGTCTGGATGCGCGCGCCGACGGCCATGGGTTTGCGGAAATCAAAAGGCGTACCGGCCACCGGTTTGATTTCACCGGTCGGGATGAGCGCGGCATCGATCGGCGTGAAATGACCCGCGTTGATACAGACCTCGTGCCCCAGCACATCACCTGAGCGGGCGAGATTGAAATAGGAATGGTGCGTGAGGCTGCAAATGGTCGTCGCATCGGTCTTCGCACTGAAGTCAATCCGCAGCGCATTTTCATTCGTGAGGGAATGAACGGCCTTTACCGTGAGATTGCCGGGATAACCCTCCTCTCCGTCCCGACTCAAATAAGTGAGTTCGAGCGCAGGTCCGTTTGCGGATTCCATGGCCCGGGCGGTCCAGATGACCTTATCGAACCCGGTGATCCCGCCGTGGAGGGAATGCGGCCCGCTGTTTTGGGCGAGCGTATAGGTCCTGCCCTCCAACGTGAATTTCGCGCCCCCGATGCGGTTCGCGTAACGCCCCACGATCGCTCCGAAATACGGCGAAGATTTCAAGTAATCGTCCAGGCGGTCAAAGCCCAGGACCACATCGGCAAATTTGCCGGCACGGTCGGGCGCGGTGAGCGACACCACAATGCCGCCATACGTCGCGATCCGCGCCTCCATGCCGTGGCGGTTGCGCAGCGTGTATATTTCAACCGCCCGGCCGTCGGAGGTGTTGCCAAAATGCGTGCTGGTGATCGAACCCGTTGAACCATGTGAATGAGACATCGTGAAGGAGTTTACAAGGTACGCCGCCCCCAGTCCAGTTTCCGTTAAAATTCCGGTCAAAATAATTAGCGCGCAAACGCCAGGCAAAAGTCAGGTTGACATTACATGTGAAATCACCTAAATCGTCCGTCAATTCTATGCAACCAATTCAACTCCACTGGATTGATTACTCCATTCTATTAGCCTACGTCGCGTTCGTTTTGGGAATTGGCTGGACTCTGGCGCGCTACATGAAAACCTCGTCGGACTTTCTCACGTCCGCGCGCTCGATTCCGACGTGGGTCACCGGCCTGGCCTTCATCTCGGCCAATCTCGGTGCACTGGAACTGGCCGGCATGGCGGCCAGCGGCGCCAAATACGGCATCGCGACATCACACTTTTATTGGGTTGGCGCCATCCCCGCGATGGTCTTCCTGGCCGTCTTTATGATGCCGTTTTACTACGGCTCCAAGGCACGCTCCGCGCCGGAATACCTGAAAATGCGGTTCGATGAACGTGTCCGTTTCCTGAATGCCGGAGCCTGGGCCGTGATGACGGTATTCATGTCCGGCATTTCCATGAACCTGCTGGCCAAACTGCTGCACCTGTTGTTGAACTGGGACTACAACTGGAGCTTGTGGATTTGCTCGGTGGTGGTGCTCCTGTACGTTTTGAAAGGCGGATTGACCTCGGCCATTTATACCGAGGTGTTGCAATTCTTCATGATCGTGCTCGGCTTTGCTCCAGTCGTTTACCTCGGTCTCAAGGACGTTGGCGGATGGACTGCCTTGAAAAACCAACTTGCCGTGGTCGCGCAACATCCGGCTGCACTCGCGCTCAACGACAAGACCTTTGCGCCGGACGCCTGGAGTAGCGCTTGGAAGCCGCTCCTGGCAGGCACGGCGAACAACCCGATGGGTGTGGACCTTTTTGCGATGGTCTTCGGACTCGGCTTCGTGCTCTCCTTCGGCTATTGGTGCACCAACTTCCTCGTCGTCCAGCGCGCCATGGCGGCCAAAAACATGACCGCCGCGCGCAACACACCGCTCGTAGCCGCGATTCCCAAAATGCTGTTCCCGGCCATCGTCATTTTGCCGGGCATGATCGCCGTAGCGCTCACCACGTTGCCGGACAAGGATTATCGCATTCCGCCGCCGATTATTTCGGAGGAAAACTATGCCAAAGCGATCGACGTGGTTAAAAACGCGAAACCTTCCGTGGCCGACGCAGGCGTCGCCGCAGTCAGCAATGCGCTGGGCAAAAAAGTATATGCGGACAAGGTCACCGCGCTGATTTCCGCCGAGGCAACTGGTAAATTGTCCGACGCCCAGATCAAAGAGGGCCTATACTACAGCATCGCCGAAAACGACTATGACAGTGTCATTCCTTCGCTGGTGAAAAAATACTGTCCGCCCGGATTGCTCGCGCTCGCGTTGACAGCGCTGTTCGCTTCGTTCATGTCCGGCATGGCCGGGAATATCAGCGCGTTCAACACCGTTTGGACCTATGACCTTTATCAAAGTTACCGCCGCTTGGTGGTCGATCGCCCGCGCCCGGTGACCATTATTCGTTCCGAGGGAAAACGTGAAGACGTGACGCTAGCCTTCAAAGACCTCGGTGACGCACATTATTTGTGGATGGCCAAGGCCGTCACTGTCGTCGGTACTTTGTTGAGTATCGCCTGCGCCTATTTCGCGAGCCATTACGCCAACGCGATGGATGTCGTGCAACTCGTCTTCGGCTTTGTCAACGCGCCGGTCTTTGCCACGTTCCTGCTGGGAATGTTCTGGAAACGTACGACCGGCACCGGTGCTTTTTATGGCTTGATCGGCGGCATTGCGACTTCGGCGGTTTTCCAATCGCTGACCCTTGCTTACGGCAATATGCCCGGCATCAAAGGCGGTTACCTGCACGTCGCTAAGGTTTTTCCGAGCGATATGGCGCAAAATTTCTGGCTCGCCAGTTTTGCCTTTACCGCCTGTCTGGTTTTGACCGTGATCATCTCACTGGCCACGGCGCAAAAGAAATCCGACGAGGAGCTCAAAGGTTTGGTGTATTCGTTGACCCCTAAATTGAAGGACACAGGGCAACATGTGCTCCTGCGCCCGGCCGTGCTCGGCACCATTTTACTGATTGCCTGTGTGATTTTAAACATCATCTTTTGGTAAAGGAAAACTATGCTCGACCTACGCTGGCCCATCGGTCTCATGTTCACGCTCATCGGCGCACTGCTGGTTATTTACGGCGCGGCTACCAGTTCAAATGTCGAAATGTATCAGCATTCGCTCGGCAAAAATATCAACCTTTGGTGGGGCGTCGTCCTGCTGGTGTTCGGGGTGCTGATGCTGCTGGGCGCCATCCGGGGCCGGAAGAACCCGCCGTCGGCCTGAAAAACAATTGGTTTTCAGTTCGCCGGGATGCTAGACTCCCGGCGATTTTTATTTGTACATGACACTTCAGGAACTTGCCACCCGCGTTTCACTGGAATTTGCCAAAACCTACGGACGCCCGCCCCGTTGGATTGCCGCCGCGCCCGGCCGCGTCAACGTCATCGGTGAACACACCGATTACAACGATGGTTTCGTGCTGCCCATGGCCATCGAACGCTACGCCGTTCTGGCCGCCGATAAACCCGCCGGTGACCGGAACAACATTCAAATCCGTGACACGGCCGAAGGCGTCGAACCGGCCACGATTGACCTGGCGGTTCCCGTTAAACCCGGCCCGCCCAAGTGGTCGAATTACCCGCGCGGCGTCCTGGCCGGTTGTCTGGCGCGCGGCCTCAAACCGGGCGGACTGGACGTGCTGTTGCATTCCACCGTGCCGCTGGGCGGCGGACTTTCCAGCAGCGCCGCACTCGAAGTTGCCACCGCAACCCTGCTCGAAGCCGTCCGGCAAAAAACTGGATCCTGTCGAAAAGGCCCTGCTCTGCCAGACGGCGGAACATGAATTCGCCGGCGTGCCCTGCGGCATCATGGACCAGTTCATTTCCGTGATGGGCCGGGAAAATCATCTGCTGCTCCTCGATTGCCGCTCGCGCCGGACCGAACTGGTGCCCATGAACGACCCGTCGGTCGCGCTGCTCATTATCAACACCAACGTCCGGCACGAACTGGGCAGTGGCGAATATGCCAGACGCCGCGCCCAATGCGAAGCCGCGGCGAAAATTCTCGGCGTACCGTCATTACGCGATGCCGACCCTGAACGACTGGAAAGCGCACGAAGTAAAATGGATGAGGTCATTTATCGCCGTGCGCGGCACGTTATCGGCGAAATCGAGCGCACGGTGCACGCCGCCGAAGGCATCCGCGCCTCCAACTGGCCGACGGTGGGTAATTTGATGTATGCGAGCCACGCCTCCTTGCGTGACGATTACGAGGTGAGCTGCCAGGAGCTGGATGCGGTGGTTGAGCTGGCGGAGGCGATCGGCGTAAGGGGCGGCGTTTACGGCTGCCGCATGACCGGCGGCGGGTTTGGCGGTTGTGCGGTCGCGTTGATAAAGACCGGCGCGGTCGAAGCGATTTCAAAAACCATTGCCACCAGCTATAAAGCCAAAACCGGCATTGACGCCACCATCTTCAGTTCGCGCCCGGCCTCCGGCGCAATGGTGATCAAGAGCTAATCCCCCAGGCACGTTCCCACACGCCGGGCGGTTTCCACCCACGGATGGTCGGGCGCAACAATCTTGCGTTTGCCGGCGACCTTTTCCAGCGGCACCGGCTCCGTCCGGTCGCCGCGCGCGGCCACCATCACGCCGAAGACGCCTTCATTGATCAAATCCGCGCACGCGCTGCCCAGCCGCGTGGCCAGCAAACGGTCGGCCGGCGACGGCGTGCCGCCGCGTTGCACGTAGCCAAGGATGGTCACGCGTGATTCCAGGTGCGTGAGGTCCTCCAGTTGCCGGGCCAGCCGCAGGGTATTTCCCGTGTGGCGCGCCTCCAAGGCGGCCAGCTCGTTCTTGGCCTCCTTCTTGTCGTGCAAGGTCCGGGCGCGCTCGCGCTTGCCTTCGGCGGATTTAAAGGCGCGTGCGTCGTCAATGCTCATCGCGCCTTCCGCGACGGCCACAATGCTGAAGTTCGTCCCGTGCCGGCTGCGACGTTTGATGGCATCGGCGATTTTCTGGACGTCGTAGGGAATTTCGGGAATCAAAATCACATCTGCGCCGCCCGCAATGCCCGCGCCCAACGTCAGCCAGCCCGCGCGATGCCCCATGATTTCGGCAACGACGATCCGATGATGACTGTGCGCCGTGCTGTGCAACCGGTCAATGGCCTCGGTGGCGATGTCCAGCGCCGTGGCGAAGCCAAAGGTGGAATCCGTCAGCACCACGTCGTTATCGATCGTCTTGGGCAGGGTGATGACGTTGAGCCCGGCCTTCGCCAGATACAGCGCATTCTTTTGCGTGCCGCCGCCCCCGAGGCAAACGAGCGCCCCGAGATCGTATTTCTTGTAATTTTCAACGATCACCTCCGTCATGTCGCGCGTGCGCCCGTCAATCAACATCCGGTGCGGTTTGTCGCGGCTCGTGCCGAGGATAGTGCCGCCGACGGTGAGAATCCCGGAAAGCGCGGCCTTGTCGAGTTTCAACCGCCGGTCCTCCACCAGCCCGCGAAAGCCGTCGCGAAAACCGATGATTTCCATGCCGTAAAAGCCGAGCGCGGTCTTGCCCACGCCCCGGATGGCGGCGTTCAAGGCGGGGCTGTCGCCGCCCGATGTCAGAATCCCGATACGTTTGGTCTTGGCCATGGCCGCTGCGAAATTAACAATGTGTTGTCTCCTGTCGAGAGGAAGTTCTAGTTTTTTTCAAAATCGGCCAGTGATACCGGCGGCAAATATTCGCCCAGGCGCTCCCGTTTCCACCACGCGCCGGTCACGCGCCGCTCCGTAAAGCCGGTAAATTGATAATCGTAAAGCCCGGCGCGGACATAACGCGGCGGGTGGTCCGGGAACGGATTCCTGGCCAGCAACGCGGTGACCTCCGGCGAACCTTGCAACAGGCGCAGGCAAAAATTCACGAACCACGGGTTCTCCCGGTAATCGCCCAAAGCGGCGAACCACATCTGCCAGTCCAACCGCGGCTGGTGCGGCGCGGCAAAGGCCGGCCGCCGGTTGACGTCGCCGGGTTTGTATTTGAATTCATACGGCAACCAGGTCACACCGTCGTCGCTGCCTTCCACGATGATTTCGCGCCGCTCGGTGGTCATCACGGCGAACAGACCGTACCCACTGAATGTGCGAAACGGTTCGAGCCAGGCATCGGCAATCGCCACCGGATATAACCAGGCCGGCCGCGCGCCGAACGTCAGGCTGATCTGAAACAGGTAAAGGATCGTCACCCCAATCGCCAGCGGGACGGTGATGAAGCGGGGCCAACGGCGCCGCGTAGCAAGTGATGAGTGACCGGTGACGGGAGCGAAAACAGAGCGCAGTTTGAACGGTAACAATTTCACCAAGGCGAAATCATCCAGCAGCAGGAGGCACAGTGCCAGGGTAAGCCAGTTGAAAAAGGCATAATTGCCGGTCAGCAGAATCAGGATTTGGAGAAACGCAATGGCCGCTCCACCGCAAAACCGCAATCGGCGGGGCGTGAAAATCAGCCAGGGCGCGCCAAGCTCGATGGCGAACATCCCGGCGCAGGAAACCTTTTGAAACCAGAGCGGCAGTTGCTGCGCGTACCACCCCAGCCATGTTGGCAATGGTTGGGTCTGATAATGGAAAGTCAGCGCAGTGAGGTGGCGCCAGTTGGGATCACCGCTGAACAATTTCACGCAGCCGGATGAAAACATCAGTTTGAACAGCAGCAATCGCAGCAGCCACAGCGCGATTCGGGAGGGCGGCATTTCCCCCGAAAATCTCCGGGGCAGGAGTTGCAACGGCGCAAAAATGATGGCCAGGAAACCGGCCTCGAGGAGCAGGTTGTCCCATTGGAAACCCAGAAAATCGCGCCCGACCGTCACGAGCGAGAGATACAACAGCCACAGCAAGGCAAGACACGGCGCCGGCGCAACGCCAACGATTAAAAGAACCGCCAGCCCCACGCCGGCGGCACACTGGAAATGAAGGAAGCTGTCGGAGGCATCGAGCCAGCACAACGTCGGCACCAAACGAAACCGGTCCAGGCCAATGCCCTGCAGGTCGCATTGCTGCCGCGCCGCCGCCATGAACTGGTCGGTCGGCAAAATGCCGTTGTGACCAATCAAGCCGTCGATTTGTGTCCACAACGAAACGAACGCGACAAGGTAAATGACGGCCAGGGCGCGCAGAAAGACCCAACGCGTAAGAACCTGCGCCGGCGGCTCAACGTGCCGTCCCCAAAACCAGCGCGTCAGGAGGGAGAAAAAAGCCCGATGGGTGGCGACCAGGCGGTAGGCCCATTCCGTGATGTCCGCAAAGGCCGGTGAGCTTTCGTAGGTGCGCCATGGCCATTGACGATGGGAACCGTGCGCCAGCGTGCGAAACACCGCTTCGGCGCCGGAATAAACCGTGCCGTCGGATTCGATGAGTTGAACGGCAGTATCAAACTGTTCACGGGGAATCTCGGGGAACCGCGTTCCAATATTCGGATCCTGTGCCGGCAGATAATCCACGCTCGCACCGGTCAGGTGCTGCCAGCGTCGGATCCAGAGCGTGCAGAAATTGCAGTCGCCGTCGAAAACCATCAACGGTTTTGGCGGCGGCGTGGCCACGCGAATGCCGCTGTGCATGATTCGGTTACTACTTTACGAAATCCGCCCCACCCGCGGTCAGGACGAATTTTTGGTAAAACGCTTGAGAATCAAATAAGCGATTGCCAGCACCAGTAAAATTGAGAAAACAATCCTGGCCGAGCGCGATTTGATTATCGGAAAGCGCGTTACAACCGAGTCTGCAATTCGTTCCGAATCCGGCTCCTGCAACTGCTCCACCTGCTGCTGGCAGTGCCAGATGACGCGATAGAGCCGGTTGATCTCCAACATTTCCGACTCGGTCAGTTTCTTTTTGGGCCGCGAGTAGTCGGTGTAGAAGTATTTAAGATTTTCGTTGAATTCCAGGTCCCGCGACAAAAACACCACGCCGGGATTCAGGTCTGACGTAACGTAATCGAAGTTGGTATAAGGGAATTGCTGGCCCGTGCGAACATCGACCTGTTTAAAATCGGGTGTGGGGAAACCAACGTCAAACCAGGCCGCGCTCTTGCCCACCGACATTCCCGGCTCACGAGCAATCGGGATCACAGGCTGATTGACGATTTTCCGGACCTGGTCCATCGCATTGGTCATTTCCAGGTTCAACGCATCAATTTGCGCCTGTTTGCCCGTTGACTGGGCGAAAGCCGACGGTACCACGGGCAATGCCGCAAAAAGCAAAAGCAGGAGGCCAACTGCCCGGGACAGGCGCAATTTTCCCAGGACTGTACGGATCGGCAAGGACAGGTCGTTGGGCCGGTTCATTGGGTCGTTTGTATCAAACTGCGAATAACAGGGCAAGCGCCGCCGGTGGCGCTACTTGAGCCCGGCATTTGATTCGATTCCAGAATCAGTGCGCGTATCTTCAGTTGCCAGTCGGCGATTGATGGTTCATGGTACGGGCGGCATGGACTATTGACCATCAACATTCAACATCAACTACGGTGAAAATTGCCATTGGGTCAGATCACGCCGGATTCCGGTACAAGGAAAAAATCAAGGAACTGCTGCAAAGCCTGGGACATGACGTCACGGATTTCGGCACGCATTCGGAGGAACTGGTGGATTATCCGCTGTTCATCCGGCCGGTGGCGGAAGCCGTCGCCCGGGGTGAATTCGAACGTGGCATCGTGCTGGGCGGTTCCGGCAATGGCGAAGCCATTACCGCCAACCGCGTCAAGGGCGTCCGCTGCGCCTTGTGCTGGAACCTGGAGTCCGCCCGGCTCGGCCGACTGCACAACAATGCCAACGTCATCTCCATTGGCGAACGCATGGTCAGTCTCGAGCTGGCGCTTGCAATCGTCCGGGTGTGGCTGGACACGCCGTTCGAAGGCGGCCGGCATCAGCATCGAATTGAGCTGATTGATGGAAAGCAGGAGACGACGTAAGGAGTCTTTGAATTAGCGCAATTTGAACCTCGTTAACCCGGCTCCGGACGAAACTTGATATTGCCGTCGACTCCCTCTCCCCCAACTTCGTTGGCGGAGAGGGAGGAAATGGCAGGGCATCAGATTGTGCTTCCCGGCTGC
>JAJPJM010000061.1 GCA_021324235.1 Verrucomicrobiota bacterium
ATATTGTGAGCAACTTCATTTGACGGAAACTTGGACATAGTGTCTAATATGTGTGATGAAATTCATATTGGCCATGTGTGCGCTGGCCGCGTTGGGGGTGGTTTCAAGCGCTTCTGGAATGGACCGGTGGAAAGCATTGTCGATGCTTGAGACCGGGGATAATGACTATGCAGTCGGCCGCTGCGGTGAAATCTCTCGATTTCAGATTCGTCCCCAGCTCTGGCCGGGCGGCAACCCTCAGAACACCAAGGCCGCCTTGACCGTCGCCCAAAGCATCATGCAGGCGCGCGTGGAGCGGTTTGAGCAGACCCATGGACGGTCTCCCAACGACTTCGAATTTTACGTTTTGTGGAATGCCCCCGCGGAAGTGGATCATCCGGTGTCTTGCGTCGTTGAGCGCGCCCAGCGCTATGTGAATCTGGTTCAACGTGACGAACGTCAAACCCAGGCGGTCGTTTCCTTCAGGAGAGGCGCGAACCCGTCCTGAGGCTCCGCGCCGATTCGTAAGCCTTTTGATATTCGCCCACCGCTCGTTCCCAGGAAAAGGCGGTTTTCATTGCATGCCGGCGGTATTGCCGCAGCAGATCCGGTTGTTGATAAAGGGCCAGGGCCTTGCGGATGGCCTTGGCCAGCGCCCGGGCCGAATATTCATGGAACTTGATGCCATTGGCCCGGGTTGCATCTTCAGTCAGATCGATCACACTGTCATCCAGACCGCCGGTGGCGCGGACGATGGGAATTGCTCCATAACGAAGACTGTACATCTGGTTCAAGCCGCTCGGCTCAAAGCGTGACGGCATCAGGTAGAAATCGCAGGCGGCCTCAATGCGATGCGCCAGCGCTTCATCGTAATCCACCCGCACGGCGACCTTGGAGGGAAAGCGCCGCGCCAGTTCGGCATAACCCCGCTCGTAGGCGGACGAACCGCTGCCGAGCAGGACGAACTGCAGGTTCGTGCTCAACATTTCCTCAAGCGCGCCCAATTGAATATCCACGCCCTTCTGGTCCGCCAAGCGTGAGATCGTGCCAAACAGCGGCGCGTCCCTGCCCTGCGGCAGGCCCATCTCCCGCTGCAACGCGAGCTTGCAGGCGACCTTTCCCGCCGGGCGCGTGAGCGAGTAGGTGTGCGCGATGAATGCGTCGTGGGCCGGGTCCCATTCGTCGTAATCCACGCCGTTAAGGATTCCCAAAAGCTGTTTCTGCCGCCGGCGTAAGAGGCCGTCCAGACCGTAACCAAATTCTTCAGTCATAATTTCGCGGGCGTAACGCGGGCTCACCGTGGTGATGATATTGGCAAAAACGATGCCGGCTTTCAGGCAATTCAGGCGGCCATAAAACTCCACGCCTTCGATCGTAAAAAAATCCGGCGGCAGGTTGGTCAGGGCAAAGGTGTCCCGCGGGAAAACTCCCTGATAAGCCAGATTGTGGATGGTCAGGCATGCCGGCGGCGGGTTTCCCCACCCTTCCGCGCTCTGCTGGTGCCGCATCAGCACCGGCACCAGCGCGGTCTGCCAGTCATGAACATGCACCACGTCCGGCTGCCACGGCAGGTAACGCGCGAGGTGCGCCACGCATTTCGAAAGGAAAATGAAGCGGTCGGCGTTGTCCGGATAGCCGACATCGTTTTCAAGATAAATTCCGGCGCGATCAAAAAAGCCCGGTTGTTCGATGAAGTAAGCCACCAGGCCCGTTTCCATTTCCAGCGACCAAAGCGCCGCCTGAACGTGGCGATCGCCCAGTGGCAAATCAAAATGCCAGTCTACACGGCGCATTTGGGGAAATCGCTCACGAATACCGCGGTACAACGGCGTGATCAGTCGCGCTTCGTGGCCCGCGCGCGCCAGCGCCTTGCCCAAGGCGCCCACCATGTCGGCCAGCCCGCCGGTCTTGGAGAACGGATGGATTTCACTGCTGGCCAGCAGAATCTTCATTCATTTGCGATTTGCGATTTGCGATTTACGATTTGCACGCCCGTTGGTCCGTCAATCGTAAATCGTATATCGTAAATAAGAAACAGGGTGGTCACGCGCGAATTTGGTCTGCTTTCAAGTATGGCCGGAGTGGTTCGGGGATTAAGACACTGCCATCCGCCTGTTGGTGGGTTTCAATCAAGGCGACGAAGAGCCGCGCCAAGGCCGTGCCGCTGCCGTTCAAAACATGGGGGAATTGGTTTTCGCCCGATTCCGCCTTGAACCGTAAATTCATCCGGCGCGCCTGGAAATCCTCGCAATTTGAACAGCTGGACACTTCGAGATAGCCCCCCTGCCCCGGCGCCCAGACCTCGAGGTCGTAGGTTTTCGCGCTCGCGAATCCCATGTCGCCCGTGCATAACAACAGCACGCGATAATGGAGGCCGAGCAGTTGCAGAACCTTTTCCGCGTTCACCACCATCTTTTCCAGTTCGTCGTAGCTGGTTTCCGGCCGGACGATTTTTATCAGCTCGACCTTGTCGAACTGGTGCACGCGAATCATGCCGCGGGTGCCGACGCCGGCCGCGCCCGCCTCGCCGCGGAAACACGGCGTATACGCGCAGTAACGCACGGGCAATTGCTTCTCCGACAGAATCTCCCCGCGATGAATGTTTGCCACCGGGGTCTCGGCGGTCGGAATCAAATAAAGTTTGCCCAGCTTCTCCCGGTCATCGCCTTCGGCCACTCCGTAGTACTGGTCCTTGAATTTAGGGAACTGCCCGACGCCTTCGAGACACTGCGGTCCGACCACGAAGGGCGGGGACACCTCGGTGTAACCGTGCTCCTGGACGTGCAAATCCAGCAGGAACTGAATCAGCGCCCGTTCCAGGCGCGCACCCCAGTTGGTGTAAAGGATGAATCCGCTGCCGGAAAGTTTTGTCGCCCGCTCGAAATCCACCAGCTTGAGCGACTCGCACAGTTCCACGTGCGACCTGGGTTTGAAGGCAAAGGCCGTTTTTTGACCATGAACGCGAACTTCGTGATTCTCTTCGGCGGATTTGCCCTGGGGAATCGATTCGTGCGGCAGATTCGGCAACTGGAGTATCAGCGCATCGCGCGCTGCATCCGCCTGTGCCGTCTCCTGGTCCAGCCGGGCAATCCTCTCGCCAAGGTCCCGGGTTTCCACTTTCATGGCCTCGGCCTCGGCGGTTTTCTTTTGACCCATCAGAGCACCGATTTCCTTCGACACCCGGTTGCGCTGTGCCTTGAGCGATTCCACTTCCGCCAGGATTTTCCGCCGCTGCTCGTCGAACTTGAGTAATTCGTCAATTTTCGCCGCATCCCCTGCCCCGCGCGTCGCCAGGCGCTGACGCACAAAATCCGGCTTTTCACGAATCAGTTTGATGTCGAGCACTGCGGAATTATAGAAATTTGGCGGCCAGCGGCAAGGTGGAAGCGGGCAGTCTCAATTTTTGAAATATTGGAGGTTGAGGACCGGTGAGGAAAAACTATGCTGATACCATGAAACTGCCGGAAAACCTGCATCGCCTGCTCCGGGTGCCGCGATTAACCGGCTGGCGCATCCTCGGCGCGCTGGCCATTGCTGTGGGCGCGGATGGATTGCAGCTTTTGCTCGGCCCGTTCGGCTGGGCGTTTGGTGATCAAGCAGTGGATGTGATGGCGATGATATTGACAAGCTGGGTCATTGGTTTTCACTGGCTGTTATTGCCGACGTTTGCCTTGGAGTTGATTCCGATGTTGGATGATCTGCCCACCTGGACGGCGTGCGTCATCGCCGTCATCGCCTTGCGCAAGCGCGAGCAACGTTCCTTGCCGCCAGCGGAAAAAACGATTGAAATCTGATTGAGAATTTAACCGATTGCGCACAAATTACCGCCCGCATATTGTTTCATCGAATGGATTATTCCGGCACAGAATCCAGGACTGATGTCATGACGGCGATCTTCAAGCAGGTTCTGGTGACGATCTGCGGTTTGCTGATTGCGGCCGGCGCGCAGGCGCAGAGCATCCGGCTTCCCTGGAGTGGTTACGCCCATGATCCGCAGCACGACGCCATCGCTCCCGTCGCTTCCCAGCCGCTCAACCGGATTCTGTGGCATACGCCGGTGGATTTGAATCCGCAATACAGCGGCGGTGAACTCTTGATTCACTATGGTTCGCCCCTGATCACGCGTTCGAACACCATTATCGTGCCGGTGAAAACCGGCGCCATGGGCGGGTTTGAGGTTGATGCCCTGACCGGCGGCACCGGCGCCACGAATTGGGTGCAGTCCACGGATTACGTGTTACCGGCCCACAATTGGACACCGAGCTTTTCCCCGACGCTGACTCCCAAGAACCGGCTTTATTTTGCGGGCGGCGGTGGAACGGTTTACTATTGCGACACTCCTGACACCACGAATCCGAATCCGGTCATTGGGCAAATCGCCTTTTATGGGCTGACCAATTACATCGCCAACACCAACGCCTATCTGGCCAACGTGTATATTTGTACGCCGATTACTTCGGACCGGTATGGAAACATTTTTTTCGGGTTTCAAGCCACCGGTAGCACGCCGGTGAATCTCCAGAGCGGCATTGCCCGGATTGATTACAATGGGACCGGCACCTGGGTTGCCGCCAGCAATACGGTCACCAATGCCACCATCAGTCAGGTCGCCATGAATTGCTCGCCGGCTCTGAGCAACGATCACAAGACGTTGTACGTGGCCGTCAATAACGGTTATTCCGGGTACGGCTATCTCGTCGCCCTGGACAGCCGGACCCTCGCCCCGCTGGCCAGCGTGCGACTCAAGGATGTCAAAAATCCCGCCAATGACGCCAACGTGGACGACGACGGCACGGCGTCACCCACCGTCGGTCCCGATGGCGATGTTTATTTCGGAGTATTGGAGACTCCGTGGTATTCAAATCACGATCGCGGGTGGATGCTGCATTTTGATTCGAGCCTTACCCAAACCAAGATTCCCGGCGCATTTGGTTGGGACGATACGGCCTCCATCGTGCCCGCCTCCATGGTCCCTTCCTATCACGGCAATTCGTCGTATCTGTTGATGACCAAGTATAACAATTACGCCGACCCTGGAATCGGGGGCGATGGAGTCAACAAAATCGCCATCCTCGATCCGCAAAATAGCGAGACGGACCCCATCTCTGGCGCCACGACGATGAACGAAGTTCTCACCATTGCCGGGCCAACGCCTGATCCGGCTTTCACCAACACTTACCCGAATGCCGTGCACGAATGGTGCATTAATTCGGCGGCGGTGGATCCGGCCACCAAATCCGTGCTGGCCAACAACGAGGATGGCAAGCTCTACCGCTGGGATTTGACTTCCAACACGCTTTCGGAAACGAACGTCCTCACCTCGGGCCTCGGCGAGGCTTACACGCCCACTCTTGTCGGCGTGGACGGGGTGGTGTACGCCATCAACAACGCCACGCTGTTCGCGCTGGGCCGCTGACGAAACCAAGCCATGCGCCTGAAACCACTCGTCCTCTGGTCCAGCCTGGCCGTGTTGCTGCCAGGTACGTCGGTGCCGGCGGATCTGGCGTTCACCTTGACACCAGCCGTGCAGTCAGGCTTGGGAAGCAATGAAGTCATTTTTGCCGGCGTGCTGACCAATACCAGCCTCACCGATAATTTGTTCCTTAATAATATTCAGGTCAGTTTCACCGGCATCGCGACCAACTATCTGGCAGCGGATACCAACGTGTTCTTTGCGAATGTTCCCGGCATTCTATTGCCCGGCGAGACTTACGGTGATGTTGTCTTTGGTATTGCGATCAACCCGGCAACGCCGCTCGGCCAGTATTTCGGCATCGTCACCCTCCAGGGCGGCACGAATATTTTTGCCGCAACCAATCTGGCCGGCCCAACCTTCGAGGTCACCCTGTCACCCGCGGCGTTGACCCTCGCGCTGGCCGGCGCCAACCAGTTGGTGTCCTGGCCGTCGCCGCCGGGGGATTTTGTGCTGCAGCAAAATTCCGATTTAGCCACGACGAATTGGACAACCGTCACGAATGTACCGGCGCTGGTGAACGGGCAAAATCAGGTGACACTTCCCCCAGGCTCCAGCAACCAATTCTTCCGGCTCGTGTACCCCTGAATGGAACCGCTCCCGGCCGGGATGATTTTCAAATTGAAAATCAGGCCAATCACGCGCACATTGGCGTCATGCAATCTGTTTTTACCGGACCGGTTTACGTGGTGCGCGACAATATTGACACGGACCAGATCATCCCCGCGCAGTATCTCACACTGGTACCGACCATGCCCGACGAATATGAGAAGCTTGGCAGTTACGCCATGGCCGGCCTGCCCGAATCGCTCTACCCGACGCGCTTTGTGAAGGAGGGCAAGCTCGACACCGACTACGCCATCATCGTAGGCGGGAAAAATTTTGGATGCGGCAGTTCGCGCGAGCACGCACCCATCGCAATCGGTTCGGCCGGATGCAAAATCGTCCTCGCCGAAGGTTTCGCGCGCATTTTCTTCCGCAACTCCGTCGCCACCGGTGAACTTTATCCATGTGAACTCACCGAACGCCTTTGTGACATCTTGAAAAACGGGGATATCGTGACCGTCGACCTCGACGCGGCCACCGTCACGGTCAAGGCGACCGGCAAGGTCGTCAAGTTCAAGCCGCTCGGCGACGTCCGTCCGGTGGTGGATGCCGGCGGTTTGTTCAATTACGCCCGGAAAAGCGGGATGATTGCGAAGTAAGTTTTAAGTTTTGAATTCCCGATTTTTAGTTGAAGCTTGAGCAAATGAGTTCGGCTCAAAACTCAACATTCAAAACTAAAAGTTTGAACCTGCTCCCCTGCCCTCGCTCGGTAAAAGTTCTTCGCGGCACGTTCACACTGCCGGAACCGAAACCGCTGGCCGCCATCAAAATTGTTCGCAGCCGTTCCGCGTCGGATCATCTTGAAGGTTACCAACTGACGATTTCAAAAAATGGAATCGAAATTTCCTTCCGCGAAGCCGGTGGCGCGCATGCGGCGACGGCAACATTGCGACAATTGCTGCGTCAATACGGCCGCCGGCTGCCCTGTCTGAAAATCCGCGACTGGCCGGATTTTTCCCGCCGGGGCGTGATGCTTGATATTTCGCGCGGGCGCGTGCCCAGACTCGAAACGCTGCTCGCGCTTGTCGAACATCTGGCCGATTTTAAAATCAACGAACTGCAACTCTACACCGAACATACCTTCGCCTATCGCAAATATAAATCCGTCTGGCAAAGCTGGGGCGCGTTGACCGGTGGGGAGATCCGCCTGCTGGACGCGCGCTGCCGGCAACTCGGCATCGACCTCGTGCCGAACCAGAATTCCTTCGGCCATTTGCGCCATTTTCTTGAACATCCGAAACTCCAAAAACTCGCTGAAGTTTCAGAACCATACGAAGACGCAAGCAAAGCATTTGTCCGTCGGCCCACAACCCTCGCGCCCCATCATCCGGGTACCCTGCCCTTCCTGCGCGGGCTGTACGACGAGTTGCTGCCCAATTTTTCGAGTCGGTATTTCAATGTCGGCTGTGACGAAACCTGGGACCTGGGCCGCGGACAGAGTAAAAAACTTTGCGCAACGAAAGGCCAGGGCCGCGTTTACCTCGATTTCCTGAAGAAAATTAATCACGAAACGTCCCGACACGGCCGGACCATGATGTTTTGGGGCGACATTATTCTGAAGTATCCGCAACTCATCAAGGAGCTGCCGCGCGACGTTATCGCGTTGAATTGGGGTTACGAGGCAAATCATCCATTCGACCGCGAGGCGGCGTTGTTCGCCAAATCCAAAATCCCGTTTTACGTTTGTCCGGGTACGTCAACGTGGCAGACACTGATTGGCCGGTATGACAATACCTTGGCCAATTTACGCGCCGCCGCCAGGGCCGGGCGCAAGCACGGAGCCATCGGTTATCTCATCACCGATTGGGGTGATGGCGGTCATCCGCAACCTTTGGCGGTGAGCTACCTACCCTTGCTCGCGGGTGCCTCGCTGGCCTGGAACGCCAGTGGTTTCGATGAGAAACAGCTCCAGCCGGTCTTAAGCCGCGACGTGTTCACGGATTCAACGGGCAGAGTTGCCGGGGCTGCCTTTAAACTGGGTATCGTTCACCTCAAATTAAAGGCAAAGGCGCCGAATGAAACACCGCTGGGAACGGTCATTGCCGCTCCGCCAGAAGAGAAACGCGAATTGTTCTGCCGGAACGGGCTGAATTGGTTCAAAAGGATTCCGGCAAGGAATATTCGTGAAACGCTGAAGGAAATCGAAAAGCAGCGCGCAATTCTACGCGCAGCCCGCCCTGGCCAATCAAAGATTTTGTTGCACGAACTGGATCTGGCCGCGCGGATGGCGGCGCAATCCTGCCGGTTCATGTTGTGGCAGCAGGCGGTTGCAAAACAAGGTGGGGCTGGCGCGCTGCGTCCCAACCTGCAAATGGCGAGGGCCGGCATTCGCGAACTGCGAAAACTGGAGAAAGATTTTAAGTCCTATTGGCCGCTGCGAAACAAGGTCACGCCGAAGCATTGCTCGGCATTTCTACGCTGGCGCATCAACGAATACCGGCAAGGCTTGAAACGATAGCCGGTTTATCATCGTTTGGTGGGAAAGTTCGGACGCGGACGGATGGGCGGCGGAATTGGAATTTTTGGCGGCTTGGGCCAGTGTTTTTGGGCATATTCCTCCACCTGTTTGGCCACCCCTGCCTTCGTTTCCGGCGTGCCCGGCAGGGTTTCCTCAACTTTTTCGATCTTCTGCGACACCCAACCTCCTGCTTTGGTCGCCAGGTCGCCGATTTTGCCTTCGGGAAATTTCATCTCGCCGATGTCGAAGGCCCCCAGCGGACTGAGCGCGCCTGCGATGGGGCCGGAAGCCCTGACCGCATCGCCAGACAACGGCACCCTCTGCCAGGTTTCGTAGCCGTTCACCACCCAATCCAGCCTGCCGGTTTCAATGTCCAGCAACAACCCGTGCACAGGAATTTTGGGACCAATAAGCGGACTATGCCGGACGATGTCGCATCCCTTGATGACATTTTGTCGTTCGCTGCTGAACAGGCCGAAAAATTCGTTGAGATTGTCCGGCAACAAATGCCGCTCGACGCCCAATTCCTTGAATTTCTCGAGTAACTGCAGTGCGTTGGTTTTGCAGACCAGACAATCCGTGTGACCGATGATGGCGATTTCCCGCCCGCCTTTGACCGCGCAGGCCAGGGCCAGCGTCCGCATCATCGAACTCATGGGTTCGAAGATGATGTTGCCCGCGTTGCGCAGCCAGATGAACTGGTCCGCCGGCAATGCCAGCGCATTCGGGAAAAACGCGTTCAACCGCGGGTCAATGCACGTCAACGCAATGACCGGCAGTTCGTCCGCGAAATCCGCCGGATGCAAACCGGCATTCGGGTCACCGTTCACCGCCCGGTGGTTCGCGTCAATGATGGCTTCGAATAGGCGCATTTGATTTACGATATACGATATACGATTTACGCGCGACCCGACGCGCGGGCAGTTTTGGCTGATGAAACGACCATGGCCAGAATTTCATTGGCTTCCTTCATTAAACCAGAAAGACGAACTGCTTTCATCAGATTATTATCCACGAGTAATTCCATCCAGAACAAAGACTCGTCGCACTCCTCCTCGACGATACGAAGCTTGTTGATGAAGTCTGAATTGGATTTGGCGCGACAGACGGCGCGGTAATTTGCGCCGACGGAAGTTCCACTTCGCAGAAGCTGTTTACCCAGCGTTTGGGCAATCCAATTACCCGGAAGCGCAGAGCACAGCTTTACGATACGGTTAGCGTAAACCTTCGTCCGATTTTTCATTTCCTCGCGCGTCATGGTCGCCGGTATTTGATTATTTTCCCGATTTACCCTAGAAACGCGTAAATCGTATATCGTAAATCGCCAATTTATTTGCCTTTGTCGTCATCTTTGCTCATCGCCTTTTTGAGCGCCGGGACCTGTTCCATCAATTTCTCAAATTTAATTCCCGTCAGGCTCTCCAGCACTGGCGGCAACTGGCTGATGATGGTGGTCACGTCGCCGGTCAGCTTGCTCGCGCCACCTCCGGGACCATTGCTGGCGTTGATGATGACCATCTTCTCGGTCTTGCTGAGCGGTTCGCTGATCTTGCCCGCGATTTCCGGCATCACCCGCACAATCATTTCAATGACCGCCGCCTCGTTGTATTGCTTGAAGCTCTCGGCCTTGGCCTGCATCGCGGACGCCGTCGCCTTGCCTTGCGCCTCGATGACGGTGGCTTCGGCCAAACCGCGCGCCTTGTTTGCATCCGCTTCCGCCAAACCTGTGGCTTTCACAACGTCGGCGCCGGCAAAACCGGTCGCTTTGGTCGCGGAAGCGGCGCCGGCGGCCTCGGTTTCCAGCTGGAACTTCTTCGCGTTGGCCAGCGTTTCAACCTTGTAACGCTCGGCATCAGCGGGTTTCTGGACGGTGGCCTCGAGTTCGCGCTGTTTACGCAGGATTTCCTGCTGTTGCAGTTCGATCTGTTTCTGTTTCTCGACGATGCTGACCTGGACTTCCTCGGCCTTCACCAACTGGCCGGTCTTGAACTTCTGCAAATCGTAGGCGAGGTCGGCCTGCGCCTTCTGCTGGTTCACCGCGGCCTGATACTGCGCCACGTTGGATTGATAATCGCGTTGCGCTTCGGCAATCTTGGTGTCGGCGGCGAACTGGGCCTCCTGCCCGGCCTGCTTGGCCTGGGCGGAGCGGATTTGCGAATCGCGGTCGGCCTCGGCCTGGGCGATGATGGCATCGCGTTTGACCTGGGCAATGCGGGGTTTGCCGAGGGCATCGAGATAACCCTGGCCATCACGGATGTCGCGGATGGTGAAGCTGATGATGCTCAAGCCCATGTTCGCCAGATCCCCCGCCGCGACTTCCTGCACCCGCTGGGCGAAGGCATCGCGGTTCTGGTAAATTTCCTCAACCGTCATCGTGCCCAGGATGGCGCGCAAATGACCTTCGAGCGTTTGCGTGGCGATGTTGCGGATTTCATCGGTGGTCTTGCCCAGAAATTGTTCCGCCGCCGTCCGGATGGAGATATCATCGCCCTTGACCTTGGTTTGCGCCACGCCGTCCACCTTCACCGGCACGCCTTTGCTGGTATAGACCTCGGGCGTCTGCACATCGATGGTCAGCAGTTCCAGTGAGAGAATGTCCACCTTCTCGAAAATCGGCCAGACGAACGTGCCGCCGCCCTTGACGATGCGGAAGCCGACCTTCGTGCCGTCCTCCGCACGGTGCTTGATGCCGGACACGACGAGCACCTGGTTCGGGCCGACCTTGGTGTAACGGCTGAAGATCATGTACAGCAGCAGAAACACGACGACGACGATGACAACCGCAGACATAATGACGATGCCGCCCTG
>JAJPJM010000028.1 GCA_021324235.1 Verrucomicrobiota bacterium
GTGCGCCAGCCGTTGCACGGCAATTGCCTCGACAAACGGATACGACACCAGCACCTCTTCCTTGCTCCGGGCCGCCGGGTCGCCGTCGTAGGCGGCGGCCATGTCCGTTTGCAACACTTCACGCAGGCGCGGCAGGCTGCCGAGAAATTCCAGCGTCAGGGTGTGCGCCGCTGACCGCAGGCTTTTCTTGGGCAACTCCGGTGGCGGGTTGTATTCCAGGCTCTTGTAAATTTCATCCTCCAGTTGGCCCAGCACGGTGTCGAGCAATTCCGCCGTCACCACCTTGATTTCCGAGGAATGGACCGGCTTTTCGTCGAAGAACCCGGGGAAGAGCAGCCGCAGCAGGTCGCAGGTGAGGGCGGTGACCACGCGCTTGGACGGCAGGTTTTTGCCGTCCAGATGGTTGATGCCTCCGACGCGCGCATACGACGCGACGAGTTCATTCGTGAGTTGGGTGACCGTTTCCACGAAGAATCATTTACCACAAAGAAACGGGGAAACAAAGGAATTGTAACCTGGGTGAAGCCAGCGCCTGCTTGCCGCATTGGAAGGGTCTTGGGAAGAAGGATTGTTTGTAAGTTTTGTCATGTCCGCCGTATTGAAAGAACAATGGCGTCCAACATTCCAAAAACCGGCGATGGCAAAATTTTCTCCTCAATTCTCCATCTCGGCGTCTTTCCCTGTGCCAATAACGCTTCGTGAATGCACCAGAGAACGCTGTACTTCTTCTGAGGCACACCAGAAGAAATCGTGAGATCATAAAAGACAGCAGCTCTGTGAGGAAGGATGAGTGCGCGTCCTGGCAAAATGATTACGTTAGAAAGCACTACGAACTCTTTCGCGCTCTTGTGCAAATGGCTTGTAGCCCTGATCTGCAAGAGTGGCCCGCCAAAGCCCGGATTGTTCAAAGCTGTAGGACATTTATATCAGCGTCACAAATCATGCCAATTCAGCTTCCAGTTTCTCCAGCGCATTCCGCCTAAATTCCAAATCTGGAACGGGACTTTGTTGACGTTTGGGGAATTCATCATAGGTGCGGCTGTCCAGTTCCCGGCCGGTTTCGGATTTGCGGACACCGCCCCATTGTTTGAAAAAGAAGGCGACCCTTGCATCCTGGCATTGCAAGCGGATATCGCGCACCCATTCAGCATTCATTGGCCGCGCGCCCGGCCCGCTTTCGCCACCCACAATTACCCAATTGATGCCCCGCAAGTTGACGGACCCAAGATGTTCCAGCAGTGGTTCAATGGAAAGAAAGCGAACCTGTGCGGGCGAGGCGCGGAGCAAATCCACGCGCGGCAAACCGTGCTTGCGGTTTTCCACGCTCACGCCCCACCAGATATGCGGTTGCTCCGCCGCGAAGCGGAGCTTGCCTTTCAATAATTTCTGCATCCGCCCGGCGCGCTTGGTGAGAATCTGGTACGTGTGCCAGTTGGCAGCGCTCATCACGCGCGCCACTTTGACGATGTATTCGTCCGGCACCTTTTCGTGGAACAGGTCACTCATGGAATTCACGAAAATCATCCGTGAAGTTGACCAGCGCAGCGGGTCACCGAGCTTTTCCGGCACGAGACGCAAATCAAATCCCTGTTCAAACGGATGGCCCGGCACGCCGCGGAAGCGCTCGGCAAACGTCTCGGCGTAGCAGTGGAGGCAGCCGGGGCTGATTTTGGTGCAACCCCGGACCGGATTCCACGTCGCATCCGTCCATTCAATTTTCGATTTATCGCTCATTCAATGTACTCCGCGATTACGATATTTATTAAAGATATGCTCGGCAATCTTGTTGCCGGTCGAATTTTGAGACGCGAAAAAAAGGTAATATACAATGGCGCCGCGGCTGTTACGCATTGGCAGCGGCTCCGGCACATATTTGAACTTCGCGACTTCTTTGAGGCGTTTCCGGTAAGCTGCTATGACCGACTCGTTTGATCCTTTTTCCTCTATTGGCCCAAATAGGCCTTGTTCAGTCCTATAAGCGGCGGCGCGCCATGAGTCGTCGCCCCAAAATTTGGTCATTCTCTGGGCCTGATCCGGAGGAACCGATTCAGGCTTGTTCCAGAGGACATTCATATTCGCGTCCATGATCATGAAATTGAGAAAGATCTCGATGCTGCCCATCTTGCCGGCTGTTTCAACCACCTCCCAATTTGGATTTAAGTCATACGGGTCCAAAAGACACAACGCACGCCGATAATCTTTATAACGGCATTGAGGAAAAATTTCCTGCAACAGCACCTCGTTACAATCTCCTTGATACACCGTCACGTCTTCCTGGTCGCCCATGCCGTGCAGGCGCTTTGCGCGTGCCGCGTCCATTTCCACGAAATGGTAATGTGAAAAACGTGGTTGAATTGATAACGCGCGCGCTGGGCTGCCGGCAATTAATTCACCGCTCTCTCTCGAAATATGCTCTCCAGCACCTGCGAAGCCATCAATGTAGGCGACATGTTTGATCGAATGTTGATTTTGTAACACCTGCGCATAGGCTTTGGCATAGTCCTGCAAAATCTGGAGTTTAATTTCAGTCCAATAGCCGACTACATCAAGACGTTCTTTTGCCATGGCAGCCCTTTCTTGAAAGCCCGGATTCGTGATTGATTGGCTGAATACGCCCACCGACTGGTTTTGTCCAGTGCTTTGATCAACCTACAGACAAAACCGCTTCCACCACGCGTTCGACAGCGATGCCGTTCAGGCAGCGGAAATCAATCGGGCATTCGCGCAGAAAACACGGCGAGCACGGCACATCGGATTTGAGCAGGTGATGCCGCGAGTCGCCCGGCAGGCCCGGCCCGGTCAGTTCCAGCGAGGTGCTGCCGAACGGCACGACGACCGGCGTGCCGAGCGCGGCGGCCACGTGCATCGGGCCGGAGTCGTTGGTCAACAGCACGCGGCAGAGTTTCAGGAGCGACATCAGTTCGCGCAGCGAAGTCTGGCCGGCCAGATTTAGGAGATGGGAGTTCGGAGTTCGCCCATCTCCGCTTCGCTCCGACGCGGCAAGGAGTGCGGATTCGATTTGATTAGCGACATTAACATCATTTTTGCCGCCGAGGATCAGCCAGACGCAATTGGTTCGCTGCTGGATTTCCTTTGCGGCGGCGATGAACCGTTCGATTGGCCAGCGTTTGGCCGATCCGTATTCCGCACCGGGATTCAAGCCCAGGACCGGTTGCGCAACTTTTTCCAATCCGAATTTTATCTTTGCAGCTTCAATTTCGTCCGGCGCGACGAACAGTTGCGGTGCAATGGATTCCGGGTTCGCGCCGAGCGAACCGACGAGGTGCAGATACTCGTGAATCTGGTGAGCGCTTGTAGCTGCGTTCGTGAGAACGCGGCCATATGAAGTAACCCGCCGACTCACGTCGGCAGCTACGAGGCGTCGGATTTCGGCGATCGAACGCTTCTGCATTCGCACAGCGTCCGGACGCGGCGCGATGGCCCGGGTCAGAAACCAATTACGCCAGGGACGGGCGTACCCGATCCGTTGCGGAATTTTGGCGAGCCACGTTTCGATCGCCGAACGCGGCGAATTGGGCAGCACCAGGGCGAGGTCGAATTTTCCGGCGCGCAGTTTTCGTCCGACGGAGAAAATGCTTTCATCAGGCGTAAAAGAAATTGTTTCGTTTACAGCCGGATGATTTGCCCATAAATCCGCCAGTTTTTCCGGCGTCAGCAACGTAATGCGCGCTTCGGGAAATTTTTCGCGGAGCCGCAACAACGCGGGCGTGGTCATGACCGCATCGCCGAGCCAGTTGGTTCCGCGAATCAGGATCCGGCGAGGGTCTGGCGTCCGGGGTCCGGGGTCCGGGGTCTGGCCTCTGGGATCCGGGAAACTCATGGCGTGTCCGTCTGGCCTTCGACCCTCGACCCTCGACTCTCGACCTTTTTGGGTGCCGGTTTCCAGCGGTTGTGGACCCAGAACCAGTTGGCCGGGTCGCGGCGCACAGCGACTTCATGTGCCCGGAGCACGTCGCGAATGATATCGACCACCGGCCGGGGATGGCCGTTTTCATGGGTGGGAATTTTTTCACCCAGTTCCAGCCGCCATTTCGCCAATCCGATGCGAAAACAAACTGCGGCGTAAAGTTCGCAATCATAACGCAGGGCGAACACCGCCGGGGACGGGTTGGTGGAACAATCGTGTCCGAGAAACGGCAGGCGCAGCCCGTGGTCGCCGCCGTGTTGATCAATCTGCAATCCCAGAATGATGGCCGGCTGGTTCATGGCGGCGCGGAGCAGCGGCCCGCCGGTGCGTCGCTCAAAAAACAGGCAGCCGGAATGATTGCGCAGCTTTTCCATCAGGCGATTGAGCCCCGGTTGGTTCAGGGCGCGATAGGTGGTGGCGCTCTGGTAGCCGGCGACCACGTCGCTGAACCGCGCGTACAGTTCGAAATTACCGAAATGTCCGCCCGCATTGATGACGCGGCGCGGCGGCAGCAGGTGTTCGGCGCCGACATATTCCACGTGCGGGCGCAATTCGTCGAAGGTCATGGCGACAGTCTTGACGGCGCTGGCGTAATTTTCGCCGAGGCGGCGGAAATTTTCCTTCGCCAACGCGCGGATTTCGGCCGGGGACATTTCGCCGCCGAAACACATCGTCAGATTCTTCAACGTCACCCGCCGGTGCCGGCCGTCGAGCCAAAACGCCAGCGCGCCGCCGGCGCGGCCGATGCGAGCGACCGCGGTCAACGGCAACGCCTGAAGCAACACCACGACCACGCTGCCGAACCAATAAATCAAGGTGTTCATCTTCAGCGGAAGCAGATTTTGCGGACGCAATCCTGAAAGTCGTTCGCGCCGCTGACGATCTGGATTTCGACGCGCATGAAATAAATCGGCAGGTCGCGCCGGTCAATTTTGGGGAAACGGACGGCGTCTTTTTGGGTGGTGATGATGGTGTTGGCCTGGCGTTTTTTGCCGCGATTGATGACGTTCAGGACCTCCTGTTGCGTGAACCGGTGATGGTCGGCGAAGCGCTTGGAATAAACCAGTTCCGCGCCGAGCCTGACAAGGCCTTGCTCAAAGCTTTCCGGTTGCGCAATCCCACTCAGGGACGCAACTTTGCGTCCCTTGAGAAAATCCAGATCGATGCGTTCGGCGGTGAATACATCCTCAAGATACAAGGGATGATGAACGCATTCGATGATGGCGGCGTCGGGATTGAATTCCGCAATGCGCCGGCGGAGTTCGGCGGTCCGGCCATCACTTTTGGTGATGAAAATGGTGTGGGCGCGCGCGAGGTGTGACGGCGGCTCGCGCAGGGTGCCGCGGGGCAGCAGATGTTCGTTGCCAAACGGTTGCTGGCGGTCCACCAGCACCACGTCGTGACGGCGGCCGCGCAAATCCCAGTATTGAAAACCATCGTCCAGCAGCAACGTGTCGCAGCCGAATTTTTCAATGGCATAGCGGCCGCTCTTCACGCGGTCCTTGTCCACGAGCACGACCACGTCCTTGAGGTTCGACGCGAGCATGTAAGGCTCGTCGCCGGCCATTTCCGAATCCAGCAGGAGCGATTTGCCGTCGGAGACGACGCGCGGCGGGGTCTGGTCTTCGCGCAGAAAAATCTTATTCAGCAACCAGACGTGAAACGGCGGCGGTTTGGAACGGTAACCGCGCGAGAGGATGGCGACGTTGCGGCCGGCGTCGCGCAATTCGCGCGCGAACTTTTCGACGACGGGGGTTTTGCCCGTACCGCCGACGGTGAGGTTGCCGA
The DNA here is from genome assembly GCA_021324235.1 of Verrucomicrobiota bacterium. Lineage (GTDB taxonomy): Bacteria > Verrucomicrobiota > Verrucomicrobiia > Limisphaerales > UBA11358 > UBA11358. The sequence goes on from JAJPJM010000028.1 coordinate 5,717, forward strand.
TGGCGATGACCTGCACCCCGAGGGTTTTGTCGCGGAAGATGCGGACGCTGTAGAGCCAGTGGCGCAGCTTGACCAGCACCTGGAACACCTTCGAGCCGCCGAACAGAACACCGCGCATCAATGCGGCCCGCGTGTCACGGCGTTCGCCGGAAATGACTTCCAGGGCGAAGGTTTCGAGGCTTTCAATCCAGTCCCGGAATTGTTCACGCATGAGGCTTCATTGTGCCAGGTTTCGAAGTGGTTTTAAATTTTTAATTTTGAGTTTTTAGTCCGGCGCGGTGGCGCCTGGCTTCAACTTAAAATTCAAGACTCAAAACTTAAAATTTCAAAACCCCATTCGCGCCAGCTCGGTTTGAAGCGCGGTTTGAAACTGCTGCACGTCCGTAGCGGACGGTTTGTAACCCTGCTGTTTGGGCACCACTCCCAGCCGGCCCGTCTGGTCGAGGTACCAGTCGGCGGTTTGTCCGTCGCTGAAGGTGACCTTGCCACTGGCAAGCGCGCCGGGCCGGGTCAGTTGATCCATGGTCACGGAAACCTTGCCGGCCGCCGGTGATGGCCCCGCGGAGGGTGAAACGCCTTTGGGATCGGCCGGTTTAAGCGGGGGCTCTGGTGGCGGCGCCGGAGTTTTGGGCGGTTCGGGGTCCTTGGGCGTCAATTTCAGGTCATCCACGAGCAGTCGCACCTCCATGTAGGTGAGCCGGAGGTTAAATTCCGCCGCGAGCCGGCTTTGAATCTCCGAAAGTTTCGCGCCTTCCAGAATCCAGGCGGTGACGCGCTGGCGTTGGGCTTCATCCAAATTCATGCTGGAAATGTTAATGGGAGAATTCAAGAAAGCCAGCGCAAGGTTGCACTGCGCGTTTCACCGGATGTATCTGAATACGCGCACCAAATGGAAACAACTCCCTCGCCCCGCCCAAGCGGGGAGAAGGCGAACGAACGGTGTCGGAGTCAAGAGCGCCCCCGTTCACCGGGCGCGCTGGGTCAGGGCCAATTTGCCGATGTTGGTCAGCACGTCCCAGGCGGGTCCGGGGAATTTATGCATTTGCGTCATCACATCCTCAAAGGCGGTCAGGAACCATTGCGCGTCGGCTTCGTTGATGACCAGCGGCGGCAACAGTTTGATGACATCCACGCCGTGGCCGGCGACCTGGGTGATGATGTGGTGTTTGTCCATCAACGGAATGATGGCCGCCTGGGGGAACAGGCTCTTGTCCATCGTATGGCACATGGTCCAGGCCATCTTGAGGCCGAGCGATTTTGGTGCGCCGAGTTCGATGCCGATCATCAGGCCGCGCCAACGCACGTCCTTCAGCAGTTCAAAACGCGATTGCATCCCGCACAAGGCCTTGCCGATGAGGTCGCCCATGCGGGCGGCATTGGCCATGAGCTGGTGGCGGTCCAGCACGTCGAGCGCGGCCAGCCCGGCGGCCATGGCCAGGCTGCCCTGGCTGAAGGTCGAGCTGTGGATGACCGACCGTTGCATGGACGAGAAAACCTTGTCGTGGATCCATTTTTTGCACAACACCGCGCCGACGGGGACGAATCCGCCGGAAAGGGTTTTGGCCAGGACCACGATGTCCGGGTCCATGTCCGGGCCGTCGTGCTCAATGGCCAGGAATTTTCCGGTGCGGCCCATCCCGGATTGCACTTCGTCGGCCACGAACAGCGCGCCGTGTTTGCGGCACAGGCGTTGCGCCTCCATCAAATAGCCGGGCGCCGCCACGTTCACACCCTTGCCCTGAACCGGTTCGACGACAAACGCCGCCACGTCGCCTTTTTTAAGCTCCGCTTCCAAGGCCGCGGCATCGTTGAACGGGACGATCCGGCAATGCGACAGGAACGGCTCAAAACCCTCGCGAAAATTTTGGTCGCCGTTGATCGAAAGCGCGCCGTAGGTCAGCCCGTGGAACGATTTTTCGCAGTGAATGATGGTGGGTTTGCCGGTGGCGCAGCGGGCATATTTGATCGCTGTTTCAATGCCTTCCGCGCCCGAGTTGGTGAAGAAGACCATGTCGAGCTGGTTCGGCATCCGCTTTTTCAACTCCGCCGCCAGCAGGCCGGAGAGTAATGGCGCTTCCAGTTTTACCAGGCTCGGATAATCCGCGTTCAGGAAATCGATCAGCACGCGGCGGACCTCGGGATGATTGCGGCCCAGGCCGAACACGCCGTAACCCGAAAGCAGGTCGAGATACTTGTCTCCTTTGATATCCCAAAGATAAGGCCCTTCAGCGCGGACGTAACAGCGATCGAAGCCGATGGTCTTAAGCGCGCGGACGTTGGCCGGGTTGACGTGCTCGGATTGGAGCTCGTAATTCCTGCCGGCGTGCTGCTTCAACAACCCGACGATATCCAGAATGGAATCCTGCGACATGAAAAATTATGCCGGCATGATAGGCACTCAGCCTTTCAAAATCCAGTCATAACCTTTCGCCTCGAGTTCCAGTGCCAGATCCTTGCCGCCGGTGCGGACGATTTTGCCGTCCACGAGCACATGCACGAAATCCGGCACAATATAATTCAACAACCGCTGGTAATGGGTGATGACCAGTTGCGCGTTGTCCGCGCGTTTCAATTTATTAACGCCCGACGAGACAATTTTCAGCGCATCAATGTCCAGGCCGGAATCCGTTTCGTCGAGGATGGCGAGTTTGGGTTCCAGCACGGCCATCTGGAAAATTTCGGCGCGTTTCTTTTCACCGCCGGAAAATCCTTCATTCACGGAGCGCTTCAGGAGGTCGTCATTCAATTCGAGCAGCTTCATCCGTTCCTTGACGAGCGTCAGAAATTCCATGGCGTCCAGTTCCGATTCGCCCTTGGCCTTGCGGATTTCGTTGAGCGCGGCCTTGAGGAAATAGGTGCTGTTCACACCGGGAATCTCGACCGGGTACTGGAAGGCGAGGAACAATCCCTCGCGTGCCCGTTCTTCCGGGTCCAGGTCGAGCAGGTCATGGCCGTTGTAAATCACCTCGCCGCCGGTCACATCGTAACCGTCACGCCCGGCCAGCACGGCGGCCAGCGTGCTTTTGCCGCTGCCGTTCGGGCCCATGACGGCATGGACTTCGCCGGCGGAAACGGTCAGGTTGACGCCCTTCAGGATTTGTTTGCCCTCGACACCCGCCGAGAGATTTTTGATTTCCAGGATTGGTTTGCTCATTTTTGAAAACTCTTAGACACGAATTACACGAATTAACACGGATTTATTCGTTCAATCTCCAAATCGCATACATCTCGCAATCAGCGTGCGATTCTTCCGGATATTTCTCAACCAACAAATGCTTTACTTCAGTGGCTCGTCTAAATTCCGAAATTAAACCATAAGAATTCAATTCTTCGTTGCTGAAAGCGTCAGGAAATCCGCCGCAATTGGTTAACGCGCTGATTTGGGTTGATTCTTCAATCAAATCGTACCCAACGAAACTAAAATCGCGACTTGAGGGCGCTGTTGAAATGTGGTTGGCGGGATTTCTGTACACGCCAAGCAGATTTTTGCGTTCTTCATCCCGAACTCCTTGTAAAAGATAATCCAAATCTTTGAAATAATCTAAGCAATAATCTGCGTGGATAACGTGATTCCAATCTTCATCTCCCAATTCATTTATGAGATGTTTACACAGACAAGCGTCCAAGCTAACCACTTCTTTCAGCGCAGGAATTTTTGCCCATTCAAAATATTTTCGCCACTTTTCCCCGTCGGACGGGTCAAAGCGTTCGGTTGCAATAAAAAGCGGTTCAACCATTTCTTTTCAATCCGTGTCAATCTGTGAAATCCGTGTAAAAATTTCAGCCGACGCTGCCTTCCAGGCTCACACCCAGAAGTTTCTGCGCTTCCACCGCGAATTCCATCGGCAGTTCCTTGAACACTTCCTTGCAGAAGCCGTTCACAATCATGTTCACGGCGTCCTGCGTCGAAAGGCCCCTCTGGTTGCAGTAAAAAATCTGGTCCTCGCCGATCTTCGAGGTCGAGGCCTCATGCTCCACGCTCGCGGTGGTGTTCTTCACCTCGATATACGGAAACGTGTGCGCGCCGCACTTCGACCCGATCAACATGGAGTCGCATTGCGAGAAATTGCGCGCGTGCGCGGCGCTCTTCTGGATTTTTACCAGGCCGCGGTAGCTGTTCTGGCCATGTCCGGCGGAGATGCCCTTGGACACAATCGTGCTGCGCGTGTTTTTGCCGATGTGCGTCATCTTCGTGCCGGTATCGGCCTGTTGATAATTGTTGGTGACGGCAACGGAATAAAATTCGCCCACCGAGTTATCGCCGAGCAGGATGCAACTGGGATATTTCCAGGTGATGGCCGAGCCGGTCTCGACCTGGGTCCAGGAAATCTTCGAGTTTTTGCCTTTGCACAGGCCGCGCTTGGTCACGAAATTGTAGATGCCGCCTTTGCCGTTTTCATCGCCGGGATACCAGTTCTGGACCGTCGAATATTTGATTGAGGCATCGTCCAGCGCGATCAGCTCGACCACCGCGGCGTGCAACTGGTGTTCGTCGCGCATGGGCGCGGTGCAGCCTTCGAGGTAGCTCACCGAAGCGCCTTCCTCGGCCACGATAAGCGTGCGCTCAAACTGGCCGGTGTTGGCGGCGTTGATGCGGAAGTAGGTGGACAGCTCCATCGGACAGCGCACGCCTTTGGGAATGAAACAAAATGAGCCGTCGCTGAACACCGCCGAGTTCAGGGCGGCGAAAAAGTTGTCCGTGTACGGCACCACCATGCCCAGATATTTCTTCACCAGCTCCGGATGTTCGAGCACGGCTTCGCTGAACGAGCAAAAGATGATGCCTTTCTCGGCCAGTTGTTTCTTGAAGGTCGTGCCGACGGACACGCTGTCAAACACCGCGTCCACGGCCACCCCGGCCAGGCGTTCGCGTTCCTTGAGCGGAATGCCGAGTTTCTCGTAGGTCTCCAGCAGTTTGGGATCGACTTCGTCCAGGCTCTTGGGCCCGTCGCCCTTTTTCTTGGGGGCGGAATAATAAACGGCGTTCTGATAATCAATCGCCGGGTAATGCACGTGCGGCCAGGTCGGCTCCTTCAGCGTCAGCCAATGGCGGTAGGCCTTGAGGCGCCATTCCAGCATGAACTCCGGCTCGCGTTTCTTGGCGGAAATCAAACGAACAATGTCTTCGTTCAGGCCGGGCGGCGCGGAATCGGCTTCGACGTCCGTGACAAAGCCGTATTTGTATTCCTGTTTGACCAGGCTTTCAATCGTCTCGGTGGCGGTGCTCATTTCTTAAATTCGTTAAACCGTTAAATCGTTAAACCGTTAAATCGTTGAATCGTTGAATCGTTGAATCGATTATTTCTTTTTGGCGCAATCGGCGCACAGGCCATGCACGGCAATTTCATAATGGTCAACCTTGAATCCCCGCGGCCGCGGCCCCACCGCGGCGTCCGACGCCAGCGCCACGTCGAACACCGTGCCGCACTCGTCGCAATAGTAATGGCAGTGCTCCTCCATGTTGGGACAATAACGGGTCGCTCCGCGTTCCAACTGGACCAGCCGCACCAGGCCGCACTGGACCAGGGCGTCGAGGCAATTATAGACGGTCGCATGGGAAATTTCCGGCATCTGTTTTTTGGCGCGGATAAACACCTCCTCGGCGGTCGGGTGATCGCGCTTGTGCAGCAGCACGTCATAGACCTGCTTCCGCTGCGGCGTGAAACGAAACCCGCCCGTATTCAGGCGTTCGCTCAGGCCGCTATTCGACTTTTTCCCGACCGCATTCATGGCGACCGCACCTTAAACACGATCCGGGGAGGAGTCAAGATTTAGAATAATTCTAAAGACAGGGAAATCCGCCAACGAGGGGATTTTCCGCGGATCAACACCGGGTACGAATCATATAACTCTTGACCTGAATTCATAATTGTGCTTTTATAAGTAGTAATCCTCATGAAGGCATCAGCCTTTACTTTCAAAGGCGGTTTGACGGTTCACCAACCGTCCGTTTCTAAACGAATGGCTTTCACCCTGATCGAATTACTGGTGGTCATCGCCACGCTGGCGGTATTGGCGGCGATGCTGCTGCCGGCCCTGGCCGGGACGCAATCGCAGTCCAAAGTCACGGCCTGCACCGCGCGTTTCCGGCAGTGGGCGGTTTCGGCCAATCTCTATGCCAACGACAATCGCGGCTGGCTGCCGTCGTTCAATCCCGTGGGAGGGGGCGAATACGCCCGAGACGTGGGTACAAATATGCTCAATGCGCTGTATGCTTATGGCATGAATGTGCCTGACTGGTTTTGTCCCATGCGGCCAAATCAATGGGATGCCGCAAACCAGTGGGTGCAACAAAACGCCCCGTTGCCATCAATTCTGAATATTAACTTGCTGACATCATATTTTAGCAGGAACTTCCCGTTAGAGTTTGAGTTAAACGACAATTATTGGGTGCCGCGTAGTCAATCGGGCACTTCGTTCCCCGTAGATTTTTCCGGCCGTCCTCAAACGATTTGGCCGATTTGGCTCAAGAACCAGCCGACGCTGCCAACTTCTGCGATTTATGGCTGGCCGCAAAGGTTGCATGACATTGCGGCGTCCCAAGTGCCGTTTGTGAGCGATTCGGCCGGGTCAGCTCAGTTTGGCGGGCTAAACTCTCCCTATCCTGCTTCCTCATACGTAACCAACATCGCGCCGAACACGGCACATTTCGTCAATGGCACGTTGATAGGCGTCAACCTCGCCTTTGCCGATGGTCACGTGGAAGGCCATGACCCATCACAAATGAGGGCGGTCTATGCTTCATCTCTTACAGGCCCGTTTTGGTTTTATTGACGACCAAATCTCGAAAAATCGAACATGAAAACGTCAATGGGAAGTGACCTGATTTGCCGGCGACGGGGTAACGAGTCGTCCAGACCGGTGCTCCCGACGTCGGGCCCTACGGCCTTCACTGTGATCGAATTGCTGGTGGTGATTGCCACGGTGGCGGTTTTGGCGGCGATGCTGCTGCCGGCCCTGGCCGGGACGTGGTCGCAATCCAAGGTCACGGCCTGTACCGCGCGTTTCCGGGAGTGGGCGGCCTCGGCCAATCTGTATGCCAATGACAATCGAGGATGGCTGCCGGCTTTCAGTCCGACGGGAGGAGGCGGTTTTGCCTGGGACGTGGGGACCGGTATGCTGAATGCGCTGTATCCCTATGGAATGGATGTGCCGGACTGGTTTTGTCCCATGCGGCCAGCCCAATTGGACGCCGCAAATCAGTGGGCACGAGCCAATCTGGGCCGTTCGATTCAAAATGGTACGGACTTGAGACTGTACTTCAGCAAGAACTACCCGCAAGAGTGCGTCTTAAACGATAATTATTGGGTCCCACGGTACAGCAACATCGTTCCGATGGGCCCCATGTTCCCCATCGATTATTCCGGTCGTCCTCAAACTGTTTGGCCGGTTTGGCTCAGGCAAGGCATGCCGACCAGCGCCATTTACGGTTGGCCACAGCGATTGCACGACATTGCGGCACCCTATGTTCCGTTGGTCAGCGATTCGGCCGCTTCAGGTCAAGTCGGAGGGCTGAACTCCCCCCATCCGGCTTCCACATCCGTAACCAACATCGCGCCAATTACGGCGCACTTTATCAATGGCACGTTGCTTGGCGTCAATCTCGCTTTTGCCGATGGGCATGTGGAAGGTCATTCTCCATCGCAAATGCGGGTGGGGTACTATGACAGCGCGAACTATTGGTTTTATTGATGACCAAATCTCGAAAAATCAAAGATGAAAACGCAAATAGCGAGTGACCTGATTTGCGGGCGACGGGGTGACGAGGCGTCCAGACCGGCACTCCCGACGTCGTGCCCTACGGCCTTCACCGTGATCGAACTGCTGGTGGTCATCGCCACGCTGGCGATTTTGGCGGCGATGCTGTTGCCGGCCCTGGCCGGGACGCAGTCGCAATCCAAGGTCACGGCCTGCACCGCACGTTTCCGGCAATGGGCGGTCTCGCACAATCTGTATGCCAATGACAATCGGGGCTGGCTGCCATCGCTTGTTCCCCAGGGCGGTGGCGCGCTGGCTTGGGACGTGGGCCTGAATCTATGCAATACGCTGTATCCGTATGGCATGGATGTGCCGGACTGGTTTTGCCCCATGCGGCCAAATCAATGGGACGCCGCGAACGCTTGGGGACGGACCATTCTGGGTCATCCGATTCAGAACGGTAACGACTTGACGAAGTACTTTAGCCACAATTACCCGCAAGAATGCGTCATAAACGACAATTATTGGGTGCCGCGTGCCTCGTCACCGGCTGGTATCGGTATCTTCCCCATAGATTATTCCGGCCGTCCTCAAACGATTTGGCCGGTTTGGCTCAAGCAAGGGATGCCGACCAGCGCCATTTATGGCTGGGCGCAAAGATTGCATGACATTGCGGCGTCCCAGGTGCCGTTTGTCAGCGATTCGGCGGGATCAGGCAATAGCGGTGGGTTGCTCTCCACTTATCCTGCTTCCCCATCCGTAACCAACATTTCGCCGAACACGGCGCATTTTGTCAACGGCACGTTGATCGGCGTCAACCTTGCTTTTGCCGACGGGCATGTGGCCAGCCATTCGCCATCGCAGATGAGGACCGTGTATTATAACGGCGCGAGCTATTGGTTTTATTGAACCATTCCCGAAAGGAACTACCTA
>JAJPJM010000107.1 GCA_021324235.1 Verrucomicrobiota bacterium
CGGTCTTGACGGCGACGGCGGGAAGCCGGGTGATGGCGGATGACGCGGCGGCGAACGCGCCGGCGACGAAACCGGACAAGGTGTACACGGGGACGGTGGTTGGCGTTGAGCCGAAGGAAAGCGTGTTGGAGGTGCGGGGAATGTTACCGTTCAGCCACAAGCGTTTCAACCTGGGCGACACGTGCGCCTACACGATGGTGGGCCAGGACAACGGCGCGGTAGGCGATTTGCGGCCGGGTCAGCGGGTGGCGGTGGGCTATCAGGAAGCCAACGGGGTGGCGGTGGCCGACCGGGTGACGCAGCAACCGATGCAGTATGAGGGGATGGTCAAGGCGATTGACTCCAAGGGGCAGACGCTGACGTTGCATGTGGGGATGATGGACAAGACGTTCGCGGTGCCGGCGGATTGTGCGGTGGCGTTGCGGGGCGACAAGTCGGGCACGGTGGCGGACATCCAGGCCGGGGATCACGTGACGGTGACGTATGAAGTGCCGGAGGGGAAGGCGACGGCGCGGGAGATAGCGCAGACCAGCGCGACGTTCACGGGGGATTTGACGGCGATTGATTTGGAGCAAAAGACGCTCAAGGCCAAGGCGACATTCAGCACGAAGAAGTTCGAGGTGGGAGATGAGTGTGCGATTGTGGTGAACGGGAAGCCGGACGGGAAACTGACGGACCTGCGTCCGGGCGAAAGCCTGACGATCAGTTACGACGAGGTGAACGGCGTGAACATTATCAACCGTATTGCGCCGGCCAAAGCGTCCCGTGCGGTGGCGGAAGAATAACCAGTCGGAGTGTCCGGTGTGGTATGACCGGTGAACCATCATTGGGCGCGTCGCTTGCAAAGGGCGCGCCTGTTTATTTCAATCCGGGAGTTTCCATTCTTTCGGCTCGCTGCGAAAACCGATTCGTTCGGACATGCGGAAAAACGGCAAAAGTCCGGCGAGGCTCAAACTTTCCCGCCCGTTTAGCTTTGATGACAAAAAGCCTGTGCGTTTTGTTTGTTTGTGCTAAAAACGCATCGTTTTATGTCAAACGAGGTCCTCCCCCAATCATTATCGAAATTTGAGATTCCTGGACGGGTCGCCGTGGCTGAAGGCAACGGCGGCCTGCCCAAAATCAACATTATGACCGGGCAAAGCGCAGCGGAGATTTATCTTCACGGCGCGCATCTGACAGGATTTCAAAAAAAGGGCGAACCGCCGCTGCTGTTCATGAGCCGGTTGAGCCAGTTTGCTCCCACCAAGCCGATTCGCGGCGGCGTGCCCATCTGTTTCCCCTGGTTTGGCCCGCGTGAGGGCGATGTGGCGCACGGTTTTGCGCGCCTCAGGGCCTGGCATTTGACCGACACCAAGGCCGCGGCCGACGGCGCGATAATCCTGAACTTCCGCCTGCCCACGGCATCCGACCGTGCCGCGTGGAACCTTTTGCGTGCGGAATTCATCGTGACGGTTTCCGACACGCTGACAATGGAGTTGCTGGCCATCAACGATTCCGCGGACCGGACGATTGAAATCGAAAATTGTCTGCACACGTATTTTGCGGTGGGCGACATCGGCAGCGTCGGGATTCGCGGGTTGCAGGGCGCGCGATTCCTGGACAAGACCGACCGCGGCGCCGAAAAACGGGAGACGCACGAAACACTGCCCATCGTCGCGGAGACCAACCGCATTTATCATGATACACCCGGTCCGGTGGAAATCGTGGACACAAGGTTCCACCGGGTGATTCGCATTGAGAGATCGGGTGCGGCCGACACGGTGGTTTGGAATCCGTGGACCACCCAGCTCATGCCCGACTTCGATCCGGCGGAACACAACCGGATGGTTTGCGTGGAGGCGGGCAATGTTGGCCGGAACAAAATCGGGCTGGCGCCGGGGGCAACGGCGGTGAGCAAAGTCATATTAAGCACTCATGCGATTTGAACGGTGCCGGTGGCCGGGTCCGCCTGGCAGACCATGCCCGGGTGATACCAAAGCCACCGTTCAACTCAGACCTGTGCCTTGCTCTTTTCAACCGGTGCGTGATCGAGGCATTGACGTATCTGGGCAAGCATTTGAACGGGCGTAAAGGGCTTGCTGAGGAAGTTCCCATTGCCGCGGAAATCGGTTTTGGTGACTTCGGGGGTATAACCCGAAGTGAACAGCACGGCCAGTGAAGGTTTGGTGGAACACAGACGGGCAGCCAATTCGTCGCCCAGAAGGTTTCCGGGCATCATAACGTCGGTGAACAGCAGATCAATTTCCGAGCTGTGGCCCTGAAAGACTTTCAGGGCGTCCAGGCCGGAAGTCGCTTCCAGCACCCGATAGCCGTTTTTACGCAATACCGTGGCGGTCAGGGCACGCAGGTGGTCTTCGTCTTCGACCACGAGGATGCATTCCGTTCCATTTTTAGCGGCTGGTTTTCGGGAGGGCGAGGAATCTCCCGGCCGGGAATTACCCGTATAAACCGGCAGATAAATCCGAAACGCCGTGCCTTGATTGACGGTACTTTGGACTTCCACCCAGCCGTTGTGTTGTTTGACAACGCCGTAAACGGTGGCCAGACCCAGCCCGGTGCCCTTGCCGATTTCCTTGGTTGTGAAAAACGGATCAAAGATGCGGGGCAAAAGTTCCGGTGCGATGCCCCCGCCGGTGTCGGAGAGGGAGAGGCAGACGTGCCGGCCGGGGCGGATTTCCGAATTTTTTTGAGCGTCTTCGTTGGTGATGACAACGGCCTCGATGCCCACCGCCAGTTTTCCCCCCTTGGGCATGGCATCACGGGCATTGACTGAAAGATTCATGATGATTTGCTCCATCATGCTCAGATCCGCCTGGATGGGCGGCAGCTCAGGGGCGACATTCACTTCGAGGGTGATGTGATCCCCCAGCAGTCGTTTCAACATTTCCCGCAGATTGTTGATGACCTCTCCCAGGTTGAGTTTTTCGGACTTGAGCACCTGCTTGCGGCTGAAAGCCAGCAGTTGCCGGACGAGCCGGGCGGCCCTTTCGGCAGCGACGGATATGTCGTTGAGTGGTTCGGCGCAGACGGGGTCGCGTCCGAGTTGGTCCTGCAACAAGGCGGCGTTGCCCTCGATCACGGTCAGGATATTGTTGAAATCATGCGCGACCCCGGCGGCAAGCTGCCCCACGGCTTCCATTTTTTGGGAATGACGCAACTGGGACTCCAATTTAAGCTGTTTGGCGATTTCACACTTCAACTGCTCATTCGCGGTTTCCAATTCTGAAGTCCGTTGACGCACCAGCGCGTCGAGATTGTTCAACCGGGATTGCACCTCGCGGTTCAAGTGCCACTTCTTTGTGAGGGCATGGGCCAGTTGCAGCACCTCGATGTTGTCGAAAGGTTTCTTCAGCACCACCAGATCGGGCGAGTGGCCCAGTTTATGGATCATTTCCTCCCAGGAATAGTCCGAATAGGCGGTGCAAACGACCACCTGGATTTCCGGGCAGCATTTCCAAATGTGGCTGATGGTTTCAATGCCATCCCACCCGGGTGGCATCCGTACATCCACGAAGGCCAGCGCAAACGGATGCCCTTCCGCCGCTGCCCGTTTGACCATTTCCAGCCCTTCCCGGCCCTGGAACGCCGAATCAATGACAAAACCGGCCTGGGGCGTGATGATGCTGCTCTCCCCAAACAACCGCGCCTTGGCGCGGTTGAGCTCGACGTTCTGATCCTGGTCCTGGCCGAGAATCTTCCGGAAATCCGCGTGGATCGAGGCGTTGTCGTCGATAATCAATACCCGGTTGCCGGGTTGGGTGGAGGGCGCATTCATAGATTTTTGGCGGGGGGAGATATTGGTAAAATCAGCGTAAAGGTGGCGCCCCGGCCCGCGCCTTCGCTGGCGGCGGAAAGCGAGCCGCCCATTTCCTGGGCGTTCAGCGCACCAATATGAAGGCCAAAACCGTGGCCATTCGGGCGCGTGGTGAAACCGTGGGAAAAAATTCGCGTCAAATTTTCGGGCCGGATGCCGACACCGTTGTCATCGACCTGGACCATGACGTGTCCATCGTCCGTTTTGGCGGTGGTAATGGTGAGTCGTTTTTCGCTCTGGTTGCATTCATCCAGCGCATACTTGGCGTTGCGAATCAGGTTGATCAAAATTTGGAGGACTTTGTGTTTCTCGATCATCAGGGGTGGCACCTCCGCAAACTGGCGGACGACCGTGACTTCATGACGGGTCAGCGCCGCCGAATTGATTTGCAGGGCATCTTCCACCATGCCGGTCAGGGATACTTTTTCGACAATGCCGGCGACGCGGGCATAGCTTTGTTGCATGGCGACGATGTCCTTGATGTGATCGACGTTTTTGGTCAATTGCTCCAGTTCGTGCAGGGTGTTTTCCTGTTCTTTCTGGAGTTGTCCGGCAACTTGCACAATGAATTCCGGCATCAATTTCCCCTTGGGGTCGGAAGTGAGAAACGTCCCCAGGTCGCCGTTTTTCTCCTTCAGCACGTCAGTGACCTTCAGGAGCGAGTGGGTTTCCGATTTGCGGACTTGATCCCGCAACAAGGTGGTGGAGACGTTGATGCTGTTGAGGACATTGCCCACGTTGTGGAGGACGCCGGTGGCCACTTCGGCCATGCCCGCCTGCCGGGAAGCCAGCATGAGGCTGCGTTGTGCCTGGGCCAGTTCGGTCCGGGCCCGTTCCTTCTCGACGACCTGGGCCTGAAGTTCCCGCGTCCGCTCCTCGACGCGGGATTCGAGCTGGTCGTTGGCCGTTTGCAGTTCCGTCTGGGCCTGATTCAGCAGCGCATTTTTACGCGCGATCAGGATGCCCCAGATCAACGCGACCAGCAGCACGGCGAAAAACCCGACCAGCACCCGCAACAGCCGCGCCAGCGTCCACCAGGGAGGCCGTTGCAACAACTGCACGTCGTTGGGAGCACGGAGCAGGAGCAGAAATGAACGTGGCTGCCCGTATTCATCGTTCTGCACCTGGTAAACCCCTGTCAGGGCCAGCTGGCTGCCCGTTTCCAGGGCTTGCAGATTTTTGGTTTCCGCGCCGACCGGGCCGAGGCCGGCTTCAAAGGTGAAATTTTTGCTCCGAATGAGCAACCGCGTCTCACCATCCTTTTCCACTTTGTTCAGCAGGACACCATTGGCTTTTGCGAGGAGACCGTCCAGATTCACGTTGACCGCATTCGTTGCCGACAGCTCCACGGGTTTGGGCTCTGTGCCACTGGAAATGCGACGATAAACCGCTTCACGGAGAACAAATTTTTGACCTTCCTCGCCGGGAAAACCCACCACTTCAACCCGGTCGCCAGGCTGAAGGGCGTTGGTTTGCTGGCTTAAAGCCAACACACTGTCCACGCCATCCTGCACATACACGTAATGGCCGGATGCCGCGAGAATCACCGTGCCGGATGTGCGGACGCGCTGGTTGAGCGTGCTTTCCATATTGAACCGCCGCAGGTTTGTCAGCGGTCGCAACGGCACGGCGAATAAATCATTTGGTGCGGGCTCTTCGATCTGGATGTATTTTTGATCCGGTGCCCAAATCTCAATCCCCGTCAGTTGATGACGCGCATTGGCCAGGACCGAACACACCCCCTGCAGGTGGACGATGGACCCTTTGAACCAATCGAAGGGTTGCGAAGCGGGAGTCCACGCCTGGAAATCTCCACTGCTTGTGCTGAGATCGAAGTGCGCCAGGCCGTGAGTTTGGCTGACATCCCGGACGTATCCCTGCATTTCGACCCACCTGCCTTCCTCCACACCGGTTAGCGCCTGTTCCAGGGTCACCAGTTGCGAACCTTCCAAATTCCACCATCCTTCCCGGGACAGCATGGCATTGGTGACCACCGGTACAAAATTGCCGTCGTCGGTCACGCCGTTCACCAACACAATCGTTCCCGGTTTCATGGTGCCGGGGTCATCCCACTTTGGGTTGACCACCCGAATGCCACCGCTGGCGTCCTGCACATATGCAAAATGAGTGTTGGCATGAGACCAGGTGACCACCCCGCGAAGATGAACCGGCAGGTGGCGGCTGGCTTCTTCGGGGCTCAAATCCCGGACCTCTTCAGCCAGGCTCAGTGGCAACGAATTGGTGGTCATCACCAGGGAAGGAACCGATGTATTAGTCGTAGCGGTCAGTCGATACAAACCGTCATGCAAGCACTGCTGCACGCCGGCCAGATAGGGATAACCAATGGCTTCAATCTGATCGCCGAACCGGAGTGGTTGAGTCTGCTTGCTCTGGACCATGATCTGTCCGGTGGCATCCCAGAGGGTGACCCATTCGCCCGACTCATAGTTGCGTACGACGCCCGCAACATGGACAACCGTGTTGGTGGGCAAATCCGATTGGATGTTCTTGCTGAGGGTGACGGGAGCGGCGAAGCGCGCATCCCTGCTCAGCGAGCCAATGACCTCGATGTCTGCGGGCGTGCCTATCCACAAGCTCAGATCGCTCAAATTTCCATTCTTGTCGAACTGCGGGGAATAGACACATTTCATCCGGATGAAGTCGCCCTGTTTAAATGGAACCGGCGCACTATTGGTGCCCTTCAACACGTATGCCTTGGCCGATATATTGCCGGACAGGAAATTGATCGTGCAATGCGTTGCCTGATCCAGTTCGCTGTCAACGAGTCCTTCCACCGATACCAAGTGGGCCGTCAATGCCCCGGGGTTTTGGCTCAAATCGGACAACACCTCGGGTTTGGTAGGCACGTTTTCTTCAAGGACGCGAACCCGGGTCTTACTCCAGACAAACCGTTCCCGCGATGGTACAATCACACCGTCAATGGCGACCCGCTCACCGGCCTTCAGCGGGTAGGGCGAGTCGAATATCGGCAGCCACCGCTGAGTACCCTGGCATTCTCCCGAGGCGTTGCCCCACTCCGTGTCATTGAAATAAATCACGACCTCGGTTTTAATCCGATACTCCTCATCCGCCTGCGCCCGCGGGACTGTCCAGATTTCTGCGATGTTGGTGAGAACCGGCGCGGCCATGCGCGGCGGGTCAACCACCTGGCCCGGCGCTGCTGGTGCCAGGATTAGAAAAAACAAAGCCACAACGCCAAGCAGACTTCGGCCTGGCCCTTCCCCGCCCGGCGAGCATCGGAAAATCCGAGATCGCGTGATGCTTGAATCGCCGCCATCACTCCGGCTTGTTTGCCTGTCAGAATTCATTTTATTTGACCGACACGGATATTTCTGTGGATTGCGCCTTGAACAAATCGGGCCCTGTCGCAGAAAGCGGCGCAAATCAACCGTTTGGAACTGACGCACTTTGTCCTTGGAAGCATACTTAATACCAAAATAGTTGCTTTATCATGCGGTTGACTGGCCCGGCCGACACCGGGATGCGGGATCCATGGACCCCCTCCCGGGATTTTTTTTGTTCGCCGACGAAACAACTCGGCGGCATATTCGCACCTCGTGATTTCAGTCATTGAACATCAACCCGCCGGGGCCGCCACCGATTTGATAAAACAAGTCGAAGGAATCTTCTCGCCCGACGGTTTGCTGTCCCGGGCGAAGAATTTTGAGTTTCGTCCGCAGCAGCAGGAAATGGCCGTGGCCGTCGCGCGCGCGTTGCAGGACCGCGGGCATCTGGCCGTCGAGGCCGGCACGGGCGTCGGCAAAAGCCTGGCCTATCTGATTCCGGCGATTTTGTTTGCGGTGGCAGAGAAGAAGAAGGCCATCGTTTCCACACACACCATCAATTTGCAGGAGCAGCTCACGGAAAAGGACCTGCCGATGCTCGCGGAGGTGCTCGGCGCACTTCCCGTGCCGGTCCGGTTCAGCTTCTCGATGCTCAAAGGCCGCGCGAATTATCTCTGCACCCGCCGGTTGCAAAAAGCCATGCAGCAGTCGGGCAACCTGTTCACGTCGTCCGAGGCCGAGGAACTGCAACGCATTTACGAGTGGTCGAAGGCGACAAAGGACGGCAGTCTGTCGGACTTCGAAGTCGAGCCGGATCCAAAGGTCTGGGCGCAGGTCTGTTCCGAACGCGGACTCTGCTCGCCCAAGGTTTGCGGCTTTCCGTCCGATTTCGCCAAGGACCATGGCGTCTGCTTTTTTCAGCGCGCCCGGAACAAGTTCCTTTCGTCGGACGTGCTGGTGCTGAACCATACGTTGTTTTTCACGCTGCTCGGCGGGGTGGATGAGGAAATGGAGGGCGGCATTCTCTTCAAGAACGACTTTGTGATTTTCGACGAGGCGCACCAGATGGAACCTGTCGCCTCCCGGCACATCGGTTTGAGCGTATCCAGCGGACAGGTGCGTTACGCGCTGAACCGGTTGTGGAATCCGCGCACGGAAAAAGGCCTGCTCGCCACCCTGCGCAAGGGCAGTGCGGTGAAACTCGTGGCCGACATTCTGGGCGAGTCGGACGCGTTTTTTGAAAACGTCGAGACGGCCTGCGAGGAAATCCAGAAATCCGCCGGCAAAAACAGATTTGGCGGCGGTGAAAACAGCGGGCGCCGGCGGACCTGGACCGAATTGCGCATCCGTCGCGCGGAACTGGTCAAGGATAACGTCACGCTGCCGATTCAGCGTTTGCGCGAGGCCGTCAGCGAGCTGATCAAATTGAGCGAGGACAAGGACATCGGGCAGGAACTGGTTGAGTGCAACCGCCGGCTGGCCGAATTGCGTGACGAGGTGAAGGCGTTCCTCGAACAAAGCGCGGGCGACCACGTTTACTGGGTGGAACGCAGCGGCAAGGCGCACAAGAATCTCGCGTTGAATGCCGCGCCGGTGGACGTGGCCGACTTTCTGCGCCGCCGGCTGTTTGAAAGCGACACGAGCATCATCATGACCAGCGCCACGTTGGCGGTGAAAGCCAGGGTCGAGAGCCGAGAGTCGAAAGCCGAGAGCGGAAAAAGGCCCTCGCCTCCCGACCCTCGACCTTCGGCGTCACCGCTGAACTATTTTTCAAAGCGCGTTGGAGCGGAGGCGGCGAC
The DNA here is from genome assembly GCA_021324235.1 of Verrucomicrobiota bacterium. Lineage (GTDB taxonomy): Bacteria > Verrucomicrobiota > Verrucomicrobiia > Limisphaerales > UBA11358 > UBA11358. The sequence continues at coordinate 8,919 of JAJPJM010000107.1, forward strand.
CCTTTTACAGGTCGGCACCCCGTTCGATTACGAGCGGCAGATGAAGATTTTCGTCGCCCAGAAGATGCCTGATCCGCGCGAGGCCGGTTACGCCGGTGCGCTCGAACATTGGATCGGGCATTTTGTGAAACAGACCCACGGCAAGGCGTTCGTTTTGTTCACCAGCTACAAACTCATGCAGGAAGTCAGCGAACGCATGCAACCGTTTTTTGACCGGCTCGGCGTCGCGTGCCTGGTACAAGGCACCGGCACGCCGCGTTCGACCATGCTGGAGAAATTCAAGGA
>JAJPJM010000060.1 GCA_021324235.1 Verrucomicrobiota bacterium
AAATTAAGTCGGAAAGCCCGTTCGCTGGACGCTAAACCGGAAAAAAATCCTTTTCCGTCAGGCATGCCTTTTGCCTCTTGACCTATCGGGCTTAATAGGTGTTAGGCGTCATCATCGGCTATATGAAATCGTTCCATTGCCGAGATAATCAACCTCGCAAGTGAAATCATGGTCATCGAGATGAACAATCTTACAATGCGAAACCTGCACAACTGAAACGCCGTTACTTTTTGTAGCTGTCGAAATAAAAACCCCATCACTTATTTGCCATGTCCCGCCCCAAGTATTGGTCAGGTTTGGGTATAAATTCGGATACCACATTCTTGATGCGAAACTCCCATCTGAACTGACGGTCAATACGACAGGAGTGCCTGGATGTTCATGAGTCCAAGTGCCAACGATTTGCTGGCTGAGTTGTGCGTCGCGACGGCTACAACCTGTCAACAGCAAGCTCAACCATAAAAATGTGTGGATAGGTCTCACAGTGTGGTCACGATGCCTAACGTCCAGAGCTCAGGCACGCGGGACCAACCAGCGTCAACCGCGAAGCGGAACTGGACCGGCCATCCCGCGTTGCCTGCAGCGATTTGTTAGGCATCCGGCTTCTTTTCATCTTTGGCTGACTTTCTATACTTGGACGCACAAAAATAAACAATACCGGTGGCAAATGCTGCACCAGCAACTGAAGCGGCGATAACCTCAAAGTCTGGTGAACCTGTCTCAACACCTGCTTCTGCATTGCTTTTGATGGCCGCGATGACAAGCCGGAAAACCACGGCGAAGCCTATCGCGGTAGCCAACGCTCCGGCTAGATTCCTGACCAATATGCCGATAGCAATGTAACACGGCAGCGCAATCGGATCAGCGAGCGTGCCGAGCATCATGGCGAAAAATCCAAGAATATCTTCCATAAAATCAATCTTCCTGAATCCAACTCTTCTGAACTCCGTCGGCGAAAAGACGCGACGCATACTCGTCCGCGCCCATATCGTGAGAATCTCGAACGCGCTTAACCTCTCCGCGCTGCTCTGCCTCGGCGTATGCCTTGACAACTCGCTTCCGGTCGCCGTCAAAACGCCGGAACAACTTACGCATCATGCCTCGCTGTGTCATGCGCTCAAGGATGCCTAACAATTTAATTACATTGACTTAATTCAAGCTAAGTTGATATTAGCCGGTAAAACAGTGAGTCGGTACTAGGTGAATCTTTTCACTGGAATCATAACCTATGGGCGGGGCGCGGGCTGGTCAAGGTCAAAAGGGCATTTACAGGCCATAAACGGTTCAGTCCTCATTTTTTGAAGCGAGTCCGGCGCGGAAGTAAATCAAGCCAGCCCGCGTTCGGCCAGTTGCGGGAGGGTCCAGGCGTATTCCGCCGCGAGTTGTTCCACGACGCTCAGGCTTTTCAGTTCCGGCGGCAGCACCTCCCAGGTGTAGGTTTCCATTTCCAGATGCGAGCAGAGGCCGGGATTTTTGGCGAGCAGATCCAGCACGCCAAGCAGATGATCGGTGGTATTGTCGAGCGGTGCCGCGGCGGGCGCGTGCAGCGGTACGTGAAAATGAATCCGCCATTCGGGCAGGTTGGCGTCTGGCACCTCGGGACTGGGATCTTGGGTCTGGCTTCCGGCTTCCGGGGTCTGGCCTCCAGCCTCCGGGTCGGTCAGCGCGTCCGGCAGGTCGTAATAGATTTTCCGGTTCCCCGCCGGGTCGCGGACCACGACTTGATGGAAGTAAACGTCCTCGGCGAAGGCGGCGAGCATCCGGCGGGCGGCCGCGGTGGGCCGTACCTTGAGCGCGGAACTCAGGTGGATTTTGCTGATTTTGATGCCGTGATGGAGCAGACACGGCAGGGCGTTTTGGGGTTCCTCAAAATTCACGGCGAAGTGGCAGGTGTCGTAATTCACGCCGAGGTGTTCGGCCAGGCGGGGATCACGCGGGTGTTCGGCGCGCAACCGGTCAAAAAAATGGATGGTCTCACTGCTGCTCTCCAGCAAACAGAGCGGTTCGGGTTCCAGGCCGAGGTGCAATTTCCGGCCCGTCTGTTCGGCCAGATGCGCGATGTGCTCGACGCAATACCAGAGGTTCTGGCGGATGGCTTTCAGCGCGTCGGCGTTGAGTCGAAATCCCTTGAAGGAGCCGGGCAGGGTGCTGACGCTGCCTTCGACGCCGGCGGGCAGCAATTTGGCCAGCAGCTCGAACAGCAGGTTGGTGTAGGCCAGCCGCTCCGGCGAAGTCCAGTCCGGCAGGTAAGCCTGTTCCTTCACGCGCGTGCCGTGAAACTGGCCGTACGGAAAACCATTGATCGTGAAAACGTAACAGTCCTTTTGCGCGAGCCAGCGTTGAAATGCCAGCAATGTGCCGGGCTCGCTCAATTCGCGTGCGGCGCGGTGGCTCAGGCGCAGGCCGATGGCAAACGGTTTTTTGGGGCAGACCCGTTCGCGCACCGCCAGCGCGTGGCCGGTCAATGATTCAAAGGTCTCGCGCCAGGTCTCGCCTCGATGGATGTTGGTGCAGTAGGCAAGGTGCAGGCCATGATTTAATCGCATAACCGGTCGTTTTCAGGTGTTCGGTTTTGCTTCGGTGCCGGTTCCCTCAACCCGCTGCCGGATTGGGAGAGACCGCCGGGGCGTGCGGCTTCCGGATGGACGGGCAACCGCCGGGGTTGCTTCGGATCCATGCCTAAAGATGGTCCGAATTCAAGGTTTGGCAAGATGTTAAACCAGCGTTGACATCTTTGGCGCAAACGTATAATTTTAGACAAAATTGAAGTGACCCATCCATGTTGATTCGCATCAGCTTGATCGTAGCGATCGTCGCGGCCCTGCTCGCAGGCGCGCTAAACATTGTTGAAATCCGGGACAAGATTGACACCCTGATCTCCGAGCGCAACGACTTCCACACCCAACTGACTCAGACCCAAGGCGAGCTGGCCAGCACGAAGCGGGACCTGGCGAAAACCAAGGATGATTTGACCCAGACCCAGGGGCAATTGGCCGACACCCAGACCCAGCTCACCAATGCCATGGTCACCGCCGCGACCCAGCAAAAACGTGCCAATGATTTGTCCGACAAGCTGGCCAAGACCAGTCAGGAACGGGATGACGCGCAGAATCAACTGGCGGCCTTCAAAGCCACCGGCCTGACTCCGGACCAGGTGGGCAGTTTGAACAAGACGCTTAATTTCACCAAAAATGAGCTGGCCGCCGTCCAGGAGGAAAACGGTGTACTGCAACGCACGGTCAACCGGTTGAGCACACAGCTGGCCGAATTAATCGGAACCAATTACGTCGTCACGTTGCGTGCCGACTTGAAGGGCAAAATCATCGCCGTGGACCCCAAATGGAATTTTGTGGTGTTGAACATTGGTGGCGACCAGGGGGTGTTGAATGACGGGGAAATGCTCGTCAGCCGCGACGGCAAGCTGGTGGCCAAGGTCATCGTTCGCAGTGTTCAAAAAGATCGCAGCATCGCCAACATCGTTCCGGGCTGGCAATTGGGCGACGTCATCGAAGGGGATGAGGTTACCCCGGCGCATCCCGCCTCTTGAAAAGGGAGGTCCAGCCATGAAATGGCTTCTACTGCTCCTGTTGGGTGTCCTCCTCCTGGGTGTTGCCGGTTGCGAAACCAACGAACCCGACAATGCTTCGGTTCGTCCGTGGAACTCGCCCCAAGGTTGGGAAGGCAACTCGCCGTTGCTCAATCAGCAGCACCAATAACGTGACGGGAAATCAGGTCACCCTCACACGACGACGCATCGGGTCGGGGTTAGAATAAAATCCATGCGGACATCGAGCGTTCCGGCCGGCACTTCCTCCACAATTTGCTCGTCCAAGGCGACCCCGCATTTGATCCCGTGAAACTTGGCCAGCAGGCGATCGTAAAACCCCCGGCCCCGGCCCAGCCGGCCTCCAAGCAGGTCAAACGCAACGCCGGGTACGAGGATCAACCCCAGACGTTCCAGTGGAATTTCAGGGCAACCGGTCTTTGGCTCGCGAATGCCGAATTGCCCGGGCCCGACTTCGTTTTGCGGATTCTGCACGTGACCGGCAAGGTAATCATTGCTCGCGGGATCAAAACGGGGCAGGGCGGCAATTTTTCCGGAAGTCAGCGCCGCTTCCAACAACGGCCAGACATCCACTTCACCCGGCAACGGCGCGAAAAACAGGACTGCGGGGGCGGTTTTCCAAAACGGTTGCTGCGACAATAAAGCGCGGATTCTTGACGAATCCGCCACTTGTTTTTCCGGCGGCAGAACTCTCAACGCCGCGAGAATGTTTTTGCGGAGCTGCTTTTTGGCGTTTTGGATCTCGCTTTCCATTGCTGATTTGCAATTTTGGTCCCGTTTGAAATACAGATCAGGCTCGTAAATTGTAAATTGTAAATCGTAAATTCATTTGCGTCCGTGTCCATCCATGGTTGGCTTCTGTTTTCTGGCTTGGGCGAACTGCGCGCGCCATTTTTCAACGCGTTCCTTGATTTTCTTTTCCACACCCTGTTCAGTAGGCTCGTAATAAACCTTGTCCGACCCGAGATAATCCTGCGCCACGAAATGGCCCGGGTGGTCGTGGGCATATTCGTAACCCTGGCCATGGCCGAGCTGTTTGGCGCCCTTATAATTCGAGTCACGCAACGGCTCCGGCACCGGCAGGGTGCGGCCCGATTTCACGTCTTTCAGCGCCGCGTCAATGGCCAGGTAGGCGCTGTTGCTCTTGTTGGCGGTGGCGATGTACACCGTCGCTTCCGCCAGCGGAATGCGCGCCTCCGGCCAGCCGACAAATTCCGATGCCGACAACGCCGCATTGGCCAGCACCAACGCCATCGGGTCGGCCAGGCCGACGTCTTCCGCGGCGCAAATCACAATCCGCCGGGCGATAAAGCGCGGATCCTCCCCGGCGTGAATCATCTTGGCCAGCCAGTACAACGCGGCGTCCGGGTCGCTGCCGCGCATGGATTTGATGAACGCGGAAATCGTGTCATAATGCGCGTCCTCGTCGTCGTACACCACGGCCTTTTGCTGGATGCTTTGCTCGGCCGCGGCGAGGTTGATGTGAACCACGCCTTGAGGGCCCGGTGGAGTGGTGAGCGCGGCGATTTCCAGCGCATTCAATGCCTTGCGCGCGTCGCCATCGGCGATTTTGGCCAGATGCCGCAGCGCATTTTCGTCCGCCTGGATTTTCAGGTAACCGAGGCCGCGTTCGGGATCGGCCAGGGCGCGTTGCAGGAGGGAAAACAATTCCTCCACGGTCAAGGGGCGCAGTTCGAAAATTTGCGAGCGTGAGACCAGCGGTGAATTGACGAAGAAGAACGGATTATGCGTGGTGGCGCCGATCAGCCGCACCACGCCGCTTTCGACGTCCGGCAGCAACACGTCCTGTTGCGCCTTGTTGAAGCGGTGGATTTCGTCAATGAACAGAATCGTCGGCTGGCCGGTGTTTTCCAGGCGGTTGGCGGCGGCGGCGAGCACGCGGCGCATGTCGGCGACATTGGATTCCACGCCACTCAGGCGCTCGAATTTGCTCTTGGTCTGGCGGGCGATGATTTGGGCGAGCGACGTTTTGCCGGTGCCGGGCGGCCCGAAAAAAATCAGCGATTGAATCCGGTCGGCTTCAATGGCCCGGCGCAGCAACTGGCCCGGGGCGAGGATATGGGTTTGCCCGGCAAATTCGTCGAGGTGGCGCGGGCGCATCCGCGCGGCCAGCGGCTGGTTCCGGGAAATGGTCGTGGACGCGGGCGGAGATTTTGGTTCCGGCTGGTTTTCAACCGGAGCGGAAAATAAATCGTCGCGCGGCATGGAGAAAGAGTAGTCCGTTTGGCGGATGACCGCAATTGTCGGGACGGGGACGGGAACCGTGCCCAAAAATCATCAATGGTGAATCGGGAATAAAAAACCCCGCCATTGCCGTGAGCGACATGATCCTTTGAACATGTTTTACAACATGCGGAGCCGCCGGGCTGCTTTCGACTTCCAATAAAGGCGTGTCGGCCGCAGTCACAGGCGAGCCCCATTGATCGTTTAATTACGGTTCAAGGATTTGCTGCTAATCACGAACAGGGCAGGGTAAATCGGGTTTTCAATCAAAGATCAAATCTGTGTTCTGACCGCCTCAACATCGCCCCGCCCGGCGGTTTTCTCAAGAAAAATTTTGTGAATTTTCGGTGACACCCGCCAAAGTCCATGGCCCATCGGGCCTGTCCATCAACCGCTTTCTTCGTTTCAAATTATTGGGCAGTCCCGGGTCGCAGGCATTCCGGTCAACCGCCGCTTGGGGGCTGGTCCAGGCAGTCCCGGACGGTCCGGGCGAGTTGGTGCGGATGATAGGGCTTCTGCAGAAAGTGGCCGTCGCGAATCAAGGTGGAGTCCTTGCCAAAGATATCGGCACTGTAACCGCTCGTATAAATCACCTTCAGCTCCGGTTGCTCGGACCTCAACCGTTGGGCCAGATCGTAACCGGTCATTCCGTCGGGCATGACCATGTCCGTCAACAGCAGTTGAATTTTGTCCCGGTGTTCCTTCCACACGTCGAGTGCGGCCACGCCGGATTCCGCCGTGAGGACGGTGTAGCCGCAACGGCGGAGGAGGTTGTCGACAAGTGACCGCACCGCCGGTTCGTCCTCCGCGACCAGAATGGTTTCGTTACCACGAGGCAATTTGGGTGCGGCGACGGCCTCGGACCTGGCGGGCACGCCCTTCGCGGCCGGCAGATAAACCTGAAACGTGGTTCCCTGGCCAACTTCACTGGTCACGGCCACCCAGCCGTGATGTTGTTGCACAATACCGTAAACGGTGGCGAGCCCAAGTCCGGTCCCCTTGCCGACTTCCTTGGTGGTGAAAAATGGCTCGAAAATGTGGGGAAGCACCTCCGGCCGGATGCCATACCCGGTGTCCGTGACTTTTAGACAGACATATTGACCGGAGGGCGCGCCGGCGGGCAGTTGCGGGCTGTCCGCAGCGCGATTTTCCAGGGAGGTGGAGATTAATAACTGGCCGCCTTTGGGCATCGCGTCGCGCGAATTCACGGCCAGGTTCAACAGGACTTGTTCAATCATGCCCGCGTCGGCGGAAATGACCGGCAGTTTCGGATTGTACTCGGCCCGCAGCGCGATGTCTTCACCCAGAATGCGTTGCAGCATCTTCGTCATGTTTCCGACGACCTCGTTGAGATCCAGGGTGACGACCTGCAAGGCATGTTTACGGCTGAACATGAGCAACTGGCGGGTCAAGCCGGCGGCGCGCTCGGCGGCCTGGAGAATCTGGCGCGAGCAGCCCGAATGGTCCTCCGGTCTGAGTTGCGGATTCAGCAACAGGGAGGCATTGCCTTGAATGACGGTGAGCAGATTGTTGAAATCATGCGCCACGCCGCTCGCCAGTTGTCCGAAGGCCTCCATTTTTTGGGATTGGCGGAACTGGTTTTCCAGCGTGACTTCACGGGTCACGTCGCGCTTCACGGCGACGAAGTTGGTGATCCGGCCGTTGGCATCCCGGACGGGGGAAATGGTGGCTTCCTCCTCGAAGAGGGTGCCGTCTTTCTTTTTGTTGATCAGCCGGCCCGACCATACTTCACCGTTGGCCAGCACCGTCCACATTCTTTGGTAAAATTCCTGGTCATGTTTGCCGCTCTTTAAAATGCTCGGATTCCTGCCAATCACCTCCTGTTGTGAATAACCGGTGGTGGCCTCAAAGGCCGGGTTGGCATAGAGGATTTTCCCGGTGGTATCGGTGATCATCACGGCCTCGGCGGCTTGCTGCACCGCGGTTACCAGTCGCAGATGCGAGTCCTCGGTCCGCTTGCGTTCGGTGATGTCCCGCCCGATTCCCACCAGGCCCTGAATCCGCCCCTGGCTGTCCCGGAACGGCACTTTGGTCGTCAAGTACGTGCACGCCCGGCCGGCGGGGCTGACGCCATCGCCTTCATGGTCAATGAGCGGCTCTCCGCCCAGGACTTTTAACTCCGCCGCGCGGTATTCGGCGGCCAGTTCCGCGGAATAAAAATCCGCGTCGGATCGGCCGATGATTTGGGAAGGCGACTCCAAACCAAAGTGTTTGGCGAGGGCTTTATTGGCCACCAGGAAATGGCTGTTCAGGTCTTTGACGTAAAACGTTTCAGGCAACAGATCAATGAGCGTGCGCAGCAACTGGCGTTCGTGAACCAGCGTTTCCTCCATCCGTTTGCGTTCGGTGATGTCCTGGCAAAAACCCATGGTCAGACCGCCTTCAACCACCACAGCTTGCAACAAAACCCAGATCCGGTCCCCTTTCCCGGTTTTAATCCGTAATTCACCCCGAACCTGCTTTTGCGCGGCCAGGGTGGCGTGGGTTTGAAGAATCAGCTCGCGATCCTCATCCGGATGGATGTCCACCGTGCGCAGTTTCTTCAAACTCGTTGCGTCGTAATCCAGCATTTTGAGCGCGGCGGCATTGAAATCCACAAAACGGCCATCCCCATTGGCGACGAAGATGGCCAGGGGCGCGTTTTCGATATAGGAACGGAACTTGGCTTCGCTCTCCCGCAACTTCTCGTCTGCCTGTTTGCGTTCGGAAATATCGCGGAAAATCCAGATCCTGCCGTAATGGGTTCCATCCTTGCCGATAACCGGGGAGGAGTACCGGTCCAAAATGGTTCCGTCCTTGAATTCAACCTCATCCCGGCTGACTTCGTTGGGATGCGAGTAAAGGTAGGTGATTCTTTCAACGAATTGTTCCGGGTTTTTGGTCCGGCTCGTGACAAATTGAATTTGTGCGGTATCATCCCGGTTTTCGACAATCTCCCGGGGAATTTTCAACTGCTCGTTCAGGCGCTGGTTTTGCAGGATTTTATTTCCCCGCTGGTCCACCACCAATATGCCGTCCAGGGTCGAATTCACCTGGGCCTCCAGGAAGGCCGTCTTCCAGCGTAATTCGTCCTCCATCTTCCTGTGCTTGGCCGCTTCCTGGCTCAGGCGGTGCAACTGGCTGCGCAACGTGACGAACAGCAGCAGCGCGGTGACGGCGACAAACATCCAACCCTTGTAGATTTCCAATTTGACGCGAAGTTCCGGATCGGGAGCGAGGGCAAACAAGACCCGGCCGGAAAGCAGGATCCAGGCACCGCCGATGGCCGCGTAAATCAAGCAGGTGCGCAATACCACGCGATCAAATTTGTTTTTCATCGGGAACTGAATTTCCCAACGCTAATGTGAATCATTGGAGATGGTTAAACCCATTTTGTTATTTTGAAGCCAATTATTGCTTTTTCCCGGGAAACGCCGTCGGCGGTGCCATTCGGGACCGGGCAAATTACCGGTCAAACTTCCAACTCGCCTAAGACCGGCAGATTGCGTTAGCCTTCGCCCTGACTCTTTTATAATGGCGGTCGGTGACCGCGGAAAAGGTAGGGCGGGCTGTCTCCGCCCGCCGCGGCGCGATGCGGGCATCGCGCCCTACCGGCCAAAATTGTCATGATGACCTCGTCACAAATCCGGCAGTCGTTCCTCGACTTTTTCAAGTCGAAACAACACACCATTGTGCCGTCTTCGTCGCTCCTGCCCGATTCGCCGAACCTGCTGTTTACGAACGCCGGCATGAACCAGTTTGTGCCCATTTTCCTGGGCCAGATCAAATGCCCTTACCAGCCCGGTCGCGCCGCCGATACCCAGAAATGCATCCGCGCCGGCGGCAAACACAATGACCTCGAAGACGTCGGCCTCGACACCTATCATCACACGTTTTTCGAGATGCTCGGCAACTGGAGCTTCGGCGACTATTTTAAAAAAGAATCGCTGGAATGGGGCTGGGAGTTGCTGACCCGCGTCTGGAAATTTCCGGCAAAGCGGCTTTATGTCACGGTTTATAAGCCCGGCCCGGGCGAACCGTCGGAATTCGATCAGGAAGCCTATGACGTTTGGGTTGAGATTCTCCGCCGGGACGGACTCGATCCGAAAACCCACATCGTTTTCGGCGGCAAAAAGGATAATTTTTGGATGATGGGCGACACCGGGCCGTGTGGGCCGTGCAGCGAGATCCACGTGGATTTGACGCAGGTGGGCGATTCGTGCGGCATGCTGGTCAACAAAGGTTCCGCCGAGTGCATCGAAATCTGGAACCACGTCTTCATCCAGTTCAACGCCAATCCTGATGGGACGTTCAGCCCGTTGCCCGCCCGGCATGTGGACACCGGCATGGGCTTCGAACGCGTCGCCGCCATCGTTCAAGGCACGCAGGGTTTCAAGAATTTCACGCACGCAAAAATTTCGAATTACGACACCGATATTTTTCGCCCGATTTTCGACCGGCTGGAAAAACTCTGCGGACAGGAATACCGGTCGACCCTGCCCAACCCCGGCAGCATCGGCGAAACCGGTCAGGAGAAAATTGATATCGCCTTCCGGGTCATTGCCGACCACATTCGCACGCTGGGTTTTGCGGTGGCTGACGGCATCCAGCCGTCCAATGAGGGGCGCGGCTATGTGCTGCGCCGCATCCTGCGCCGCGCGGTGCGTTACGGTCGCACCCTCGGTTTCCGCGAGCCCTTTTTTTACAAACTCGTGGAAGTGCTCGCCGAAACGATGGGCGACGTCTTCCCTGAAATCCGCGCCCGGAAGAAACACGTGTCGGAGGTCATCCGTTTGGAGGAGGAGGCCTTCAACAAGACGCTGGACCGCGGGATTGAACTTTTTGCCGGGGAAGCGAAACGGGTTTCCACCAACGTCGTCCAGCTCCCGGTGCCCAAGGAAAGTCCGATTACTGAAATCACTGATTTCGGCAGCAAGCAGGTCTCCGGTGATTTCGCCTTCAAGCTGTATGATACCTATGGTTTTCCGCTCGACCTGACCGAATTGATGGCGCGGGAACGCGGTTTGACCGTGGACACCGCCGGCTTTGAAAAATTGATGGAAGGGCAACGCACCCGCGCCCGGTCGGCGCAGAAGAAGGAAATCATTTCCGTTTCACAAATCGAAACCACCACGCCCACAAAATTTGTCGGCTACGACCACCTTGCGGTCGAGGCCAGGGTCCTTGAAGTGGTTTCGCTGAAGAACAAGACCGCGGTTATTCTCGACACCAGTCCCTGTTACGCTGAGATGGGCGGGCAGGTTGGCGACACCGGGGAAATCCTCCTTAATCCCGCAGCCGCCGACGTCAGTCGGCACGCTCCAACAGACGGCACGGACTCACGTCCGCGGCTACAAATCACAAACACACAGAAGTCCGGCAGCACCTGGTTGCACTTTACGGAAGGTGAGGACCTTCCGCCCGCCGGTCACCAAGTCACGCTGCGCGTTGACACGCCGCGTCGCAACGCGATCCAGCGTCATCATACTGTCACGCATTTGCTGCATTGGGCGCTGCACGAAATTGTGAACAGGGACGCCTCCCAGAAAGGTTCGTTCGTCGGCCCGGACAAATTGACATTCGATTTCAACTCACCACCGCTCACACCGCAGCAGGTCGCCGACATTGAAACGCTGGTCAACGAACGCATCCTGGAAAATGCCGGCGTGAGTTGGAAGGAAGTGCCCTACGCCAGGGTGAAATCACGCAAGGACGTCATGCAATTCTTTGGCGACAAATACGGCGACACCGTTCGCGTCGTCCAGATCGGCGGTGGAGCAGGGGAGTTAAATGGTTATTCCATGGAGCTGTGCGGCGGCACGCATACCCGCGCGACCGGTGAGATTGGTTTGTTTCGAATTGTCGGCGAATCGGCGATTGCCGCCGGCGTCCGGCGCATTGAGGCCGTGGCCGGGCTGGAAGCGTATCGCAGGGCCACCGACGAAGTGGCGCTCATCAAAAATCTGGCGGGCAAGGTCAACTCACCGGTGCATGAACTGGACAAAAAGATCGAAGCCCTGCTGGCGCACCAAAAGGAATTGGAAAAGCAGTTCCAGGCGGCGCAGCAACGCGAGGCTTCGAATGCCGCCAGCCGTTTGCTGGAGGAAATCCAGAAAGTGAACGACATACCCGTCATCATTCACAACCTGGGCGCAGTGGACGGTGATTTTCTCCAATCCGTCGCCGATTCGTTGAAAGAACGGTTCAAAGGGGTCATTGTTTTGGGCGGTGGTTCACAGGCCGGCAATGTGGCCTTGGTGGCGGCGGTCACGCCGGATTACGCGTGGAAAATTCAGGCCGGCAAAATCATTCAGCAGATTGCGCCGATGGTCGGCGGCAAAGGCGGCGGCAGGCCGGACAATGCGCGCGGCGGCGGCAAGGATGCCAGCAAGCTGGACGAGGCACTGGCACTGGTAAAAACATTATTGGGTTAAACCCGCAAAACTGCCCTTTTTGATTGTCTTTTCACGGTTTAACAGCGGGTGCCACCGATTTTGGCCAAAATCCCACATGGGCTGCCTTTCGGACATTATTTTGCTGATTATCAATAGTTTATACTGCGGTTTCTCTTTTTACCTGTTACCGGATAATCCCCCCTTTTAAAATTCAGCCGGTATGAAACGTAATCAGGGGCCCGGCAAGGCCTCAAATGGCAATATTGAATTAAGGCAAATGCAGTTGAACGACCTGCCCGGGGTTTTCCGGCTCGGCCAACGGCTTTTCACGGCGGAGGATCTGCCGACATTGTATCGCAGTTGGGACGACCACGAGATTCTGGAATTGTTCCGGTCGGACGAAGAAACCTGCCTGGTGGCGGAGGATGATGGCAAGATCGTCGGATTTGCACTGGGTTGCATGATGGACAAGCCGCGCAGCGCCTGGCGCTACGGCTGGTTGGAATGGCTGGGGGTGGCGCCGGGCTACAAGCGACACGGCATCGCCCGGCGATTGCTGAATCAGTTGACCCAATTGTTCATCGACCGGGAGGCGCGCATCATGCTGGTGGACACGGACGAGGGCAATGCCGATGCGCTGGCGTTCCTGCGTCAAACAGGTTTCGGCCAGGAAACCCGGCACGTCTACCTGTCACGAAACCTGGACGAGCATCCCAAAAGCCTCGAACGCCGGAACGGACACCGGAACCACAAGGTTCATTGACTGCGTCGGAACGTTCCGGTTCAACCGGTCAGTGACTGAGCGGCGAGTGACCCGCCCCGCCGCCGGAGTGCTTTACGACGATTGCTTCCATCATGACCGGCACGGCGCGATAGCCTGAATAATTGGGCGGAGGTTCGAATAGTCCGGCTGCGGGCTTGGACAGGTTGATGTTTTTGAACAACATGGTCACCGGACGACCGTCTTCAGTTTCCACGATTTTGACGGGAAATTGTTTCAAGTCCGTGGCGTTCCAAACGGTAAATTCCTGCGCGGTCCCTTCCGGGCTGGTCACGATGACCTTGTTTTTCACGCAGGGATGGCCGTCCACGGTGTCCCGTCCCAGTTCGGTGGTTTTGACCTTGAAATTGGCCGGCGGGTTTGTCGGGTTCGCAACCGGCAGTCGGCTCTGCGCGTAAGCCTGGGCGCCGGGATAGATGAGATAGGCAACGTTATTGCCCGGCTGGGCAATCACCACCATGTGGTCGATGCCCAGGGATTTCATTTGAGCGAGGGCGGCCGGCCGCATTTGGCCGCCCTGGGCCCGGCTCAGGTCCACTTCAAATCGGGATCGGCCGGTGTCGAAAGCAAGCTGGCTCGGCATGGTGATCACGCTGCCATTCGAAGGGTCTTTGGTTTCAAGGACCAGCGTGGCGGAAAAGGACTGGTGGTTGCCAAAGAGGTTGGTGATGGCGCCGGTGAAGCGCGGACTGAACTGGGCATGAACGGAAACCAGGCTCAAACCGAGGATGGCTGAAGCCAGAATGAAAGATTGAGGTTTCATGTTTGACTGCCTGTTCAGGCCGGACCATTGGTTGACACATTTTCCGGATAAAACAAGCCAAACCGTCCTTTTAACGGGTGGAAGGAATTACTCCATCCAGGCAGTCCCGGACTTTCTCCAGTAATTTGACCGGTTCGAAGGGTTTTTCCAGGAAGCTTTCGTTGTCGCGCAGGGGACAATCCCGGCCGGGCATGTTATTGGCATAACCGCTGCAGTAAATGATCTTCAAACCGGATTTGTCCGTCCGCAAGCGGTCGGCCAGCTCCCGTCCGTTCATGCCGTCGGGCATGACCATATCGGTGACCAGGATGTCGATTCCCTCCCGGCGTTCGCGCCAGATTTCCAGGGCCTGCACGCCCGAAACGGCGGCGTGAATATGGTAACCGTGACGTTCCAGCACGCGTTGCATCAATTGGCGCAGGGGCGCTTCGTCCTCCACCAGCAGGATCGTCTCGGTCCCGTCCGGTGCTTTCGGGGGAAGCATGGGCGGCTCGCCGTTGGCAGGTTTCTTGGACAGACGGGGAAAATAAATGTCGAAGGTGGTCCCCTGATGGACCTGACTTTTCACCTCAATCCAGCCTTGATGTTGTTCGACGATGCCAAAGACGGTGGCCAGCCCCAGACCGGTGCCCTTGCCCACGTCTTTGGTGGTAAAAAAAGGTTCGAAGAGATGAGGCAGATGCTCGGGTGCCACACCGGAGCCGGTGTCGGTGATGGACAGGCGGACAAATTCACCGGGCCGGGCGGTGTGTTTGGTGAATTGAGTCGTGTCGGTGAAGGTGACCGAAGCGGTTTCGACGATGAGACGGCCGCCATTGGGCATGGCATCGCGGGAATTGACGGCCAGATTCATCAGGACTTGTTCCAACATTCCCGGGTCGGCGTGAATCGGAGCGCCGCCGGAGGTATAACGGGTTTCCAGGGCAATATCCTCGCCAATGAGACGCCGCAACATCTTGGTGATGTTGGCGACCACCTCGTTCAGGTCGAGGTCCTGGGGTTGCATGGGCTGACGGCGGCTGAACGTGAGCAATTGACGGGTCAGATTGGCGGCCCGCTGGGCGGCCCGGAAGATTTCGGCATTGGCGGAAACCTGTTCGGCCGGGGTGAGCTGGCCCATCTGCATGAGGGAGACGTTGCCTTGAATGACGGTCAGGATATTGTTGAAATCATGGGCAACCCCGGCGGCCAGCTGGCCGAAGGCCTGCATCTTTTGCGACTGCCGGAACTGCGCCTCCAGTTGCTTGCGCTCGGTGAGGTCGCGCAGGGCTGTCACCCGCACTTCACGGCCGCCCTGGGCAATGGTCCTTGCCTGCGCTTCGCATTCAAAACGGCTTCCATCCTTGCGGAGACATTGATGCTCAAATCGCTTTTCTTCGCCCAGGCGAATCCGTTCGGCGACGGCTGCACGCCATTCCGGCGCAATCAGTGTGTAAATTTCCCGCCCCATCAGTTCATTTTGCCGGTAACCAAACATGGCGGCGAATTGATCATTGACGTCCATGATGCGGCCGTTTTCGCTGACGCAAATACCTTCGAATGACGCCTCCGCCAGGGTCCGCAGGCGCCGTTCGCTTTCCCGCACCGCCTCCTCCGCCCGCTTGAGTTCGGTGATGTCTTCATACGTTCCCAGGATGCCAATAACCCGGCCGCCCTTGTCGTGCAACGGCACCTTGCTGGTCCGGTACCATCCCCGGGAGCCGTCCTTCTGCGTTTGCGGTTCCTCAAAATTGATTTTGGGTTGGTCCTTTTCCATGACTTCCAGGTCGTCCGCACGGTATTGTTCCGCGAATTTTGCGGCCCCGGTTTCAAAGTCAGTCTTGCCCACCACGTTGCCGCACTCCTCGATGATGGCCTTGTTACAACCAAGAAAAACCGAGTTGCGGTCCTTCCAAAAAACGTGTTGCGGAATGGTGTCCAGCACGGTTCGGAGCATTCGTTGGGAGCCGGACAATTCCTCCTCGGTCTGGCGCATCCGCCGGCGTTGCCACAACAACACCAGTATCAAAGCGGTCTGCACGGCCAGAGCGGCCAGGACGATGATCACTATCGCATGGTAGGCCTGCCACAATGTCGGTGGCTGGAATCGACCCTCGCTGTGAGGGGGGAGACGCCGCGCGTTCATTCCGAACTTTTGCAACTGCCGCCAATCAAACACGAAACGGCTGCTTTGGTCCTTCACCGTGGGAACGGAATCGGCATTACCCGCCCGGATGACGGAGGCAATTTGACCGGCAATCTCCGAATTGAGCATCCGGCGATTGATGCTCATGCCTCCGGCCGCGCCGTATCCGATGAAAAACTCGGAATAACTGAAAATGGGCGCCTTTGAAACCGAGCTTAATTCTTCGACCGCGGTCCACGGGAGGAGGATTGGTCCGGATGCATCCGTCCGAATATCGTCATAAAATACGACCGTATTGGCCGGCAGGCCGGCCACCCGCTGCTTGGTCTCAGCCAGAGTCAACCCCACCAACTGGATCAGCTGGAACCGGTTCGTGCAGAAATTTTCGGCCTGTTGCAGATCATGCCGGTAAAACTCTGAAGAATCGTTTTCTCCCGCCTGGCCTGGAGAAATGAACGCGATCTGATGAGTGTCCGGGCACAGCCGCACGGCCGTCGCCAGGGTGTCCCGTACATCGATGTCCACGATGAACCCCGTAATGTTCATCTGCGCGCTTAAACCGTTGGTAATCATTTCCGCACTTCCAATGGCGACCACGGGGACCTTTGGCCACACAATGGGACGCGCCTTCAAAACGAAATCGATGGACTTCTGGCCGGAGGCTACGATGGCGTCCAGCTTCAATCCCCGGTATTTGCTCTGCAACCATCCGGTCAGATTTTCGCGGTAATCGTCCCCGCCAAAACGCGTGAAATCCAGATTCTCCTGATAAATGACCACGCGCTTTGATAAATTCGTCGTCAGGATCGGGCGGAGCCCATAAAGATAATCCACGTAAACCGGACGATAGCCGCCCTGATTCACAACGAGGATGGAAACCGATCCTTCGTCCGCCCGCGCCATCGCGGCCAGACCCAGGACGAAGGCCAAAATCAGACCCGGCTTGAAAAATATCCTGAACGTTCCGCCGAACGCACCATTCCGAATGCTGCGGTATTCATTGTGGGATGGGAGCAAGAAGTTTTGCATGAGGGGTTGCGCCTTTAAAGGGTCAAATCAGGAATGGTTCCGCGGATGGACCAAAGATGCCTGCGGGTGAAGGAGGGATTCGCATTCTCGAACCATCGGATGAGTCAAGGCCATGGCTTGCCGAGCCCGGGATTGAAACGGACACCACCAGGGATTCGGATCCGAAATGCCAGCCGGATTTTGTCGGTCTATTGCCAACATTTGTACGGCTCATCTCGAGCGACATGATGGATGATTCATCGTTCATGTTGCCGTCAAAGTTTAAGGCAGTCCTCGCGTGACACATGGCATTGGCTATAGCATTTTTCGCTCCGAGTGGGGCATTGCCGTTTCGTGCCAAACGTCTGATTTTCCGATAAAACCAGCGGTTGATCCGGTCGTTCCATTTGCTTTCAATGGTTGTCTGGAAGTATGCGGCTGCGAAAGCGTTCCGAACTTATATGATGAACGAGTTCGTTTGGGTGGGCGACCATGGCGGCCGAATCGAGGGCGTCAACCTTTGCGATCCGCGCAGTCACGGATTTTTTGGAGTAATTTGGCCGGCTCGAAAGGTTTTTCCAGGAAGGCTTCGTTCTGGCCGAGCGGGGAATCCCGGCCGGGCAGGTTGTTGGCGTAACCGCTGCAGAAAATGGTCTTGAGACCGGGCTTTTCCGTCTGCAACTGGTCGGCCAATTCACGACCGTTCATGCCGTCGGGCATGACCATGTCGGTGACCAGGATGTCAATTTCCTCCCGATGCCCGCGCCAGACTTCCAGGGCCTGAACGCCCGAAACCGCCGCGTGGATTTGGTAGCCATGCCGTTCCAGCACGCGCTGCATCAGCCGTCGCAGGGCGGCTTCGTCTTCGACCAGCAGGATGGTCTCGGTTCCGCCGGAGACTTCTCGCGGAGGTGACAGGAGTTCCTGATCCGCGGCCTTCTTCATCAGGCGTCGGAAATAGACATGGAAGGTGGTCCCTTTATTCACATGGCTTTCCACCTCAATCCATCCTTGATGCTGTTCGACGATGCCAAAAACCGTGGCCAACCCCAGGCCGGTTCCCTTGCCGATTTCCTTGGTGGTAAAGAAGGGTTCAAACAGGTGGGGCAGATGTTCCGGCGCGACGCCGCAACCGGTGTCGGTGATGGACAGGCGGACAAATTCCCCGGGTCGGGCGGTGTGTTTGGTGAATTGAGTGGTATCGGTGAGGGTGATGAGTGCGGTTTCAATCACCAGCTGTCCGCCCTTGGGCATGGCGTCGCGCGAGTTGACCGCCAGGTTCATCAGCACCTGCTCCATCATCCCGGGATCGGCGTGAATGAGCGCACCGCCCGGGGCGTAGCGTGTCTCCAGGGCGATGTCCTCGCCGATGAGGCGCCGCAGCATCTTGGTGATGTTGGTGACCACCTCGTTGAGATCGAGGTCTTTGGCCTGCATGGGCTGGCGGCGGCTGAACGTGAGCAATTGACGCGTCAGGTTGGCGGCGCGTTCGACGGCATGGAACGTTTCGGCGCTGGCGGAGTCGCGTTCCGCCTGGCTGAGCTGGGCCGTCAACAGGAGGGAGACGTTTCCCTGAATCACCGTGAGCACGTTGTTGAAGTCGTGGGCGACGCCGGCCGCCAGCTGGCCGAAGGCCTGCATTTTTTGTGACTGGCGGAGCTGCGTTTCCAGCTGCTTGCGTTCTGTCAAATCACGCACGGCGGATACGCGGACTTCGCGATCGCCCCAGGCAATGGTCCGGGCCTGCGCTTCGCATTCAAAGGTGCTTCCATTTTTGCGCAGGCATTGATGTTCGATCGGTTTCCCCTCGCCGGAACGGACCCTTTCAATGATGACCTGGCGCCATTCCGGCGCAATCAAGGCGGAAAGGTCGTGCCCGATCAATTCGCTTCGCTCGTAACCGAACATGGCGGCGAATTGATCATTCACGTCCAGAATGCGGCCGTTTTCACTGATGCAAATGCCTTCGAACGAAGCCTCGGCCAGGGTTCGCAGCCGCCGCTCGCTGTCCCGCAGCGCTGCCTCCGTCCGTTTGCTCTCGGAAATATCCCGGAAACTCCAGATTCGGCCATAGTGTTTTCCGTCTTTGCCAATGACCGGAGAGGAATACCGGTCCAAAACATCTCCATCCTTCAATTCCACCTCGTCCCGGCTGATTTCATTCGGATGCGAGTAAAGGTAGGCAACCTTTTCGACAAATTCCCCCGGATTCTTCGTCCGATTCATGACGAACTCGACCTGCTTTTTGTCATCATTCTCATCCACGATGTGTTGGGGAATTTTCCACAGATCAATCGTCCGCTGATTTTGGATGATCTTTTTTCCCTGGTTGTCCACGATGAGAATTCCTTCAATGGAGGAATTGAGTTGGGCTTCGAGCAGTGCGGTTTTCCCCCGCAATTCCTCCTCCGCGCGTTTGTGGTCGGTGACATCCCGGAAATTCCAGACCCGTCCCACCGGCACACCGTCGAGTCGCTGGGGACAGGAATAGCGTTCAAACACGCGTCCGTCTTTGAATTCCAATACGTCCAGACTCTCCTTTTCGGGGCTGGCGTAAAGCTCCTGCACCCGTTGCAGAAATTCTTCGGGGTTTTTGAGCTGGCTTAAAACGTAGGAAAGCGCCGCGTCATCGTCCCTCGAATCGAGGATTTTTTGAGGCATCTGCCACAATGAAACAAACCGTTCATTGAACGAAACAATCCGGCCGGCCGTGTCCACCACCAGAATGCCGTCGGCGGTTGAATTGAAGGTGGATTGTAACAGCGAGATGCTGCGCTGCAGCTCCCGCTCCACGAGTTTGCGGTCGGTAATGTCGCGAAAATACCAGATGCGACCGTAAAATTTTCCGTTTTTGCCTCTGACGGGTGACGAGTACCGGTCCAAGACCGTTCCGTCAATCAGTTCAACCTCGTCGCGCGAAACCTCGTCCGGATGGGAATTGAGATGGGCGACCTTTTCGGCAAACTGCTTGGGGTTCTTCGTGCAGTTGATGACAAACTGGAGCCGTGCGGTACTGTCCTTCTCCTCGGAAATGTGCCGGGGGAACTTCCATAGTTCGTCCAGCCGCCGGTTTTGAAGAATGACCTTTCCCTGATTGTCCACCACCAACACTCCGTCGGGCGCGGAATCCACCTTGGCTTCGAGAAAAGTCGTTTTCCAGAGCAATTCCTCCTCGGTTCGTTTGCGCTCGGTGATATCGAGCAGGAAACCCTGCCAGAGGGTGCTGCCATCCGGCTCACGCACCGGGGAGGAACATCCTTCAACCCAGATCAGGCCCCTCTGTGGATGGTTGACCCGGAATTCCTCCCGCCACAGTGACATGGTTTGGGCCGACTTTTCGACCGATGCTTTCAAGCGGGGAAGATCGTCCGGGTGGGTGCGATTTACCGCCGGGGTGGCATCCTGGACGAGATCTTCAGGTTTGAGTCCGTAAATATTTTCTATTCCCGGATTGGCATAGGGAAAACAAGTGGTTCCGTCCGGGCGGAGGCGATAGGCGTGGATGACTCCCGGCGTCGTGGCGGCCAGTTTGGAAAGCTGTTCCTCCAGCTTGAGCCGTTCCGAGTAGGTATCGTTGACCGCTTCAACGAATCCGCGCCATTCCGGGGGAATGGCGAAGTTTTCGCCAAAATGCTGTCGGAGCTGGCGCTCCAGTAAACGATGCACCTGTTCCATGCGGTTCCCCGTGCATTTGGAATGCCAGAAATGGGATTTGGCTTAAAACTTTTATATCTGATTTGCAACGGGTTACGCGTGCGCCCGGATTAAACAACTTTTGTTGTTTTCCGGCTCCGAATAAGGATTTCTGGCCCTCAGCCGGCCTTGCCAGCCAGCTTTCAAAACGCTTATGCAAGCGCCAGAATCAGAACCCGCTCAGCCGAGCCGCTTGCGTAAACCGTCGAGCTGTTCGCTCAACGCCTTGGGCAGCGTGCCGTCGAACTTCGCGTAATTTACGGCCACGTCCTCGACCTCCGCTTTCCAGCCGGCGGTGTCCACGGCGAGCAATTGCGGGAGATCGTCGGCCGGCAGATTCAACCCCGAAACGTCAATGGCCTCCAACGTGGGCAGATTTCCAATCGGCGTCTTCTGCGCCCGGCCGGTACCTTCGACCCGTTCGCAAATCCACTTGAGCACGCGGCTGTTCTCGCCGTAACCGGGCCAGAGCCATCGGCCGTTCGCGTCCTTGCGAAACCAGTTCACAAAATAGACCTTGGGCAGTTTGGCCCGGTCGGTCCGTTGCGCAAAGGAAAGCCAATGGGCAAAGTAATCGCCCATGTTGTAGCCGCAGAACGGCAGCATGGCGAAGGGATCGCGCCGCATCACGCCGGCCTGGCCGAGCGCCGCCGCGGTGGTTTCCGAACCGCAGGCCGAACCCATGAACACCCCGTGCTCCCAGTCAAAGGCCTCGTTCACCAGCGGAATCGTGTGCGGCCGGCGTCCGCCAAACAAAATCGCCGAGAGCGGCACGCCTTCGGGATTCTGCCAGTCGGGGTCGATCACGGGACATTGTGACGCGGGCGCGGTGAAGCGTGAATTCGGGTGGGCGCCTTTCTTTCCATTATCGGGCGTCCATTCGTTGCCCTGCCAGTCAATCCCTTTGGCCGGCGCAGGCACGCCCATGTCCTCCCACCAGACATCGTTGTCCGGGGTCAGCACGACGTTGGTAAAAATCGTATTTTTGGCGCAGGCCGCCAGCGCGTGGGGATTGGATTTGGCGGACGTGCCCGGGGCGACCCCAAAAAAACCGGTCTCCGGGTTCATGGCATAAAGCCGTCCGTCCTTGCCGACGCGAATCCAGGCGATGTCGTCGCCCAGCGTGGTGACTTTCCAGCCCGGCACGGTCGGCTGCATCATCGCCAGATTCGTTTTTCCGCACGCGCTCGGAAACGCCGCGGAAATGTAATACTTTTTGCCCTGGGGCGAAGTCAGGCAAAGGATGAGCATGTGTTCGGCCATCCAGCCTTCCTTTTTCGCCACGGTTGAGGCGATGCGCAACGCGAGGCATTTTTTGCCCAGCAATGCGTTGCCGCCATAACCGGAACCGTACGACCAGATCGAAGGTTCCTCGGGGAAATGAACGATGTACTTGTTTTTCGGGTCGCCTTCACAAGGCCAGGAAACGTCTTTCTGGCCGGGGGACAGCGGCGCGCCCACCGAATGCAGGCAGGGAATGAACGTGCCGTTCGCGCCCAGTTTGTCCAACACGGTCTGGCCCATGCGCGTCATGATGCGCATGTTGACCACCACGTAGGGCGAATCGGTGATTTCGACGCCGATTTTGCAAATGGGTGAATCGAGCGGCCCCATCGCAAAGGGAATCACATACATCGTCCGGCCTTGCATACAGCCATTGAACATGCCGAGGAGCTTTTGTTTCATCTCGGCGGGGTCGGCCCAGTTGTTCGTCGGCCCGGCTTCATTCTTCGTCCGGGAACAGATGAACGTCCGGTCTTCCACGCGCGCCACGTCGCTCGGATGTGAGCGCGCCAGGTACGAGCCGGGGCGTTTCTTTTCGTTCAGTTTGACGAACGTGCCGCTCTTGACCATCAGGTCGCACAACATCTGATTCTCCACCTCCGAACCGTCGCACCAATGGACGCGGTCCGGCCGGCAGAGGTCGGCCGTTTGCCGGACCCAATTGAGAATGTTTTGATTGGCAGTCTGTGGTTTGTCGTATGCTTTGCTCATTGTTATATCGGTGTCTGCTTCAAGCCAAGGATGTGCGCATAAACTGCCAGAGGGGCGTGGATTTGAACAGTCGAAATTCAAATTTTTATGCGTCCCTTTTGCGTCGCGCCGCATTCATGGGTATGCTACAGAAGAATTGGCCATGAATTTGCCTGCCGCCAGACGCGTTGACCAGCCCGAGGCCGACCCCTGCCTCGCGCGCTCCGTTGTCGCCACGCTGGCCGAGGAGCCGACGCTGGAAGCGGTGACCATTGACCGGGCGCACCGGAAGATTTCCGTGGCCACGCTGGGTCGCGCCGACGTGGCCAAACTGACGGAACGCATCACCACCCGGTTTCAGGCCGCCCAGGTCGCGGATTCCGGCCACCCCTGCTCGCTGTTGAGCGGCGCGGGCGATTGTTTCAGTTGCGATACGCCCTTGTCCGAGGCTGAACGGAAAAACATCACGATCCAAAACAACGGCGCGACCACGACCATTGCCCGCATCACGTGTCCGACCGCGCCGACATTCTGGCGCTGGCGGGATATGCCGTTTCCCAAGGTGGTTCCGCGCGATGTCGAATTTCTCGAACATGTCGGGGAAATTGACGAGTGGAAAACCCAGCTCCTGGCTGCGATCCTGTGCGGCGTTTTCGGGTTGGCTGGTTTTTTCCTGGGCCGCTTTGGCGCCCCTGTGCCGGGGATTGTCAGCTTTGTTGCAGCTTACCTGGCGGGCGGTTTTTATCCGGCGGAGGAAGTCTGGGAACGGCTGCGGAAGCGCACCATTGACGTGCATTTCCTCATGCTTGCCGTGGCCGTCGGCGCCGCCTCCATCGGCGCGTGGGCGGAAGGCGCGACGTTGCTGTTTCTGTTCTCACTCTCGGGAGCGCTCGAACATTACGCGCTCGGCCGCACCCAGAAGGAAATCCAGTCGCTCTTTCGCGACACGCCCAAAGTTGCCACCGTGCTGGACGCCCAGGGAAAGGAACGCGAGGTCAAGGTCGAACAACTCCAGAAGGGGATGCGCCTGCTCATCAAGCCCGGCGCGCAATTTCCCGTGGACGGCGAAATTGCCCGGGGCAGCACCGCAGCGGATGAATCGAATCTCACCGGCGAAGCCACGCCCGTCGAAAAAACAATCGGCGACACTGCGTTGGCCGGTACCATCAACCTGTGGGGCGCGGTCGAAGTGGTCGTCACGCGGCCCGCCGCCGAAAGCGCGCTGCAGAAAATCATCACGCTCATCAAGGAGGCACAGCAACGGAAGGCGCCCGCCCAGCAATTCACCGATCAATTCAGCTCGGTTTATACCTATCTCGTCATCGGCCTGTCGTTTGCGATGTTTTTTGTCTGGTGGCTCGGTTTCCATCTGGCGCCGTTTTCCGTGGCCCCGGGGGTGGCCGAAGAACACAGCGCCTTTTATCGGGCCATGACGCTGCTCGTGGTCTCATCACCGTGCGCGTTGGTGCTTTCGATTCCGTCGGCGGTGCTCGCCGCCATCGCCTGGGGCGCGCGGCACGGCATTCTGTTCCGCGGCGGCGCAGCGGTGGAAAAGCTGGCCGAAGTGAATATTGTGGCCCTCGACAAGACCGGCACGCTCACCACCGGCGAATTACGCGTCGAAAAAATCGAAAGCTTCCCGCCCGGCCGCGAAGCGGAAATTGCCCGGCTGGCGTTTTCGCTGGAACGGCTTTCGACGCATCCGCTCGCCCGCGCCATCTCCCGCTACGGCAAGCAACAGAACCTGCAACCGATTGAATTCGAGCATTTTGAGTCGGTGACGGGGCAGGGCCTGCGCGCGAACCGGGGCGGCAATATTTGTTCGCTCGGCGGGCGCGATTGGATTGTGGAAGGCCGTCACGCGGAGGCAATGACGCAGGCGCCGGCCACCGACGCCGGATTTTCCGAGGTGTGGGTCGAAGAGAACGATTTGTTGGGCCGCGTTATTTTGCGCGACGACATTCGTCCGCAATCCGCCGCCGTCATTCAGGAACTGCGGGATGAAGGTTTGCGGACGGTGGTTTTGACCGGTGACCGCCGGGCGGCGGCGGAACACTTGCGCGCGAAACTGAACCTTGACGACGTGCGCGCGGAACTGAAACCGGACCAAAAGGTCGAGGCGGTTCGCGCGTTGAGTGAATCCGACCGCCGCGTGGCGATGATCGGCGACGGCGTGAACGACGCGCCGAGCCTGGCCGCCGCGCACATTGGCGTGGCGATGGGTGCCCGGGGCGCCGACGCGGCGCTGGAACAGGCGGACGTGGTATTGATGAACGACCGCCTGGAAAATTTCCTCGCCGCGTTTCGCCTGAGCCAGCGGGCGCGGCGCATCATCCGGCAGAATCTGTTCATTTCGCTCGGCACGGTGATGGTGCTGGTGTCGTTCGCCATGTTCGGCAAAATTCCGCTGCCGGTCGGGGTGGTCGGTCACGAAGGCAGCACGGTGGTGGTGGTGATGAACAGTTTGCGATTGTTGTTTGGCGCGGCATCGGCGAATAAAAAGGCATGAACGCACGCGAATTCGTTTCCCAATTTGACCATCTGATCAAAAAGGGCAGGACGCTGCGTCCTCGAAAAATTCCCAAACGGACGCGGCCCTGGACCCCGTCCAAGGCGTCCAAGGCCTTGATTTTTTCACCGCACCCGGACGACGAATGCATCGTTGGCGGGCTGGCGCTGCGATTGTTGCGCGAGGCGAAGTGGAACGTCGTCAATGTGGCCGTCACGCTTGGCAGTAAAAAGGACCGGCAGCCGGCGCGACGGCGTGAATTGCAAAACTCCTGCGCATCGTTGGGCTTTGATTTAATGGTGCCAAGGGAACAAGGTCTGGAACAGATCACTCTTAAATCATGCAGGCAAAACCGGGCACGGTGGAAATCGGCGGTCAAAATTATCGCCGGGATTCTGGCGGGGCAGCGTCCGCATGTGATTTTTGTTCCGCATGAGCACGACGGCCATCCGGTGCACGTCGGCACGCATTTTCTGGTTATGGCCGCGCTCAAAATGTTGCCGGCCGGCTTCACGTGCCACGTGGTCGAGACGGAATTTTGGGGCCCGATGACGGACCCCAATTTGCTCGTCGAACTGAGTGTCGCGGACGTGGCTGATCAAGTCGCGGCGCTGACGTGTCACACCGGTGAAGTGCGGCGCAATCCGTATCATGCCCGGCTGCCGGCGTGGATGGTGGACAATGTGCGGCGGGGCGCGGAACTGGTCGGCGGGCAGGGCGGGGCGTCACCGGATTTCGCGTTTGGCACGATTTACCGGCTGCGAAAATGGTCGCGCAGCCGGTTGACCGAAGTTCGGCGCGGGCAACGGTTTTTGCCGTGCCGAGCGAACGCCGGGAAACTTTTTGAATGACGATGACGACCTCTCTGCCAAATGGGCGTAGCGGCTTTCAGCAGAAAGCCGCACTTTATGTTTTTGGAGTTTGCGGCGCTCTACCGAGGCGCCGCTACGTCGGCAGCAGGCTTTGTAGAGGTCTCAAAACAACTCAGGCGGCGCGAACATTTGGCGATCCGGCCTGTCTGATGGATTGAATGAAAACAAGATTAATCTGGATTTTGGGAGTGTTGGTCGTGATTTTTGTTGCGTTGCAATTCACGAACCCGTCGCGCACGAACCCGCCGGTGGTTCATGATTTCCTGGCCGCCGAAACGCCGCCGCCGCCCATCGCCGCCCTGTTTCGCGGGGCCTGTTACGATTGTCATTCCTACGAAACCCAATGGCCGTGGTACAGTCACATTGCGCCGGTGTCCTGGTTGATTGCGAACGATGTTCAGGGCGGGCGCCGGCATTTGAATTTTTCCAACTGGCCGGTGGATGACCCGGAGCGCGCTGCCAAACGGCTGGAGAACGCCAGTGAAGAACTGGGTTATAAGGAAATGCCGCCGGCCAAATACCAGGCGATCCACCCGGCGTCCCGGCTCACCACCGACCAGCGCCAGCAATTGATTCAATGGCTCGATTCGGAGGCCAAACGCTTGAAAACCGTCGCCACTTCGGGAAAATAGCTGATGCTTCATAACGAATTGGTTCCGGCCCGGGAGAAAAGTTCCCGGCGGCTGATGGTAATGCTGCACGGCCTGGGCGACAGCATCGAGGGGTATCGATGGCTGCCGGAGGCGATGAGCCTGCCGTGGCTGAATTATCTGCTGGTCAACGCCCCGGACGACTACTACGGCGGTTATGCGTGGTTCGATTTGAACAACCTGCCGCCCGGTGTGCAGCGCAGCCGGAAATTGCTGTTTGAGTTGCTCGACGATTTGCAAACGCGCGGGTTTACGGCGGAACAAACGACCCTCGGCGGCTTTTCGCAGGGTTGTTTAATGGCGATCGACGTCGGTTTGCGTTATCCCCATCGGTTGGCCGGCATTGTCGGTATCAGCGGCTGGGTATACGAGCCGGAGAGATTATTATCCGAACTTCCACCGGTGGGCCGGCAACAACGGCTGCTCATGACCCATGGCACCGGCGATCCCCTGGTGCCGATCGCCGGTGTTCGCACGCAAATCCCGCTGCTCAAGGCCGCCGGCATCAACGTGGAATGGCGCGAATTCAACAAGCCGCACACGATGATCGAGGGGGAAATCACCGTGGTTCGCGATTTCGTGCGCGCCGGATATGAGGGGAAGTTGGAAGGCTGAAGGCAGAAGGGCGAATGAGAGAATTTCCAGTGTGATGTCACAGAAACGCTCCAGCTACCAACGAAATGTGGACCTCTTACCCGGTCCCGCTTTGCGCGGACCCACCCTCTCCCCGCCCTGCGGGGAGAGGGCAGGGCGAGGGGCGCCTATATCATTTTTCAATTCTTCGTTCGTATCACACTTTGACCTCGCGGTGGGCGCCGGGAATCCAGATTTGTTCCGGGCGCGGGGTCCCGGCGGTTTCCCAATCCATGGCCCGGTTTACAATGGTTCGCATCTGGGTGAACCACCAGTTGGCGCGGGTGCGCCGGTCCCGCGTTGCGGGATGACCGCTCCCGTTCAGTTGTAATTTATTGCCGCTGATGCCGAGTTCGAGTTGTTCGTTGTTCATATTTTGCCTTTCATTTTGATGGCATCCTAGCGGAGGGGGTTGGACAAAGGCTGTCCAAGCGAACAGAAAAGCGGGATTGTAGACTTCACAAACCCAAGGAAAATGAAGAAAACCTTCAAAAATTGGGCTGAAATCACTTCTTCGGCATCTCGACTGTATTAATAGGGTCGAAGCTGTCTGAAAACAGGCGTAGCGGCTTTCGGCAGAAAGCCGCCGTCATCAATCTTTGGGGTTTGCGGCGCTCCACCGAGACGCCGCTACAGTGTATTTAGACTACGGCTTTTTGAGGATCTTCCCGAACTCGCCTTCGATGGGTTCAATTTCGATCCGCCCGCTCTCGTGGGCAACGTGTGTCTTGGCTTTCTTTTCCACCACCTTGGGCGCGCTGGTGGTCAGGACTGGCAAGGTGGCAGCAGCCGGGAGCGATTCAGTCGGTTCGCTGTCCGGCGGTTCCGCGTTCTGGCCGGGGATGAAGAAGTTCGTCCGCGTCTCCAGCCATTTGGCGTAACGCTGAAAGGTCCACATGCCGTGATCGGCGCCGGTTTCGATGGCCGTAATGACTTTGAAAAATTCGCGGGTGCGGATGAAATTTTTCACGGCGTGCGTGGCCATCAGGATTTCGCATTCGGGGACGGCGATGTTCAAATCCTGCCGGAAACGGAGCCGCTGGGAGACCACCGCGACCAGGCAGTCGGACAGTTGCGCGCAGACGGCGCTTTGAATTTCCGCCGGGAAAGCCGAGGCCACGCGTTGGATTGCCTCGGCGCAGCTTGAGGAATGCACCGTGGCCAGGACGAGATGTCCGGTCTCCGACGCGCTCAAGGTGAGGCGCATGGTTTCCGGGTCGCGCATTTCGCCGACCATCAGCACGTCCGGGTCCTCGCGCAAGGCGTCCAGCAGGGCCTGCTCAAAACTCGGTGTGTCGCGTCCGACCTCGCGCTGGCGGATGTACGCGCGGCGCGGGCGAAAAGTGTATTCGATGGGGCTTTCCACCGTGACGATGTGCCGGGTATCGGTGAGATTGATTTCCTGGATCAAGGCGGCCAGGGTCGAGGATTTGCCGCTGCCGGTGGGACCACAAATCAGAATCAGGCCGTGGGTGTTCTTGACCAGTTTTTTCAGGTCCGGATGCAGGTTGAGCTTTTCCACCGTGGCCTGGAAGGAACTGAGCAAGCGGATGGCGAGGCCGACACCGCGCGAGGTTTGCAATACGTTGATCCGGCAACGGACGCCGCGGATCGTTTTGGACAGGTCATACGAACGCCGCTCCAGGAAAACCGGCCACTGGCTTTCGCCGATGAGTGCCCGCGCCGCCTCGAGCAGCGCTTTCGGCGCAATCGGTTCGCCGGCTACGCGCAAGGCGCCGCGCACACGCAACGCCGCCGGCATCCCGGCTTCCAGGTGCAGATCACTGGCGCCATTGGCCGCCGCCGATTCAATCAATGATTCCAATTCCATGTGATTTCAGCCTGTGTAAAGCAACACTCGGGCCATCGAAAAGTTCCAGGATTAAACCAGGGAATTTTTCCAGTCGATCACGGCGGTCTTGATCGCCGCCGCGCAATTCGCCCGCGGTTTCACAAAGCGGGGTGTGAACCAGGGGAACGTGCCAATCAAATCGGAAGTCACCAGAATCTGTCCGTCGCAATCCGGGCCACTGCCGATGCCGATGGTTGGAATCGGAAGGGTTTGGGTCAATTCCCGGGCCACGGGCGGCGTCACCAGTTCCAGAACAATCGCGAACGCGCCTGCCTCCGCCAGGGCTTTTGCGTCCTCCAGCAGCGCCTCGTGTTCCGGTTCCTTTTTGCCTTTGACATGATAACCGCCTTCCTCGACCACGTGCTGCGGCAACATGCCCAGATGTCCGCAAAAGGGAATGCCGGCGGCAATGATCGCACGCACCTGCCCGATGATTCCGCGTCCGCCTTCCGCCTTCACAAATTCCGCGCCGGCAGCAGCGAGGCGTTTCGCGTTTGTGACCGCATCGGCCGGTGTTTCGTAACTGCGATACGGCATGTCCGCGCCCAGCAGCGCGCGCGGTTTGGCGCGCGCGGCGGCCCGCGTGTGGTGCTCCATGTCCGACATCGTCACATGGGTGGTGTCGGGATAGCCCAGCACGACCATGCCCAGCGAGTCGCCCACGTGAATGAAGGGGATGCCCGCCTCATCGAGCAATTTGGTCATGGGAAAATCGTAGGCCGTCAACGCGGCAATTTTCTCGCCGCGGGTCTTCATCGCGCCAATCGTTTCGACGGTGATTTTTGTTAGGCTCATTTTATTTTCATGAAGCAAAGAATTTGCACGGATTAAAATTCCCCTCACCCGGCCTCCGGCCACCCTCTCCCCGCCCGGCGGGGAGAGGGAAGGGGCGAGGGGTCCGCTATTTCTTATATTCAAACCGCATCATTGATTCATCCGCGATCAAAACTTTTGAGCAATTCTTCCGGTGATGTCGTGGCGGTGCCGACCTTGCCGACGACAATGCCGGCTGCGTGATTCGAAAGCACCGCTGCCTCCAGTGACGAGGCGCCCGCGGCAATCCCCAGCGTGAAGGTGGCGATGACCGTATCGCCCGCGCCCGAGACGTCGAATATTTCCTGTGCCACCGTTGGGATATGGAACGGCTTTTGATTACGCCGGCAGAGCAACATGCCCAATTCCCCGAGCGTGATGAGCAGCACCGCGGGACGGAGCTCGTTGAGCAAACGTTCGGCGGCGAGCATGAGATTTTTATCGGCGAGCGGATTCGGGCAGCGCGTTTCATCCGGCAGGTTCGCCAGTTCGAAGGCTTCCTTGCGATTGGGCGTGATGAGTGAAAGGCCGGTCAGGTTCAAGCGGTGGACCGGCTTGGGGTCGACGCTCAACCAGATGCCGCGCGCGCGGCAAAGCGATTTGATTTCGTTGAGCAGCGGCTGGGTGATGACGCCTTTGCCGTAATCGCCGACAATCACGGCGTCGGTTTTCGGGAGTTGCGATTTGATTTCCGCCAGCAACCGGCCGGTCAGGCGCGCATCCAGGCCGTCGCGCGTTTCACGGTCGATGCGAACGACCTGTTGCTGGTGCGCGACGATGCGGGTCTTGACACTCGTATGGCGCG
>JAJPJM010000009.1 GCA_021324235.1 Verrucomicrobiota bacterium
CACGTGGTGGTGCCGTTGCTGGTTTCCAGCCGCGGTTATGGCGTGCTGTGGGACAATCTTTCCTACACGCGGTTTGGCGACCTGCGTGAATTTGAGCCCATCCCGCCGGATTGTCTCCTGGACGATTCCAATCAACCTGGTGGTCTTACGGCGGGCACGTTCACGCCGGACCAGCCCGACCAGTTGGAAAATGTACACGCGACCAACCAAATCGCCTTCTCGTCGCTCGGTCGCGGCGGCGACGGCGCGCGCAACTGGGATCGCTGGGAAGGCGAACTCGTCGCACCCACCAGTGGCGATTATCAACTGAAAACCTATTCCAACGGCCATATCAAGGTCTGGCTGGATGGCAAGCTGGTCATTGACCATTGGCGACAGGGATGGTTGTCGGCTGAGGATCAAATCAAGGTCCGGCTCGATGCGGGTCATCACTATCCCATCCGGATCGAATCCGGCGGCGAACAGCGGTCCACCATGGAACTGACCTGGAAAACGCCCGACCCGGACGCCGACACTTCGCTGTGGTCCGAGGTGGGTGGCGGGGTGGATTATTATTTCATTTACGGCCCGGCGCTTGACCAGGTTATTGCCGGATACCGCAGTCTCACGGGCCAGGCGCCGATGATGCCGGAGTGGGCGTTTGGCTTGTGGCAGTCGCGTCAGCGTTATGAGACCGCGCAGCAAAGCCTGGACGTGGTCAAGGAATATCGCCGCCGGGCCATTCCCTTTGATGACATCGTGCAGGACTGGCAATATTGGCCGCCGGACAAGTGGGGTTCCCACCAGTTCGATGCGAATCGTTTTCCGGATCCGGTGGGCTGGCTTAAAGAGCTGCACGCGTTGCACGCGCACGTGATGGTTTCGGTCTGGGGCAAATTCTACCCGGGCACGACCAACTTTGTGGCGATGCAAAAGGCCGGCTACCTGTATCAGCCCAACCTGACGGAGCACATGTTGGACTGGATCGGTTATCCCTACACGTTTTACGACGCGTTCAATCCCGGCGCCCGCCGGCTGTTCTGGTCGCAAATCAATACCGCGCTGTTCAGCAAGGGGATTGACGCCTGGTGGATGGACGCCAGCGAACCCGACTTGACACCGTCACCGCCGACCCTGGAAGGGCAGCTCACCCACATGAACCCGACGGCGATGGGGCCGGCGTCGAAGGTGTTGAATGGTTATCCGCTGATGAACAGCATGGCGATTTACGAGGGGCAACGCAGCGTGGAACCCAACC
Organism: Verrucomicrobiota bacterium; assembly: GCA_021324235.1. Classification (GTDB taxonomy): domain Bacteria; phylum Verrucomicrobiota; class Verrucomicrobiia; order Limisphaerales; family UBA11358; genus UBA11358. The sequence continues at coordinate 1,238 of JAJPJM010000009.1, forward strand.
AGCGCGTGTTCATTCTCACGCGGTCCGGTTTCGCCGGCAATCAGCGTTATGCCGCGGCCACTTGGTCCGGCGACATCACCTCCACCTGGACCGCCTTGCGCAAGCAGATCCCCGCCGGCCTGGGCTTTTGTCTGTCCGGCATCCCGTATTGGACGAGCGACAGCGGCGGGTACACCATGGAATCGCGCTTCTCCGCGGCGAACCCGAAGCCGGCCGACTTTCAGGAGTGGTGCGAGTTGAACGCGCGCTGGTTCGAGTTTGCGACGTTCTGTCCCTTGACGCGTTTGCACGGCGAATTGAAGCCGCGCGAACCGTGGACCTTTGGCGGCGATGCCGGCCCGGCCTATCAGGCCATCGTCAAGTTCGACCGGTTGCGTTACCAGTTGGTACCATACCTTTACTCGCTCGCCGGCGCGGTAACGCACGACGGCAGCACGATGATGCGGGCGCTCGTCATGGATTTCCCCGACGATATGAAGGCCCGGGACATTACCGATGAATACCTGTTCGGCCCGGCGTTGCTCGTGGCGCCGGTTACCGCCTACCAGGCGCGCAGCCGCAGTGTTTATCTGCCGTCCACACCGGGCGGCTGGTACGATTTCTGGACGGGCGCCGGCATGCCGGGTGGCCAGACCGTGGACGCGACCGCGCCTTACGATGCCATTCCCATTTATGTGCGGGCCGGCTCGATTATTCCGACCGGGCCGGAAATCCAGTACACGGGTGAAAAACCCGCCGACCCGATCACACTTCACGTTTATGCGGGTGCGGATGGCAGGTTCACGCTATATGAGGATGACGGCCTGACCTACAACTACGAGCACGGCGCGTTCACCCGGATTCCCATTTTTTGGGATGACGCCAAACGTACGCTGACCATCGGTCAACGCGAAGGTTCATTCAAAGGAATGTTGAAAGAGCGCACGTTCCGCCTGGTGCTCGTCACCCCGGACCAGCCGGCCGCTTTTTCGTCCGCGCCAATCCCGGAACGGACGGTGAAATACAACGGCAAACCGCTCCCGATAAAGTTCAATTGAGCCGCAACCCAACGAGGATGGGGAATGACAATTAAATTCAATTTCCGGCAGCGATGCATTTTTAATTGTCTGGCGGCGCTTTCGATCGCCTTTACTGCCGGACCACTTGTCCGCGCCGAGGAAGTTCCTGCCTATCTCAGGCCCAACCTGCCCATCGATACGCGCGTTCGTGACCTCCTTTCCCGCATGACCCTCGATGAAAAAATCGGACAGATGGTGCAGGCCGATTCAGGGGCCGTCACCAATGCGGCGGACGTTCAGAAATATGCCCTTGGCGCCATGCTCAGCGGCGGCAATTCCAAACCGCCGGAAAACAATCCGGCGGCGTGGTCGAAGATGGTGGATGAATATGAATCGTGGGCCTTGAAGACCCGTCTGAAAATTCCGCTGCTGTACGGCGTTGACGCCGTTCATGGCCATAATGACGTCATCGGCACGGTGATTTTTCCGCACAACATCGGCCTGGGCGCGACCCATGATCCCGCGCTGGTGGAAGAGGCCGAACACGTCACGGCGCTGGAGATGGCGGGGACCGGCATCCGCTGGTCGTTTGCTCCCTGCATTGCCGTTGCCCAGGACGAACGCTGGGGACGCACCTACGAAAGCTTCGGGCAATCGCCGGGCCTGGTTTCGGAAATGGCGGCGGCGGCGGTTCGGGGCTTCCAGGGCCGGGAACTCTCTGACCGGAACGACTCCGTTCTGGCCTGTGCCAAACATTTCATCGGTGACGGCGGCACGGAGGATGGGGTGGACCAGGGCGACACCGTGGGCGACGAAGCCACGCTGCGCAAACTGTATCTGCCGCCGTATCGCGCGGCCATCCGGGCCGGCGTCGAGTGCATCATGGTTTCTTACAGCAGTTGGAACGGCGAGAAAATGCATGCCAACAAGTATCTGCTCACCGGGGTGCTCAAGCAGGAACTCGGGTTCAAGGGCTTTCTGGTTTCCGACGACGCGGGCATTGACCAGATTTCACCGGATTACCAGGACGCCGTTGAAACCGCCGTCAACGCGGGCGTGGACCTGGCCATGATTCCCCGGGGACCGGGCGAGACGAACAGTTACATCGAATTCATCCAGGACCTCAAGGCATCGGTGGCGGAGGGAAAAGTGCCGTTGACCCGGATCGACGACGCGGTGTCGCGGATTTTATGGGCCAAATTCGAAATGGGTCTTTTCGAGCATCCGTACACGGACGATCCGGCGTTGACGGCGGCCATCGGTTCCGCCGCGCACCGCCAGGTTGCCCGCCGATGCGTCCGGGAATCGCTCGTGCTGCTCAAAAATGAAAACCACGTCCTGCCCCTGTCAAAGACCATTAAACACCTCGTCGTGGTCGGTGAGGGGGCTGATGATTTGGGAATGCAATGCGGCGGCTGGACGATTGCCTGGCAGGGCGGCATGGGGGCGGTTACCACCGGGGGCACCACCATTCTCGCCGCCATCCGCCGCGCGGTGTCGCCGGAAACGACCGTGACGTACTCGCCGGACGCCGGCGGCATCACCAATGCGGACGCCGTGGTAGCCGTGGTGGGGGAATTGCCGTATGCCGAGGGGAAGGGCAATGCGACCGAACTGAACCTCGATCCCGGCGACGCCGCGTTGGTGGAAAAGGCCAAAGCCTCGGGTGCGCCGGTGGTCACGATTCTGCTTTCCGGGCGTCCTTTGATTCCGGGTTCCGCGCTGGACAACAGCGCCGCTTTCATTGCGGCCTGGCTGCCGGGGACCGAGGGGCAGGGCGTGGCCGACGTTTTGTTTGGCGACTGCAGACCCACCGGCAAACTGCCGCGCGAATGGCCGCGCACCGCCGACCAGGCGGCGGCCAATGACCTGACCGGCGAACCGCTTTTTCCCCTCGGATTTGGCCTGACTTATTGAAGCGGTTGTGCTAGACTCATTCCCATGACGACTCAAACTGTGGAAAACGCGATCATCGAAAAAACCAGGGCGCTGTGTCAGGCCATTGTCGAACAGCCTGAAATGTCATCCATCCGGCAGCGCATTGACAGTTTTATGTCCGACACCGCCGCCCGTGGCCAGTACGAAACCGTCATGAGCAAAGGCCAGGCGCTTCAGGAAAAACAATCTCAAGGACAGCAACTGGCGGACACCGAAATCGCCGATTTTGAAAAACACCGCGACGCACTGTTGAACAATCCCGTCAGCCGCGGCTTTCTCGACGCGCGCGAGGAGCTTCACGAAATCCAGCATTCCATCCAGAAATACGTCTCCAAAACGCTGGAGCTGGGCCGGGTTCCCACAGCGGAAGACATGGAAGACCACGCCTGCGGCGACGGCGGCTGCGGCTGTCATCATTGAGGTTTTCTGAAGGACAAACGGTTCGGATTGGGCGTCAACTGGTTCCCGCCCCATTGGCGAGGAAAATGGCCAGAGCATACACCAGCGCGGAATTCCAGTTGAGGGCGATTTCATTGGTGCGGAAATCACTTTGTTGATCATGCCAATCGGTGGCCTTGGGATTGGCGCCGCCCACCAGGTAACCGGGCCACGGATGATTCAGATATTCTCCCATGTCGCGACGATCATGCGGGTGCATTGGCGGCTGAAAACCGAGCCCGGTGACAAACGACCGGCCGTAATAATTGCGGCCGAACAGGTGATTCAAGGCGTCCAGGCAGGTATCGCGATAAACGCTCCGGGATGAGAACCATGAAATTTTATGGCGGGTCGCCCGATCGGCGGCTATGAGGATGATGGCCTGCCGCGCCACGCCGCCATTATCACCCCAGTAGTAGCGTGACCCCAATGGACGGGCGTAGGCATCGTGTTGGCCGTCCTGGACGATCTTATCCGCCGTCGCCAGCAGATTTTTACGGACCAATTTTACCAGGGCCGGGTCGCGACCCGAACGCTCCGAAAACAAATACGTGAGCAGTCCGAGGTCCTTGGTTTCATCCCAGTCAAAATCAAGACTCACCTGGCCGTGCACCGTCTTCACCCGGGCTTCCAGGTCATGCAGAACGTCAGGCGAGCCGGTCGTTTCCCAAAGCTCCGCCGCCGCCCACAGACGGTTTTGGGGAGCGCCGTTCAGGCGGTGGTTGGGGACATTGATTTCATAGAGACCGGTGGTGAATCCGGCCTGGTCGGCCTGGTGATATTCCGGGTGCGCCTGCAAAAACCGGTAACTCAGTTGGGCGGCCTGCAGGCAACGGTCGGCAAAGGCCGGGTCGTAAGGCCGGAAAATCCGGGCCGCCTGCGCGGTCATGGCCACAAAGTCCGCCGTGGCTTCGCTGCCCCAGGGGGTGAAATAGCGGTCGGTCGTTTCGGCTTCCGGCGGAATAAAATTGCCAAAGTGAATGGTACTGAGTTTGTGATACACCGAACCGTCCGGCGCCTGCATGGTCAGCACCCAATCCATTTCCCATTTGATCTCGGCCAGAAAATCCGGCAGCGCGCCGCCGGACTCCGGCAGGTCCAGCCGGACGGTCTGGATTTGCGGGCCGAAATCCTCCCAGGCGCGAAACAGGGAGCCGACCGTGATGCCTGCGTTGACCACGTATTTGTTGTAATCGCCGGCGTCATGCCAGCCTTTCGTGCCGTCCTTCTGCGTGTGTCCGCCACCCACGTAATCCAGCCAGGCGTCGTTCGTGTGACAGATATCGTGCGCGAACGTTGTGCCTTGATAGGTCGCGCTGACCGCCGTGCCGCAACGCCACAGGTAAAATCCGCGCATGACCACGTAAAACGGTTCCCGGTAAACGTCCGCCGCCACGTGGAACGGCGCCGACCGGGCCAGGCCCGGCACCTCGAGCTGATAGTCGCCGGGCTGTTTGAGCTTTGAAAAATCCGCCGTGTAAAGCCGCTCCCGGGTCTGCGGATCCCAAATCGGGCCGGTGATTTTGCCCTGGAAAACCGTTGCGCCATCGGACCGGCGGATGACGGTGAAGTTCGTACCGGGCAGGGCGATGCTGGCCTGTTTCTCCGCGCCCGGCAGGTAACCCACGGTGTTGAGCCGGATGGGCAACGATGCTTCCGCCCCTTCGGTGCGGTGGATGGGCAGCAGCAACAAGGTCACCAAGGCGATCGAAACCGCGGCCATCCTGCCCGGGCAGGGAGATTGTGGGGTCATCCCACCAGTCAACCGTTTTTTGGGCTCGAGAACAAGCCATGACGCACGTAATCCTGTAGTCAATTTCAGTGACAAGGTGTTGCGGGTTGGTCCTTGACGCGGGTGGCCGACAAAATATGCTCACAACCATGAATTACCCCTTGTGCAGCTCTCCCGCCTGCCGGGATTCTGCCGGCGAACCACGCACTCACAAATCAACTCCCTGATCCGACCCTACCAACCCTATGCAACTTCATTGGATAGACATCGGCATCATTGTCATTTATCTGGTCGCCACCATCTTCGTCGGTTTCTGGGTGTCCAAGCGGGCTTCCCAGAGTATGCGGCACTATTTTTTGGGTGGCAACAAGCTGCCCTGGTACATGCTGGGCGTCTCCAACGCGTCGGGGATGTTCGATATTTCGGGAACCATGTGGCTGGTTTATGTGGCGGCCGCGTATGGCCTGAAGGGGGTGTGGCTCCCCTGGCTTTGGCCGACCTTTAACCAGATTTTTTTGATGGTCTATATGTCGGCCTGGTTGCGCCGGTCCAATGTGATGACGGGCGCCGAATGGATTCAGACCCGGTTTGGGAAAGGGCCGGGCTCACACGCCTCTCATATCATCGTCGTGGTCTTTGCGCTGGTGAGCGTGATCGGGTTCCTGGCCTACGCGGCCAAAGGCATCGGCAAGTTTGCCGGTGAGTTTCTGCCGGGGCATCTCTCGGACAACACCTATGCGTGGATCCTGATGGGCATCACGACGTTCTATGTCGTCAAAGGAGGCATGTTCAGCGTGGTATTCACCGAGGTTGTCCAGTTCTGCATCCTGACCGTCGCCTCCATCGCCATCGGCATCATTGCCATGGTCAAGGTCGCCCCGGACATGCTGAACCGGGTGGTCCCGGCCGGCTGGCATGACCTGTTTTTTGGCTGGCACCTTAATCTGGACTGGACCTCCATTCCCGAAATCAACAACAAGATTGCCTCGGACGGCTATTCGCTCTTCGGCATTTTCTTCATGATGATGCTCTTCAAGGGAATCCTCATCAGCGCCGCCGGTCCGGCGCCGAACTACGACATGCAGCGGGTGCTCGCGACGAAGGGGCCCCGGGAGGCGGCCTTGATGAGTTCGACCGTCAACGTGGTGTTGTTCTTCCCGCGGTACATGATGATTACCGGTCTGACGATTCTGGCGCTGGCATTCTACAGTACGGACCTGGCGGCGATGGGCAAGGATTTGGACCTGGAAAAAATCCTGCCACTGGCCCTGGCGCGGTTTGTGCCGGTCGGCATCCTCGGCCTGCTCATGGCCGGGTTGATAGCGGCGTTCATGTCGAATTTCGCCGCCACCGTCAACGCGGCGCCGGCCTATTTGGTCAATGACATTTACAAGCGCTACATCAATCCCAATGCCTCCCAAAAACGCTATGTTTGGCTCAGTTATCTGGCTTCCTTCGGGGTGGTGGTGGTCGGCCTGACCTTCGGCCTGTTTACCCAGTCCATCAACTCGATCGTCCAATGGATTGTTTCAGGTTTGTGGGGTGGGTATACGGCTTCCAACGTGATCAAGTGGTATTGGTGGCGGTTCAACGGCTGGGGTTATTTCTGGGGCATGTTAACGGGCATCGGTTCCTCCCTGGGATTGCCGTTGGTCCTGCCTTACGTCATTCCGCTGTTCCAGCCGTTTGTGGAATCACACTTCGGAACCGAAGCCGCCAACGTGATGGTGTTGCTCGGACATCCCATCACCTCGTTTCCGCTCATCCTCGTGCTTTCATTGGCGGGTTGTTTCCTGGGAACGTTCCTGACCCCGGCCGAAGATGACGCGGTGCTCAAGGAGTTTTACCGTCGCGTGCGGCCCTGGGGTTTCTGGGGACCGATCCGCGAGAAAGTGATGAGCGAAGACCCGGCCTTCAAGCCGAACACGGACTTCTTCCGCGACATGTTCAACATCGTGGTCGGCACCGTCTGGCAGACCAGCTTCATCGTGCTCGCCATGTTCCTGGTGACGCGCCATTTTCGCAACATGCTGATCGCGCTCGTGGTGCTGGTCATTACCTCGATCATCCTGAAATTCAACTGGTACGACAAGTTGCCGCCGCCTACGCCCGATGCTGCTCCTGAAGTTCAAACCAAACCGGGCGCAGCCGCCACCCTGGCCCATTAATATCTTGTCCGGCAATCATCAATATGCGTTTTGGACATTTCGACGACGATAAACGGGAGTACGTCATCACCCAACCCAACACCCCGCTGCCGTGGATCAATTACCTCGGCTGCGAATCGTATTTTGGCCTCATCTCGAACACCGCCGGCGGCTATTCCTTTTATCGCGATGCCCGGCTGCGCCGCCTGACGCGCTATCGCTACAACAATGCCCCGTTCGATTTCGGCGGACGCTACCTCTATCTCCGCGACAACGACAACGGCAGGTTCTGGTCGCCGTCCTGGCAGCCCACGCGCACCAAACTGGACAAGTATGAATGCCGCCACGGCATGGGGTACACTGTCATCGGCTCGAGCTACGGGAAGATTGAAGCGCAAACGTGTTATTTCGTGCCGATGGGCGAAACGCTGGAGATCTGGAAATTTCAGGTGACCAATCGCCGTAACAAACCGGCGAAGCTCTCCGTTTTCTCCAGCATCGAGTTCTGTCTCTGGGACGCCCAGGACGACGCCACCAATTTCCAGCGCAATTTCAGCACCGGCCAGGTCGAGATTGTGGACGGGGTCATCTATCACAAGACCGAGTATCGCGAGCGCCGCAATCACTTCGCGTATTTCGCCTGCTCGGAAAAACTCGCCGGCTTCGACACGCAACGCGATACGTTCCTTGGCGCCTACCGCAGTTGGGATAACCCGGCGGCGGTGGAGCAGGGGAAATCGTTCAATTCCGTCGCGCATGGCTGGGCGCCGCACGGTTCGCACCACGTCAAGGTGAATTTGAAACCCGGCGAAACGAAGGAAATCATCTTTGTTCTCGGTTACCACGAAAATCCGGTGGACCGGAAGTTCGATCCGCCGGATTCCCAGACCATCAACAAAAAAACCGTCAAGCCAGTCATTGCGAAATATCTCAACGGCAAAAATGTCGCCGCAGCGTTCCAGGCCTTGCGCGAAAACTGGGACGGCCTGCTCGACGTTTATCAGGTGCAATCACCCGACATCCATGCCAACCGCATGGTCAACATCTGGAACGCCTACCAGTGCATGGCCACGTTCAACATGTCGCGCTCGGCGTCATTCTATGAATCCGGCATCGGCCGCGGCCTCGGTTTCCGGGATTCGAACCAGGACCTGCTTGGCTTTGTCCAGATGGTTCCGGCCCGCGCCCGCGAACGCATCCTCGACATCGCGGCCACGCAGCTCAAGAGCGGTGGTGCGTTCCACCAGTACCAGCCGCTGACCAAACGCGGTAACAATGACATCGGCAGCGGGTTCAACGACGATCCGCACTGGCTGATTCTCGGGGTGGCGGCCTACCTCAAGGAGACGGGTGACTGGAGCATTCTCGAAGAGCCGGTACAGTTCGAGAACGAACCCGGCTCCGAGCAACCGCTTTACGAGCATCTGCGCCGCAGTTTCAATTACACGCTCGAACGCATCGGTCCGCACGGGCTTCCGCTGATCGGCCGCGCCGACTGGAATGATTGCCTCAACCTGAATTGCTTTTCCGACACACCGGGCCAGTCGTTCCAGACCACGACGAACAAGGACGGCACGACCGCTGAATCGGTCTTTATCGCCGGCCTGTTTGTCATGGCCGGAAAGGAACTCGCGGCCATCGCCAAAAAACGCCGTCAAAACGCGGAAGCCGAACGGTGCCTGGCCGAAACGGCCAGAATGGAAAAGGTCATTTACCAGCACGGTTGGGACGGCGACTGGTTTATCCGCGCCTACGACGATTTCAGCAAACCCATCGGCTCGAAGGTATGCAAGGAAGGCAGGATTTTCATCGAATCACAGGGCATGTGCGTCATGGCCGGTATTGGCTTGAAGGACGGCAAGGCGAAACGGGCCCTGGATTCGGTGAACCGGCATCTCGCCACCAAACACGGCATCGTGCTCCAGCAACCGGCGTTCACGAAGTATTATATCGAAATGGGCGAAATTTCCTCGTACCCGCCGGGCTACAAGGAAAACGCCGGCATTTTCTGCCATAACAATCCGTGGATCATCATTTCCGAGACCATGGTCGGCAACGGCAACCGCGCGTTCGATTATTACACGCGCATCAATCCGTCCGCGCGCGAAAACATCGGCGAACTGCACCGGTGTGAGCCGTATGTCTTTGCCCAGATGATTGCGGGCAAGGACGCGCCGGCGCACGGCGAGGCCAAGAATTCCTGGCTCACCGGCACCGCCGCCTGGACCTATTTTACCATCACCCAGTGGATCTTCGGGATCCGGACCGATTACGACGGGTTGCGGGTGGACCCGGTGATTCCGGCAAGATGGAAAGGCTTCACCGTTACGCGACGTTTTCGTGGCAACACCTACGTCATCACGGTGAAAAACCCGAAGGGCAAACAACGCGGAGTGAAGAAGTTGCTGGTGAACGGGAAGGAAATCGCCGGCAACGTCCTGCCCGTGCGTCCGCCGCAGTCCAAACCCATCCAGGTTGAAGCCGTGCTCGAAGGCTGACCATCGGGAAGGAACAAACCGAAATTTTGTAAAATGAAAAAGTATCTTTTTACCTCCGGGGTGATGGTTTTGCCCGGTACCTTCTGTCTGAGCGTCCTGCTCGTTTCCTGTTGCACCCATCCCGCCACGCCTCCGGGCGCGCCAGTCCAACGCATCCAAAACGGCGTTCAGTTGAACGCTGATGCTCTGCATGTGCGGGTGCAATTCTATGCGGACGACACCGTGCGCGTGCTCAAGTGGCGGACGGGCGGCACTCCCGCAAAGGCGAGCCTGGTGGTGATTCAAACCAACGTACCGGATCTGAACATCCGTGTTCAGGAAGATACCGGAACCGTTACCTTGGCTTCTGAAAACGTCACCGTAAATCTGTCCAAAAGCGACGGCGCCATCCAATTTCTCACCGCTAACAATCGCAATCTGCTGAAGGAGCAAGGCGCACCGGTCATCACTCCGGTCCGGATAAAGTACGAAACGAGCGCGTTCAGTGTGGAGCAGGATTTCACGTTGACGCCGGAGGAAGGCCTTTACGGCCTGGGCCAGCACCAGAACGGTTACATGGATTATCGCGGGCGCACCGTCAAACTCGTGCAGGCCAACACCGACGCGGTCACGCCCTTCCTGATTTCCACCGCGGGCTACGGCATCCTGTGGGACAATTATTCCAAGACCATCTTTGCCGATAATCCACAAAAAATGTCGCTCTGGTCCGAAGTGGCCGACAATGTGGATTATTATTTCATCGCCGGCACCAACATGGACGCGGTTATCGCCGGATACCGGGACCTGACCGGGCAAGCCCCGATGTACGGCAAGTGGGCCTACGGTTATTGGCAAAGCAAGGAGCACTACGCGTCCCAGGACGAACTCCTCGCGATTGCGCAGGAATACCGCCAGCGCCAGATCCCCATCGATGGCCTCGTCCAGGACTGGAATTACTGGGGCGGCAACACCAACTGGGGCGGGATGTTCTTTGACGAAAAAGCATATCCCCATCCCAAAGAGATGATGGATATCCTGCATCAGGAAGGTTTTCATCTCATCATTTCCATCTGGGCCGGCCTGGGTCCGGCCACCCCGATCTACCAGGACATGGAACAACGGGGTTACCTCTATCCACCGACCGGATGGGCCGGATTCAAATATTTCGATGCCTATAATCCGGCGGCCAATGACCTGTACTGGCAATACGTGAGCCGGGGTTTGTTCTCGCAAGGCATCGACGGCTGGTGGATGGACTCGACCGAGCCTGACATCGTCAATGCCCTGACCAAGGATTCCGAGGAATATGAAATGAAGCGGGTCGGGACCAATTATCTCGGCTCCTTCGCCCGGTATCTCAACCCGTATTCGTTGCTCGACACCGAATCGGTCTATCAACATCAGCGCCAGGAAACCGACCGGAAACGCGTCTATATCCTGACCCGGTCAACCTTTGCCGGCCAGCAGCGGGCCGCCGCCACCACCTGGTCGGGCGATATCGGCGCGGATTGGGCCGTTTACAAACGGCAGATCCCGGCCGCGATCAATCACAGCATGGCCGGCATTCCGTATTGGACCTTTGACATCGGCGCGTTTGTACTCAACAGCGCCGGCGGCGTTTTTGACCGTGGCGGCAACGACCCCGCCTATCAGGAATTGTACACCCGCATGTTCCAGTTCGGCGCCTTCTGCCCCATCTTCCGCTCGCACGGTTCGGAAACCCCGCGCGAAATCTGGCGGTTCGGCGATTTTACCAACGCCTTGGTGGAAGCGGACAGCCTGCGCTATCGTCTGATGCCTTATATTTATTCCCTCGCCTGGCAGGTGACCGGCCACGGATATTCCATCATGCGCGGTCTGCCCATGGATTTTACCGCCGACACAAATACCTTCCCCATTGACGATCAATTCATGTTTGGCCCGGCCATCATGGTCTGTCCGGTAACGGAATACATGCTTCATCGTCCGCCGGAAGCCAGCGTCCTCATCCCGGCCGAATTTTTCCGGACCAAAGACGGCCGGCCGGGCCTGGACGTCAAATATTACAGCGATGACCACTTCGGCACGATTTGCCACGAACAGGTGGAGACGAACGTCAACCTGTTCTGGTACACCGGCTGGCCGGATTATATTACCAACCCAAAATTTTCGATGCGTTGGGAAGGCAAGCTGGTTCCGGCGGAGACCGGGACGTATCGGTTCCACTTCAGGAGCTTCGGCCCGAAACGCGTTTTTCTGGACGGCCATTTGCTGGACAACAGTTACTCGGCGATGGAGGCTGAGACGGTTCCGATAGAACTCCAGGCCGGGAAGGAATACGACTTTGCCTGCGAGACGGCGAACTCGGTCCTGGGCGCGTTCAAAGCCCAACTGTTTTGGAAGACGCCGGCGATTTTCGCCAAAGAACAGATTGTTGAACCGCGCCCGCAAACCCGGCCGGTCTATCTGCCCGCCGGGACACCATGGACTGATTTCTGGACCGGCGAAACGATCGCCGGCGGCCAAACGATCGCCGCCGATGCGCCCATCGACAAAATCCCGCTGCTGGTCAGGGCCGGTTCCATCATTCCGATGGGTCCGTTCATCCAATATGCAGCGGAAAAGCCGGCTGACCCGGTTGAACTGCGCATCTATCCCGGCGCGGATGGAGACTTCACGTTGTATGAAGATGAGAACGACAATTACGATTACGAGAAAGGCGTTTACGCCACCATCGCGTTTCACTGGGACGACGCCAAACGCCAGCTTACGATTGACGACCGGAAAGGGTCCTTTCCCGGCATGTTGCCGGAACGTACTTTTGACATTGTCATCGTCGGGAAAGACCATGGCATGGGTGTGGGCATCACCGGCAACCCGGATAAAGTCATAACCTACCGGGGCAGCCGGCAGGTCATTCCAATGTGATTCCCCAGGGCGCTGCTACCAGGTGGTAGACGCAAGTCAGGTCTCGAACGGATTCGCCCACAGTTGACAAACCGCAGGGTTATGAGATGCTGCGCATCCTCTTTTGAGTGCCTCGGTAGCTCAATTGGTAGAGCAGTTGACTCTTAATCAATTGGTTCACGGTTCGAGTCCGTGCCGGGGCACCAGTCTTCGCCAGGGCTTCGACCCGGCAAGCCGAAAAGTTTCACCTGGAAGCGCAGCCCCGAATGCTTTCGGGGTTGGTTCACGGTTCGAGTCCGTGCCGGGGCGCCAGTCTTTGCCAGGGCTTCGACCCGGCGAGCCGAACCCTCCACATTAAATTCACTAGACAAATCGGACCGGCAAGCGCGTCATATCAGGTGGAATGCGGCGGGAACCGGAACTCGAACGGCTCTACGACGAGCACGCCCAGTCGCTTTATGCCTTTCTCCTTAATTTCACGCGCGATAAATCCGATACACACGATTTGCTACAGGAAGTCTTTGTCAAACTCGCTCGCCAACCTGAATTGCTGGGCGGCGTCCGCGACGAACGCGCGTTTCTTATCCGGCTCGCGCATAATGCGGCGATTGATTTGATCCGCCGACGCGGTACGCGTGAACGGGTAAAGGATAATTTCGCCGCCGAAACCATTTCATCGTTCGCACTGGCCAATGATCCGGATGAGCAGGCCTTCCGCACCGGACTCGCGGGGGCGCTGGCCGAATTGCCGCCCGACCAGCGTGCCGTCGTGCACTTGAAACTGTGGGAAGGGCTGACCTTTGAGCAAATCGCCGCCGCGCTGGACATTCCCCAGAATACGGCCGCCAGCCGGTATCGCTATGGTTTAGACAAATTGCGCGACCGCCTGCGTCCCCTTTACGAGGAAATCAAATGAATCACGACGATTTTGAAAAAAGACTGCAACGCCGGCCGCTCCGGCAGGTCCCCGCCGAATGGCGCGAGGAAATCCTTGCCACGGCTGGTCAGGGGGCGAAGGTTGAGCGTCGAGCGCAGGAACAGTTTGGAGCCTCGTCCCTCGTCTCTCGTCTCTCGGCCATCCTGTGGCCCCATCCGGTTGCCTGGGCCGGTCTGGCGGCCATCTGGATTTTCATCTTCACCGTGGATTTCTCGATGCGCGAGAACGCACCGGCGGTGGCGGAAAAATATTTGCCGCCGCCGGCGGAAGTCATTGTGGAAGTGCGCCAACAGCAACGGTTGCTGGTCGAAATGATGGGTTCGGGCCAGAAAGGCGAAGCCGAGGCGCCGAAATTGTTGCCGTTGCCGCGTAGTGAACGGCCATTCGAAACGTTGACGGCATAAAGTTGCAGGGTTTGTGCTGGCAGGAATTCGTCCGACTCAAGCCGGACACACAAATAAGTTTATGGATGAGAAATCAAAAGAGACCCAAAATAAAGCATGGATAAGCCCACGCGCACTCTCGGTCTGGTTCGTTATACTTACGACCGTTGTTTTTATCGCCGTTTTTTCCGCCGGATTTGTGCCATCCCTGCTGGCGAACTATTTGGGGCTGCCCGCCTTTGCGCTGTTCCTTTCGATTTGCATCGTGCTTTCCCTTTTCCTCACGATTGGCTTCATCCGCTGGCTGGGTTCCTGGCACAATTTCAAACGGTTCCTCTTCGTCCTTGCCTGTTTGGTCACATTTATCCTGCTTTTTTACGCGGAGGAGGACTGGCGGGGCAAACATGATTGGGACCAGTTCAAACGCCAGTGGGTAGCCCGGGGCGAACGGTTTGATGCCGCCAGTGCCATTCCACCGGCCGTGCCCGATGACCAGAATTTTGCCATGGCGCCGGTTTTTGACACCGTGGACAAATTGATGGACCCGAAATGGCGTGCACAGCATAGAAATCCGCACTCCAACGGTGACGATGATTCAAGACCGTGGGACACCAATCTCGTGAATCCGCTGGAGATGCCCATTTCCGGGACCGGTGACAGTCCTGCCAACGGCACTGGCAACTGGCAGAAAGCGATCATGAGCGATCTGAGCGTCTGGCAGCAATACTATCGCACGCTGACGGTCAAAACGAATGAGTTCCCCGTCGCACCACAACCGCAAACGCCGTCGCAGGACGTTCTGTTGGCCTTGAGTCCGTACGACGCGACCCTTGAACAACTGCGCCAGGCGGCACAGTTGCCTTATTCGCGTTTTCCACTGGGTTACGATATGCAGCCTCCCGCCGACATTTTGCTCCCGCATTTGGCGAGCCTGAAAGGCTGCGCAAAAATATTGCAACTGCGCGCCATTGCCGAATTGCAAAACGACCAAAGTGACCAGGCATTGGCCGATGTGAAACTCATGCTGCGGTTGAGTGATTCCATCCACACCGAACCCTTCCTGATTTCCCACCTGGTAAGCATTGCCATCATGAACCTCACGCTGCAGCCGGTCTGGGAAGGTTTGGTGCAACACCACTGGTCGGACGCGCAACTTGCCGAACTCGACTCGGAATTGGCAAAGCGGGATTTCCTTTCCGATTATCACGTTGCCATGCGCGGGGAACTGATGTTGTGCGAAATCGGCGACATTGAGTATCTGCGACGCTATCCGGAGCAAATGCCTGCTCTGGCCGGGGAAGATGGTGGCGACGCTTCGTCGCGCGCGTTTGCGCCAACCCTCTGGCGCTTAATCCCCAACGGCTGGTTTTATCAAAATGAATTGCGCTGTGCCCGCCAGGTCCTGGAATTTTATCTGCCATCGGCGGAAGTGGATCAGCACCTGGTCCGCCCGGAAAATGTTTTGCACGCGGATGACGCCGTCATCGCTGGCACAAAACATCCCACGCCGTTCAATGTCATGCAGAGATTGCTCCTGCCCGCGCTGGGCGCGGCCGTGACCAAATCGGCCTCCGCGCAGGAGTCGGTGGATCTGGCGCGCGTCGCCATCGCGCTGGAACGTTATCGCCTGGCGCACGGGACGTATCCCGGTTCGCTTGATGCCCTCGCGCCGCAATATCTGAAACCAATTCCGCACGACATCATCAACGGCCAGCCACTGCAATATCGAAGGACCGCCGACGGCCAGTTCGTGCTCTATTCCGTCGGCTGGAACGAGACGGACGATGGTGGAGTGGTTGTTTTCACTAAAGGCGGAGGCGTGGACAACCGGAAGGGCGACTGGGTCTGGCATTCTTCCGCGGTGAAAAACTAGGGCACCGGTGGCTGTAATCAAACGGTAAATTCCCCGAAAGTCTTTGGCACGGTGTTTGGCTGCATAATATCCCAATCCAAATCGATCTTACATCAACGCGGACTTGTATCTGTCAATCAGCAGGAGCACCACGCCCAGGATGCACTCCACCACGAGAAAAACGACACCCGGCCAATGCAACATCGGGACTCCAAAGTAGAAGATCAGCCATAAGGCGATGCCAATGATGGGAATCCGGGGACCGTCAGTGAACCACAGCTTGATGGCGGCAACCCAGAAAAGACCCAGCGCGATCAATCCAAATGGTATCATATCCGTGCACCTTGCGGGTGCGGCCTGACAATCCAAGTCCCGCCGCCGGCTTACTGTCGAATGACGCGATAAAACGCTGCGCTGTCGCTGGCGGAATTGTCAACGTTGGTGGTGGTATAGGCCTCGGACGTGGCGGGAATCCCCGTCGCCACCGTGGTCCACGTTATCGGAGGATTCAAACTGGTGGTTTTCTGCACCGTGTAAGCCGGGGTCGTCAGCGACATTTCCGGCGGCGGCGAATTCCAAACCAGGGTTACGGCCGATGGCCCGCTGCGGTAGACGTTCTGGATTTGGAATGGTTCCACCGCGGCATAGCTGACGCCGTCATACCACGTGCGGCAGGTGTTGCCCGTCGCCGTGCCCGTGAGACCGGTCGCAACGTCGTAACCATCCACATATACCTTGATGCTCAAGTTGTTGGAAACCGCCACCCTGCCGACATAAGCCTGGTAAAGATAATTGCTGGCCGGGGTGATGTTGGTCAGCACCAGACTGGTGTCCTGGGTCCAGGGCTGGACCTGTTCGCATTTCTCCGATCGGTAGATCGGCATGTTGGTCAGGCTAAGACCCGCTTCAATCCGCCAGTCCGCCGCCGGGTTTCCCCAGAAATCAACCCACACATCGTAAGTTCCGGCGCCGGGCACCGTCACGGTGGTCATGATGTTCGTCGGAGTTTCGGCATTTGAATCGGCTGAGCTGATGATGGTGCCGCCATTGCCCACCCCGGTTTGAGAATGCCATTGGTTGGCCGATGGACTCAAGGTGAGCGTCGAGCCGTCCGTCAAGGTTGTGTTGCCGCCGGCGCCGGCGACTGCATCCACGTAGTGCATCTGTCCGGTGACTTCCGAGCGATGCTCCACAATGCCCAAAACCGCTCCATCGACGCTCTGCGCGGAGTTATAAGTGCCCCGGAACCAGAGCAAGGCCGAATCATTGTTGTCCCAGGCCGGCATCAGCGGGCGAAGATTGTCGCGATATGAATTTTGCGTGATGGGCGTCCAGGTGAAACTTGCTCCGTGGTTCGTGGTCACACCTTTCCATATTTCGTGCTGCGCCGAGTATTGCAGGTTGGTATCCCTGACCCCGGGTTGGACGGCGCGGGGATCGAATTTGGTCGAGAGGTAGATGGTATTCGGGTCGTTCGGGTTCAAGCAGCCCAAACCGACATAGTCGGCTTCACTGGAATACAATTTATAGCCCGCCTGGCACAAATAGGTGGAGGTCCATTCGGTGCCATCAAAGCGGCAGAAGAAGAAGGCGTGATCCGGACTGATGTTCGCGTCGTTGCCTTGCGTGTTGTCGTTGATCCTGGCCGCAATGATGCACTCAATCGTGCCGTCGGCATATCGACAGACATCGTCGTTCCAACAGCGATAGTTGGTCTGGCCCGGTGGCATCACTGTGCCGGCGAGAAAAATGGGAGTGAAATTTTGCGGCTTGGGGATGGTCAATTTGTCGAGGATATTGGTGTCCATTAACGTCCCGAATGAATTGAAGCTCATGGCATTGCTTACATACCCGTGATACATGCTCGTGTCATAGTCACGGGGATGGGCTTCCGTGCAGATAAAATCGACGCGATCCACACCATTGCCCCAGTACTTGAAGTAGCCCTGCACGTAGCCGGGGATGTTGTTGGTCGTCAACTCTCCGCCATAAGTCCACGTGTTCCCGAAATTGGTCGTAATGATGCTGTTCGGACTGCCGCCACCATTGCCACGCGCAAAATCATAAGTGCGCCCCTCCGCCGGCATATTATTAGGATTGGAATAGGTGGTGTTGAAATCGTCACCGCCGGGCTGCGTGCTCCAATCATTGGTCGCTTCCGGTGTCCAGATGCCGGTGACCGGGTCATAGATGCGGTAGAGCGTGAATTTGTCGGCATTGTGCCCGGTGTACATTGCCAGATAATGGCCATTTGGCATGACCAGAAGTCCGGGCGCATTGTGATCATCGCCACCGCCGAAAGAAAGCAGGGCGTATTTCAGGGTGGACTGCGGCCCGGCCGCGCTTGGAACATCCCAGATGGTGACATTGATATCTCCGTCGCGATTCGTCCCTCCCAGACCTGCTCCGTTTTCAACGCAACCAACCACCAGCTTGTCGCGGTTGGTGTCCACTACAGTCCGCTCGTCCGAATACCAGGTCCAGATGCCGTTGTCGTCGAACTGGACCACATTGCCATTCACGAAATCCGCGCTGGCGCCGGCGGCTGGCGTACAAAGCCCCAGGTACATCAGACCGGTCAAGGCCATCATGGATTGCGCGATGGTGGAAACACTGATTTTAAGCATTTTCATAATTCGGAATGGAAGTCAGAAGGGTAAGCGCGCCGAAATCACGAGGTCCCCCAAATGCGACGCCTGATTTGGCGCCAAATCAGGTATAAAAAATCAAACCATGTTTTCACACTTCGCCGCTTATGGAGTTGTATATTTGTGACAGTTAAGTCGGCGGCTGTCAAGTAAAGTTCTTTGCGACAGTGACTTATTTTGGATTTTATCGGCTCCTGGTGAAGAAAAGGAATATCACAACCAGAACTGCCATCACTACGGGCGACGGCGAAAGGTCGGTGGCGGGCCCGTTCGTGACCTGTCCACCATGGCTTTCGAGCGACGATGAATGCCGTGCATAGGACTGACTCCAGCACGGTGTCAGGTGAGTCAAATCATTCATGTCATCTGCTGACTAGGAAAGGGCTGGAAAATAGAATTTGAATGGCGATCACCGCTACCAAACCAAGCCCGGCCGTGGCCAGGAACCGGTGCTTCGAGAACATCCGCGCCGATGCCACCAATAGCAAAAAAACCAGCCAGAAGAACACCATAGCGAGCCAGTATATCCAAATGTCGAGAAAGGACAAATCCACCGTATGACAAACCACATAAAGGGCCAGAACGATCACCTCCAGGGCGGCCAGGCAAATCTGATGTAGCCTGTCTATAGTCATCAAAGGCATATCCATGCGCCCACTTTATGTGCCTAACATCCAGAGCTTAGGCATGCCCGCCCTCCGTCCCGCACTGCGGGACGGAACCCCGAAAGCTTTCGGGGCAGGCGACCACGCCATCCCGCGTTGCCTGGAACGATTTGTCAGGCGTCGTCATTTTTGTGCCCTAACTTTCTAAACACTCTCCAAAGCTTGACTCCCAGATGTGCCACTGTCCACACGAAAGCTGCATAGATACAAAGTGCGGCCAGGATAACCCCCAACACCTCAAGAAATATCAGAAATATCCGCCAGTCATCGGAAAAGAGAGAAATGAAGAAGCTACCCACCACGCCGATGGCGACCGACCAAACCAAAACCCGGTAATTCGCCTGCTGCCATCTTGGGTCTTCTTCCCACATAACGCATCTCGATGCCTAACGTTCCAAAACCGAGCCACCGTCACCTGTGGCCAGTTCAGCAATGGAACAATGACAAACCAATCTCATATCCCGGCTCAAAACTCAAGGGGCAGTGGCAAGCCCGTTCGCGATGCCGTGTATCGGAGTTGGCTCCAGCGCGGTTTTAGGCCGAAAAATAACCGATAACCACGATAACTGCCGGCAACAGCAATACAACCCAACCCATGATGCAAACCAATATCCCCGGTGACTGCTTGGTGATAGGGTAATCATACGCCATCAGTCCAAGCCCGGTATAACTACCCATCGCATCTGAAAACCAAATGCAAGCAAGTGGCATAATCAAAATAAGGCCAAGCTTGAAAGCCAATGCACCTCCGCTGAAAATCAGCGCGAGGGCGATATAAGTAATCGCCACCAAACTGGACAAAATTCTATTCCAATTCATGGCTTCTTTCGGCCTGACGTCCAGAGCTCAGGCACGCCCGTCTTACGTGGTCCCGCATTGCCGGACGGAGGGTGGGCGGGATTCAAATGCCTGCAGCGATTTGTCAGGCCACATCCTCGATAAGCCTGAAATGCTCATAAAAGTATCCAGTCTTCACCGAGAGCATGTACTTTTTGTAGCGAGGTGTGTCGCGTATGTCGGGAGGAACAAGACTGTCATGCAACTCATCATAGCGAACCGGCAAAAAACTCACAATCGCTGGCTGCGGATCAGTGGTCCCGGTCATAACACAAACTCGCTCGCCAGCACTAAGTTTGCCAGAACCGCTGAAGGTGATGGGCGCTGTGAAAAGATACTGAATCTGCGCGTCACAGTCGTCAATGACCTCCCAAATCTGGCCTCCCCGTGGGAAGAGTGCTGTTTTGTTCATGTACAAGAGGTGGTCTAACGTTCCAAAGCTGAGCCACGCCGACGGGCGAGTGGCTCCGCAAACTCGATTATCGTTGTATATCTCAAACCGTCCATAAACTCAAGGGGCAGTCGGCGTTGGCAGTGTCACGATTTGTAGGAGACGAGGTAACGAGTCATTTGGGGCGGCACTCCTTACGTCGTGCCCTACAGCCAAATTGGGACGCTACCTCGGCGTTGGCTGCAGCGCGGTGTTAGGCGCAGATTTACCTCGAACGCCTCGCACAACAATGGTTCTCAAGCAAAACGTTGTAAGAAGTGCCAATGGTAAAAGAAAAACGGCGAAAATGGGAACCACACTCATGAATGCATACGCGCCAAATGTCTGCGTGCAATAGCGCAAATTCATCAAAATAATTGATTTAACCTAAACTCAGGATTAAATTCCTCACAATTGTGCTACAGACTCTGAAATGGCTAGCCTTTAAATCGCAGCAGAAGAAGTCGATTGCAAAAATGCGGCGAAAAGGCGTTTCTAAGGTCGCTACCGTCCTATGGTTTTCAATAATCTGCTGCTCATTATCCGTCTGTTTCGCGCAGGATTGTGCGCTGCCCACGAACTTCGAATGGACGTCGACGGGCCCGCTTGCCCAGCCACAGCACGGGTGGATCGCGCTCAAAGACTTTAGCTGCGTCAACTACAACGGCGAGTTCATTGTCTACATGTCGACGGTCAATAGCTCGGGGAACTACGGCGGTGGCATGATGACCTTCACCAATTGGTATCAGATGGCCACCGCCACTCAGTACGCGATGCCGGTGGCGACCGTTGCGCCGACGCTGATCTATTTTGCCCCGAAAAACATCTGGGTTCTTATGTACGAGTGGGGGCCGTGGAGTTTCAGTTACCTGACCTCGTCCGATCCCACCAAGCCAACGGGCTGGGCGGGCCCATACGATCTCTATCAGGGAAGCTCCATCGACGAAACGGTAATCTGCGACAGCACGAACGCCTATCTCTTCTTCGCGAATGACAACGGCAACATCTACCGGGCAACGATGCCGATCGGCAACTTCCCGGGCACCTTCACCAACACGACAACCATCATGTCGGACACCCAGAACAACCTGTTCGAGGCGGTGCAGGTCTACACGGTGCAGGCGACAACCCCCAAGTACCTGATGATCGTCGAGTGCATCGGCGCCACAGGAAACAGGTATTTCCGATCCTTTACCGCGACCAATCTCGGGGGTTCATGGACTCCACTGGCAGCGACCGAGAGCAATCCCTTCGCCGGCAAGGCCAACGTCACCTTCAACGGCAGCGCTTGGACGGCCGACATCAGCCACGGTGATATGGTTCGCAACAATCCCGACCAGACGCAGACTATAGACCCATGCAATATGCAATTTCTCTACCAGGGGGACACCAACTCGTCGGGTCTTTCCTACAACCTGATCCCCTGGAGACCGGGGTTGCTCACGTGGATCTCTAATACTCCGCCCTATTTTCCACCCTCCATTCAGTTGGCGATTCCCGCCTCGGCGACCGAGGGCGACGGCGTGCTGGCCGGCCAGGGGAAGATCGCACTCACTTCAACCTCCAGCAATGATCTGGTTGTTAATTTGACCTCCAGCAACACCAACAAGGTGACGGTGCCATCCAGCCTGGTGATCCCCGCCGGGCAAAGCAACGCCGTCTTTGACCTGACGATCGTCAACGACACGCTGCTGGACGGGGATCAAAACGTCAACATCACCGCCACGGCCACCAATTTTTCCCCGACACATGCGACGATCCTGGTTCACAGCACCAATACGACAACCCTGTCGGTCACCTTACCGGCCAGTGCCTCTAAAGCTGCGGGAACGCTGAATAATGCCGGCTCCGTAAGCGCGGGAACTGTTGTGGGCGCGAACTTCACTGTTTCTCTTACCTCAAGCGACCCTTCAAAGTTGATTGTTCCGGCCGCAACTGTCCTTTCTACAGGTCAGACGTCCGCTGTATTCAATCTGACTTTTGTGAACGATAACGCCATTGAAGGCCCGCAAAACGTCACGGTTACCGCGCGGGTCGCAAATTGGACGCAAGGTTCCGCCTCAATGACGATTACTGACGCCGTACAGGTCGATCATTTTGCCTGGGGCACTGTATCCTCCCCGCAGCAGGCCGGCACATCGTTCCCCGTCACAATCACCGCGCAGGATATTGCGAACAATACATTGGACTACCTATTGCCGGTCACGCTGTCGGCTCTGATAGCCGGCAACGCTCCGGGGACGAATACCATCCTGGGTTATCCGAGCCCGGACCAAATATATTACGACGAAGGCGAAGAAAGCACGGTAGGCAACTCGTTTACGCCCAACACAAACCTCAAAGTGACTGATTTCCTAAGCTATTTTGGGGACAAGGTCTCCATCTGGACCGCTAGCGGGCACCTTCTCGTCTCGCAGAATGTCGTCGGTGTGCCAGGTACCTGGGTGGACACGCCTTTGCCTACGCCCCTGGTGCTTTCCGCTGGCAACACCTACGTGATTACGGCGCACGAAATCAACACCAATATCTTCTGGAGCTATGCCCTCCCGGCCACATTTCCGGACGGGGCCATCAATCAATCTTACTGGGATTACGGAGATCTTTTCCCCACCGATCTTGGTGGCACCCAATGGTTCTTTGTGGATTTGCGGTACGCCAAGGATTTTGTTGCCATCCCCATCAACCCGGGCGCAACCACCGATTTCTCGAACGGCATCTGGTCCGGCAACATCGCAGTGCTTCAGGCTGGCACAAATGTGATTCTCCAAGCCAGCGCAGCAGGCGGATCCTCCGGCATCAGCATTCCCTTCAACGTGCTCGGTATGAACTTGCCCGGCACGCCGATGCTGACAATTGCGACACTCAGCAATTCGGTCGTGCTTTCCTGGCCCACCAATATAGCGAACTTCAATCTTGTGCAGTCCTCCACGCTGTCCAACTGGACCACGGTTCCTGTAACACCCGTTATCATGGGCAGCAACTACAACGCCACAATCACCATCCAGACCGGTTCCCTCTTTTATCGATTACGAAATCCGTAAGATTATCTGTGGTGACGGACTTCGGCATGAAATCGTCCGGCACCGGCTGAACGGGATAAATTGATATTGGAGATCTCAACCGTTTTTGTTGTGTTCACCTTGTGCATGATGAGGTCGCCTAACGTCCCAAAACTGAACCACGCCGACCGGCGGCCAACTCAGCAATATAGCGATGACAAACAAATTTCATATCTCGTCCCAAAACTCAAGGGGCCGTGGCAAGCCCGCTCGCGATGCCGTGTATCGGAGTTAGCTCCAGCGCGGTGCTAGCCAACGTTTCATGCTACCATTTCCAAAACTGCCACCAACGACGTGGGGACGAGGCCTTCGGATTGTTGGTCGGCTCAAAATATAGAAATGCCTGCATTGACTTGTCTGCATGCACTGAGACATGAATGCTATACAACATTCCCTCTTCGGTTCCGAGAGGGTAATGCCAAATCTCTAAACCTTGTTGCTGAACCTTGTGATGCGGTGGTCCATGCAGCGTTACTAGTGCATCGAGAGACTTGCATTGCTGCATCTCGTGGACACGTCGGTGCCATCCCGGAATCTTCGAGTGGGTGACGCGTAAAGTCGTCTGGCGTTTTTGCTCGGTATTCATCGAGGCTCACTTGGCCTGACGGAAAAAGCTCAGACACACGGGACCAAATGACGTGAACCGCGAAGCGGAACCCCGAAAGCTTTCGGGGCAGGCTGACGGCGTGGCATCCCGCGTTGCCTGCAGCGATTTGTTAGCTGGCATCTTCACCATCTCACCCCCAATGCAATACCGAAAAATACAACTGGCAAGACGAAAAGCACTGCCGCTGGTAAAGCCTGCATCCACGCCTTATGTCGTAGAAAACCAGACCTGCACAAAATCCAATCGCAAATGAGTGCCAAATTCCAGACCGTGCAAAGCATAGCCAGCACAATAGCCGACTGCTCGCCGTCGAGGAGGCACATCGCGAGCAGCAGCAGAAGACACTGAGCAATCAGCGAAAGTGTAAATTTTGAGAACCGCTTCATCTGCCAGCTAACGTCCAGGGTTCAGGCAAAGCCGCCGAACAGGACGTGGAAATGAACGTAGGATGAACGATTTCATAAATCAATCGGAACTGACGGCGTTCTATCGAGACGCCGCTACGTCTGTTTGCGCTGCTCTCCCGCTCCCGCGCGCGAGCAAATAACGCGGAGAAGGAGAATCCGAAATTATTTCTTTTGCAGTTCCGCCCTGGTGGCGGCTTGCAGGGCGTCGAGTTGCGGACGCAATTCCTCCTTGGTGGCCTTGTCCATCCGGTCAATGAACAGAATGCCGTTGAGGTGGTCGACCTCGTGTTGAACGGCGCGCGCGAGCAGTCCACCGCAGCGGAATTCGATCGGTTTGCCCTTTTCGTTCAACGCCTTTACGTCCACGGAACCGGGTCGGGCAATTTCCCCAAAAATTTCCGGAAAACTCAGGCAGCCTTCGCCGGCGACAACGGAGTCGCCCTGAGGTTTGATTTCGGGATTAATCAAAACCAGCGGCATAAAACTGTTGATGTCGGCGGGCTGACCGTCCCGTTCGAGCCACGACGGGCGGTCCTTCGCTTCGCGCACGTCAATCACGGTAAGCTGCAATGCGCGGCCGATTTGCTGGGCGGCCAGGCCGACACCGTTACTGGCGTGCATGGTCTCCAGCATATCAGCAATCAGCTTTTTGATTTCCGGGGTGAGCCGTTCGATGCGCTCGCCTTTCTGGCGCAAAACGGGATGGCCATATTTGATAATGTCTAAAATCATTGAGCGTGACGGGTGACGGGTGACGGGTGACGAGAAGTGACGCCCGGCGCGTCCCCGGCCATTTTGTGCCGTCCTTCGATGGTTGAAATAGTTTTGGTCAAGCCGCCGATGATGTGGTCAAGCGTGGCGATGCGGTTACGGATGATTGCTCCGTGGAGCAGATGCCAACATATTTTATAGCGCCCCTGACTTTCCCGCGCCTCTCCGCGGGCGATTTTTAGGTGCTGCGGCAGTTCTTTTCCAAAACCGCGTCCGAAACCCTCTTCGATGTTGGCGCAGATCGAGTCCAAACTTCGAACCTGCTGCTTCGCCAGTTCGCGCCCGTGAAAATCCTTTTCCAACAGTTCGGAATCATGCCAGAAGTCGTCGAACAGTTGCCCCGCCAGTTGGTAAATGCCAAAGGATTCCAGTCGGTCAGTTCCTTGATTTATCCTTATTGATGTCTGTTCCATAAACGGCCGATTAATTACGAGGTAGACATTGCAGTGGAATCGCGTCACCCGCCACGTGTCACCCGTCACTCCTGGCTGGCCAGGCCCGGAGCATTCTGGCCAGGTCGGGGATGCTTGGACTTTGTGCGGTTCGAACGTAATGGCCGCTGGTGGCGACGCCGGTCAGGATGGATTGCGCGTTGTCCAGGCCCAGCAACTTGCCGAGGCAGAAACCGGAATTGAAATGGTCGCCGGCGCCGGTGGTGATGAGTGGTTTGGGCGTGAACGGGCCTTCGACCAGCGAGACGACGTCGTTGCCCGCGGCCAGCGCATAGCTGACGGGATGAATGACCAGCGTGTTCACCGGTACGCGCCGGTTGATTGCCAGCGCCAGTGCGGAGAGCGCATCCGGGGATTTACCGGTGGTCGGCAATCCCAGCACGTCACCGATCTCGTATGCCTCTTTTTCATTCAGTCCCAGGATCACGTCGAAGTATTTTTCAAATTGCGCGATGGTCTTCAGCGCCTGCCGGATGTCTTCCGGTTTGCGTTTTTCCGGGTCGGCCAGGTCAAAAAACATCACGCGCCGTTTGCCCTTCAAGGCGGGGCAGATTTCCTTGAGGGTCGCCTCCCAGATTTCGCCCATGTGAGTCAACATGGTCCAGTTGACGAACCCGACCAGGTCGGCGCCGGTGAACTGGGCGGTAAATTTATCCTGGCCAAAGCGCGATTGGATGTTCGACCAGTTCACGTCGTTGAGCGACAGAATTTTGCCGATCATGACCTTGCCGTCATCGAACTCCAGCGCGTCGGTGTGGCCGGGTTCGGCAATGGAATGAACGTCGGCACGTTTGGCGAAGTCGGCAAAGACGGGATGGAGGTTGGGCCAGCCGAGGTTGCCAAGGTAGGTGACCTTCAGGCCGAAGCTGGCCAGGGCATTGGCCATGATGGGGCCGTTGCCGCCGAGTTTGGTGACGCGATTGACGATTTCGATGTTGGTGCTTTTGCCTGCCGCCGCCGCCACCCGCTCAGCCAGTTGGGAAATGGTCGCCAGCCGTTGGAATGAGTCCGGGCCGTCGCGCTTGTCCACGACGTGGAGGATTTCATCCACGAAGCCATCCAATCCCACAAACGCCGTCATGCGTCCGGCGTTGGATGCGCCGGACAGCAATCGTTGGGCGCACTGTTCCCTTAGTTCAGGTGTGTTCATTTGCCTGAAATCTTGCAGAAACCCGGTGGCGCACGCAATTTTTAATCGGTGGCGACTCCAAGAATTTGCAAAATCCGTTCCAATTCCTTGTCGCTGAAAAAGGAAATTTCCACCGTGCCTTTGCCTGCCGCGTAATGGAGCTGGACCTTGGTGGCAAAAACTTCGCGCAGCCGGTCTTCGAGGTCCGCCACGTGCGGGTCGCCCGCGGGTGCCGCCACGGTTTCCGGCCGGGGCGCCGTCGGGCGCGCACCGCGCCGTTGCAGCCGGGCCAGCAGCCCTTCAGTCTGGCGCACGTTCAGGCCTTCCTTGACGACGCGCTCGGCGACCAGTTTTTGGTCTTTCTCGTTTGCCAGGCCCAGAATGACCTTGGCATGGCCGACGGAAAGCCGGCCATCGCGGAGAAAACTTTGGATGGGCAACGGCAGTTTCAGCAGGCGCAGGGCATTGGCCACCACGGCGCGGCTTTTGCCGACCTTGCCGGCGATCTCCTCCTGGGTGAGTTGGAATTGTTCAGCCAATTGCGCGTAACCCTGTGCCTCCTCGAGGGCGTTGAGATTTTCGCGCTGGAGATTTTCGATGAGTGCCAGTTCCAGCACGGCGCGATCATCGGCCTGGCGGACAATGATGGGGACTTCCGGCAGTTGCAGAAGTTGCGCGGCGCGCCAGCGGCGTTCACCGGCGATCAATTCAAAATAACCGTCGCGTTCGCGGACGATGAGCGGTTGGACGATGCCCTGTTCGCGGATGGAATCGGCCAGTTCACGCAGGGCCTCGGCGGAGAAATCCTTGCGCGGCTGGAGCGGGCAGGGACGCAGGCGGTCCAGCGGCACGCGTTGCACCCGTTCGCGCGAGTCAGGCGCGGGCGCAGTCACCGGGACAGGAGCCGGGGACGGAACGGCGGGCGCGGGGGCCGGCGGGGTCAAAACCGGGCTGCCGCCCAACAACGCGCCGAGGCCGCGTCCCAAAGCAGGTTTCGCCATGCGCGCAGAGTGTCGCAGGACGGGGAAGTTGTCAACGTTGGGGGTACCGTCCTAATTTGTAGGCACCGAGGTGACGAGTCGCTGGGCAAGCACTCCTTACGTCGTGCCCTGCTACCCGATTAGGGCACTATCATGTCAGGCAGGATTGTGCGGCTCGCGCGTCCGCGGACGGCCCGGCGGGCCGTCCCTACCGCAATCACTGTCGGCGACTTTGGACTTTGGACTTTGGGCCTGGGACTTTAAACTGGGCGGGTGAGCAAGAGCAAACGCGTCGCCGATATGGTCGCCCAGCATCATGGGCAGCAGCTGGATCCGCATTACCTCGGCTATTTCGATTGTTTCAACCGCCGGCAGTTTTACGAGGCGCATGACGTGCTGGAACAGCTTTGGCTCAAGGACAAATACGGGCCGAACGGTGCGTTTTACAAGGGACTCATTCAACTCACCGGGGCCTTCGTGCACCTGCAAAAGAACCGGCTGCGACCGGCGGCGGCACTGTTCAAGCTCGCCCTCGCCAATCTCGAAAAATACCCGCACGTCCATGAAAGCCTGAATCTGGCAACTACCTGTGAATTGGCCCGGAAATGGCTGGAAGAACTGGAGCAGGGCCGGTTTGGCGTCAATCCTTTGACCGATCAAAACGTGCCGGTGCTGAAATTGGAGGGAAGCGGGTCATGAACAAAAAACGCGTTGTGCTCGCGGGCGGCAGCGGCTTTCTCGGCCGGGCGCTCGCCGCGCAATTGCTTTCGAAAAATTACGAGGTGGTGGTGTTGACCCGTTCACCGCGTCCACGCGATGATGGCGTTGCGGAGGTGGCGTGGAACGGCCGGTCGCTCGGCGACTGGGTGCAATTGGTGGACGGCGCCCACGCCATCGTCAATTTCACCGGCCGCAGCGTGAATTGCGTGCACACGCCGGGGAACATTCGCGAGATCAACGAGTCGCGCATCAATTCCGTGAACACCTTGGCCGCCGCCATTCACAACGTGGCAAAGCCGCCGCGCGTGTGGGTGCAGGCCGGGTCACTCGCGTTTTACGGCGATCTGGACGACCGCTGGTGCGAGGAAAACACCCCGTCAGGCCAGGGCACGGCGGTGGAAACCTGCCGGCTTTGGGAAAACGCCTTCAAGTTCGTTCCCATGTCCTCGACCCGCCGGGTGTTATTGCGGATCGGCCTGGTGCTGGCCCGCGATGCCGGCGCGCTGTCCGTTTTGGGAAAATTGACCAAATGGTTCCTTGGCGGGGCGGCGGGTGATGGCCGGCAATATGTCAGCTGGATTCATCTGGCGGATATGAATCAAATGTTGCTGGACTCCATCGAGCGGGATGACGCGATCGGTGTATTCAACGCCACGGGACCGAACCCGGTGACGAACGCGGAGTTCATGCGCGAGTTGCGCCGGGCATTGCACCGGCCGTGGTGCCCGCCTGCGCCGGTCCTGGCCGTACGTCTTGGCTCGTGGTTGATGGAAACCGAACCGTCACTGGCCCTCACCGGGCGGCGTTGCGCACCGTCGCGGTTCCTCCGGCTCGGCTTCCAGTTCCAGTTTCCC
>JAJPJM010000026.1 GCA_021324235.1 Verrucomicrobiota bacterium
GGCGCTTCCCCTGCTGGCGCAGGATCTGGCGCAGAATATCACCGAACTTTTGACTGAAGGGACCTGGTAATAAAAACAGTTGGCTTGGCCGGAGCGGGTATATATTCTTAGGGCTGCTTCATAGATGTAAACAAACAACCTAAACTTATTACCTATGAAAATAAACAGCTCCAAATTCACCCTCCTCAGTCTGTTGGCCACCGCTCTGATGGCCCTGCCGATGTTGGCTTCGGCCCAGGACGCAAACACGAATACGCCGGCGTCATCGGAGCAATCCACAACCACCAAGCCCCAAAAACATGGCTTCATTCCGTTTCACGGCAAACTGAATGCCGTGGACGCGAGCGCTAAAACGCTGACGGTTGGCAACCGCACCTTCCAGGTTACGGCCGACACGAAGATTTTCAGCAATGGCGAGCCAGCCGCCTTGTCAGACGGCGTGGTGGGTGAACCGGTGCGCGGTGCCTATAAGAAGACTGAGGCCGGTTTGCTGGAAGCCGTGACGGTCCATTTTGGCGCCAAGACCGGGGAAAAACCAAATCCGGAAAATTCCAGCGAGCACTGAACTTCCGTGCGGATTTTGTGAGTTTCCAGCGGGCGGCAACGCCCGCTTTTTTTTTAACGCTTCCACCAACTGGTAAGGCTCTTGGTTTTTTGCGGCACTCCCTGGTATTGCTTGACGAGCAATTGACTGCGCGCCGCTTCGAGTGCCATGCGAAATTCATCATAACTCAAAAAGCGGCTCGCCGGATTTTTGGCCAGCGCGCGGGTGAGCGCGTCGCTCGTGGGCTGCGTGATTTCCGGGATGACCAGATTGGGCGGGTTGAGCGGCATTTGGACCTGGGCGACGATGACTTCCTCGGCCGTCGGCGCGTCGAACGGGACCTGGCCGGTCAGCGCGTGATAAAGGGTCGCCCCCAGACTGTACATGTCGGACAGAAAGGTTTCCGGCTCACGCTTGATTTTTTCCGGCGCGACGTAATAGGGCGTGCCCCAGGTGACGTCATCTGACTCCTGTTCCGCGTCGGTTTTCTGCGCCAGACCGAAGTCCACCAGTTTGGGCTCGTGATCGGCGTTGAACAAAATATTGCCGGGCTTGATGTCGCGGTGGAGCAGATCGTGTTTGAGTGCCATGTCGAGTGCGGAGGTGATTTTGATGCCGATGTCGAGCACGTCCAGTTCCGGCAGGGCCCGCAATTTTTCGATGCGCTGGTCCAGGCTGCCGCGGTCGGCCAGCTCCATGACCAGATAACTCTGCCCTTCCACCTCATCAAACGTATAGATGTGAACGATGTTCGTATGATTGAGCCGGGCGCAGGCGCGGGCCTCCCGGTAGAAACTTTCCAGCGCTTTGGGATCTGCGAGCAGCTCCTTTTTCATCAATTTCACCGCCACCATGCGTTCCAGTGTCGTGTCCCAGGCGCGATACACGTTGCCCATGCCGCCGGAACCGATGACGCCGCGCAACTCAAACTGCCGCAACTGCAACGGCATCATGATCGGGTGTCCGCACTTGCTGCAGGGTACCGTGCCGAGGGGCGGCAGGTCGCCCGGGATGAACACTTTCGTCTCACACCAGTTGCAGGTGACCATGCGGAGTTGTTCGCTCATGCTGAGATTAATCTAGCACTGCCCGGCCGTTCGACAAGCTTCGAGAAAGCGGGGCTCCGGCGAAAAATTCTTTGACAAACCTCCCGAAATGGTGTTTCTTTCCGCCGTTGAATATGAAAACCACGTTGGTTTCAATTCTGAAGCATACGCTCGCCGACGGACGCATGTCCATTTGGCAGCGTAATTGCTTTGGTTTTGGCGTCGTGGGAAGTAAACGGTAAGAGCAGCAACAGTTTTCGAGAAACCCGCGATTGCCAGTCAATCGCGGGTTTTCTGTTTGCTGGATCAAAACCATAAGAAAGGCACAACATGAACAAAAATCAAACACGAGTGGCGACCCGATTCGCCCCCGAAACACGGTTCGAATTACGGGCCGGACCGCCGGCACCGTTCCGGGCCACGCACGAAAGCGAGTTTGAACGGCTCAAAAACCAGTTGCTCACGCTGCAATTGGCCGGGCTGACCAAACCGGAGTTGAACACTCCCCTGCGGCGTGCGGCCAACGAAGCGGCGGCACTGGCCTGGGTGACCCTTTACCCGTTGCTGGTATTTCCGGCGTTGTTCGAGGAAAAGGCCACGGCGGCCGTGCGCCAGACCGAGCGGCAGGCGCGTATCTATGCGACCAGCCGCCAACTGCTCGACGCATGAAATCGTCGTGCCAGCTTGAAGCAGCAGATGGACGTACGGGCAGCCGTGGGCGCGGGCATTCCGCAGTGCGGGATTGCGCCCTCACCCACGGCTGTCTGGGGCGTCCTTCTGTTTTGTGGGGAAGCTGAACCGGCGGGAACGCCGCACGGCTCGCGTTCGCAACCGCGGGTGCACCGGACGGACGTTCCTGCCTTTCAGCTCACTTTTCCTGGACGCGCTGAATCCGCGCGCCGAGCCGGCGCAGTTTTACGTCCATGCCTTCATAGCCGCGGTCCAGATGGTAAATGCGGTTCACCTGCGTTGTGCCCCCGGCTGCCAATCCCGCAATCACCAGCGCTGCGGACGCGCGCAAATCGCTGGCCATCACCGGCGCTCCGCTTAAAGGCCGGCCACCCTTCACAATGGCACTCGGCCCTTCGATTTCAATGTCCGCGCCGAGCCGCGCCAGTTCGCTGACATGCATGAAACGCGATTCAAAAATCCGTTCCGTAATAATGCTGATGCCCGGTGCCAGCGCCAGCAGCGACATCATCTGCGCCTGCACGTCGGTCGGAAAACCGGAGTACGGCAGGGTGGTTACATCCACCGCGTTCAATTTTTTGCCGCGCCGGACCCTCAAATTTCCGCCGCGCACCTGAATCAAAACTCCCGCCTCGTTCAATTTGTCCAGCACCGCGCGCAAATGATCCGCCCGCGCGCCCCGGAGCATCACTTCCCCATCCGTCGCGGCGGCGGCGATGGCAAAGGTCGCCGCCTCGATCCGGTCGGGAATGACTTCGTGTTCCGCGCCGTGCAGTTTCGGAACGCCGATGATGGTGATGGTCGGGCTGCCGGCACCGGAAATTTTTGCGCCCATGGCCTTCAGAAAGTTTGCCAGGTCCACCACCTCCGGTTCGCACGCCGCACTTTCAATCACCGTCACGCCTTCGGCCAGCGTTGCCGCCATCATCACGTTGGCCGTGCCCAGCACCGTCGACCCGGCGCGTCCGCCGAGGAAGACCGAGGCACCGGCCAGTTGCCTGGCGGCGGCATCAATATAACCGCCTTCAATTTCAACCTTCGCACCGAGGGCTTCAAACCCCTTCAAATGCAGGTTGATGGGCCGCGCGCCGATGATGCAGCCGCCGGGCAGCGATACCCGCGCCTTTTTCAATCGCCCCAGCAACGGCCCCATGATGCAGATCGAACCGCGCATTTTGCGGACGAGTTCGTAATCCGCGTAGCCGCGAATTTTCCGCGCGCGAACGGTCAGCGTGCCGCCCGCGAGCTTCGCTTCGGCGCCAAGCGATTCGAGGATCCGTGCCATGAAGCGCGTGTCGCTCAAATCCGGCACGCGCCGGATGACGCACGGTTCGCCGGTCAGCAACGTGGCCGCCATGATGGGCAGGGCGGCGTTCTTGCTGCCGCTGATGGTTATTTCCCCATGCAACGGCACGCCGCCTTTGATCAAAAAACTTTCCATGTTGAAATCCGTACCAGGTCGGGACGCCGCGCTGCGGCGTCCGGTCGGCGCAGCGCGCCGACCCGGCCGGGTTTTATTTTCGTGCAATCAAGATTCTGGCCCGGTGAGAGTAGTCTTCCTTCACGGCTTCGACAATCCACTTTTCAGCTTCAAATATTTTCCGGATGGTCCCGTCCTGGCCGTCGCCGAATTCCAACATGATTTTGCCATCCGGTTTCAAAAAGGATTTTGCTTCCTTCGCCAGCCGCCGGTAGAAATCCAGGCCGTCCACGCCGCCGTCCAGCGCCGCGCGTGGGTCAAAATCGCGGACTTCGGGCTGGAGCGTGGCAATTTCGGCGGACGGAATGTAAGGGGGATTGCTGATAATCAAGTCGAATGACGCACCGGCGGAAAATGCGGCAAAGCCGTCACCCTGTAAAAATTCAATCCGGGTGGCGACATTGTGTCGCGCCGCATTTTCTGTCGCCCGCGCCAGGGCTTCCGCCGAGACATCCGTGGCCGTGATGATGGCCTGCGGACATTTCACGGCCAGGGTGATGGCGATGCAGCCGGTGCCGGTGCCAAAATCCAAAACGGTTGAAGGTTGAGGGTTGAGGGTTGAAAGAAACTTCCAACCGGCTTCCGCCAGCAACTCCGTTTCCGGGCGCGGCACCAACGCCTGACGGTTCACGGTCATTTCCAGCCCGCAAAACGAAATCGAACCGGTGATGTGTTGAAGCGGTTCGCGTTGGCCGCGGCGTTTGACGAGTTCGCGCAGCGCGTCGGTTTCCGCCGGCGTGAGTGCGCGTTCAAAGCTCAAATACAATTTCATGCGCGGCATTTTAAGCAGATGCGCGAGCAGGAGTTCGATTTGCAGACGCGGGGATTCGACACCCTTTTTGGCCAGAAACTCCGTGCTCTTCTGAATCGCTTCGAGGACCGTCACCCCGCCAGTTTAAGCTGAAACGACGTGCTTGAACAAGGAGCGCGTGCGCGCCTAAATTGGGGTATGAACATGCGGGCCGGTTTCTGGTTTGCCGCGACCTGGTTCAGCTGCCTGGTCACTACCGGTTGTGCGGACCACGCCGGGACCGCCCGGGAGCCGGCCCTCAAGATTCAAATCGCCAGCTCTGGGTTCGCCGACGGCCGGCCGATTCCCGACCAATACACCTGTGCCGGTCCGAACCTCTCGCCGCCGTTGACATGGACCAACGTGCCCGTCGATGTGAAAAGCTTTGCGCTCATTGCCGATGATCCCGATGCGCCGGGCGGCACGTGGGTGCATTGGGTGATTTACAACCTGCCGCCCACCGCAACGGCGCTCGCGGAAAACGTGCCCCCGCTGCCGCAACTTCCTGATGGTGCAAGACAGGGTTTCAATGATTTCGGCCAGACCGGTTACAGCGGACCTTGTCCGCCATCCGGCAAGCCGCACCGCTACGTTTTCAAAATTTATGCGCTGGACCGGACGCTGGATTTGAGCGCCGGGGCGACGAAAAGGCAATTGCTCCGGGCGATGGACGGACACATTCTTGCCGCCGGGCAGCTCACGGGGACGTATCAGCGCCATCAATAAAATCTCTCCTTTCGCTGTGGCACGAATTCGTGTTTAGTTTCCGGACCTCTATGAGCAAAACCGCACTGTTGTTTGCCGGACAAGGCGCACAGGTTGTCGGCATGGGGAAAGACCTGGCCGAAAAATTTGCGTCTGCCAAAACCTGGTTCGACCGCGCCAACACCGCGCTTGGCTATGACCTCGCTTCGATCTGTTTCAACGGCCCGGAATCGGAGCTGACCAAGACAGAAAATGCGCAGCCCGGCATTTTTCTCGCGAGCTGGATTGCGTTTGAACTGCTCAAGGAACACCTGCCGTCGTTGGGATTTGAAGCGACCGCCGGTTTGTCGCTGGGTGAATTCACGGCGCTGGCGGCGGCGGGGGCGATGAATTTTGAGGACGGTCTGCGGGTGGTGCGCCAGCGCGGGCGTTTCATGCAGGAAGCCTGTGACGCCACGCGCGGCGGCATGGCAGCGGTTATCGGTCTGGACGAGGCACCGACGCGGCAGGTCTGCGCCGAGGCGGGCGTCGTTCTGGCGAATCTGAATTGCCCGGGTCAGCTCGTGATTTCCGGTGAATCGGACAAAATCACCAAAGCGGTCGAACTGGCCAAGGCCAAAGGCGCGAAACGCGCCATCGCGTTGCCGGTTGCCGGCGCGTATCATTCGCCGCTCATGGCCGGCGCCCGATCGAAATTGCTGGCTGAACTGGCGAAAATCAATATTTCGGTGCCGGTCGTGCCGGTGATTTCCAATGTCACCGCGCAGCCGCACGGTGCGCCGGACGAAATCCGTGCGCGGCTGGTCGAGCAGGTCACGTCCTCGGTCTTATGGGAAAAGTCCATGCGCCATCTGCTCGCGCAGGGTTTCACGCGATTCATCGAACTCGGGCCGGGCACGGCGTTGAGCGGGTTTATGAAGCGGATTGATAAATCCGCGCATTTATTTAATGTCTCGGACGCAGCTAGTCTGGAAGCGACGGTGAAAGCACTTTCAATTTAGCCACAGATTTTCACAGATTAAACACAGATAAAATCTTTGAATCTGTGTTCGATCTGTGTTTCATCTGTGGCTTGGAAAATTTGAACCTATGAGCCAGCTCACCAATCAAATCGCGGTCGTCACCGGCGCCGGCCGGGGGATCGGCCGCGCCATCGCGTTGAAATTCGCCGCCGAAGGCGCGGACGTGGTTTGCGTGTCGCGCACGCAGGAAAATTCCGACAAGGTGGCCGCGGAAATCCGCGCGCTGGGCCGCAAAGCCTGGGCGCAGGCCGTGGACGTGGCGGACGCGAATGCGGTCAACGCCGCGGCGGAGAAAATTCTGGCCGGGTGCGGCCGGGTGGACATTCTGGTCAACAACGCCGGGGTTACGCGCGATAACCTGCTCATGCGCATGAGCGAGGCGGAGTGGGACGCGGTGCTGGACACAAATTTGAAAGGCGCGTTTCTGTTCACCAAGGCGTTCAGCCGCGCCTTGATCAAGCAGCGTGCGGGGCGGATCATCAACGTGGCCTCCGTCATCGGCCTTATTGGCAACGCGGGTCAAAGCAATTACGCGGCGAGCAAGGCCGGTCTGATCGGTTTTACCAAGTCGGTGGCGCGCGAGCTGGCGTCGCGCGGCATCACGGCCAACGTGCTGGCCCCGGGCTTCATCGAAACGGACATGACGGCGGGGTTGAAGGAGGAATTGCGCGCCGAGATACTCGGGCAAATTCCGCTCGGCAGTTTCGGCCAGCCCGACGACATTGCGGGCGCGGCGGTATTTCTCGCCAGTCCGGCGGCCCGTTACATCACGGGCCAGGTATTGGCGGTGGACGGCGGCATGGTGATGTAAATGAGTTGAGGGTTGAGGGATGAACGCGGCCATACTTGAGGGTTGACATTTGGCGCTCCACCCTCGACCCTCCGCCCCTGATTAAAACATTTGATTCAGGCTTGACGATTTTGCCGTTCATGGCATAGAGACAGGTCAAAATTAATTTATGGCTGACAAACCTATAGACCAACGCGTAAGGGACATCATTGTGGAACAACTCGGCGTGAAGCCGGACCAGGTTACGCCGGAGGCCAAGTTCATCGAGGACCTTGGCGCAGATTCACTCGATACGGTCGAGTTGATCATGGCGCTGGAGGAGGAATTCGGCATCGAAGTACCGGACGAACAGGCGGAAAAACTCCTGACGGTCGGCGATGTCGTCAAATATATCGAAGAACACCAGCAAAAATAGTTGCGCCGTTGAAGGCTTCGGGGCAGTTTCGGCTGAATTCAGCTTGAACTGCCCCCTTTAATTTTATGGTAAACAACCGGATGGACCGTCGGGTCGTTATTACCGGACTGGGCGTGGTGACGCCGATCGGGCATCAACTCGACGTTTTCTGGAAGAATCTGGTCTCCGGCCGGTGCGGGATTGACCGGATTCAGTCCTTTGACCCGTCGCCGTTCGACACGCAAATTGCCGGGGAGGTGAAAAATTTTGATCCGGCACCGGCCTTTCCATCGCCGAAGGAAATCCGGCGTACGGACCGGTATTCACAATTTGGCGTCTACGCCGGGCATCAGGCCCTGCTCGATTCCGGCCTCGATCTGGAAAAGGAAAACCGCGACGAAATCGGCGTCATCATTGGCTCCGGCATCGGGGGCTTGTCCACCACCACCGGGCAGCTCGAGATTTTGCGCGACCGCGGCCCAGGCCGGCTTTCGCCCTTCATGATTCCGATGCTCATCAGCAACATGGCTTCGGGATTGTTTTCGATGTTTTACAATTTGCGCGGCCCCAACTTTGCCACCTGCTCGGCCTGTGCCACCGCCAATCACGCCATCGGCGAGGCCTGGCGCGCCATCAAGATGGGCGACGCCCAGGTGATGTTCGCCGGCGGCGCGGAGGCGGCGGTGGTGCCCATCGGCATTGGCGGCTTTTGCGCCATGAAAGCCATGAGCCGGCGCAACGGCGATCCCCAGCGCGCCTCACGTCCGTTCGACAGGGAACGCGACGGTTTCATCATGGGCGAAGGCGCCGGCGTGATCGCCCTGGAGGAACTGGAGCACGCCCGGAAGCGCGGCGCGAAAATTTATTGTGAGATCGTCGGGTACGGCAACACCGCCGATGCCTATCATCTGACCTCTCCGGCGCCCGATGGCGAAGGCGCGGTGCGTTGCATGCAGATGGCCTTGAACAATGGCGGCCTGAACCTCGAGGACGTTTCCTATATCAATGCCCACGGCACCTCCACGCCGCAGGGCGACCTTTGTGAAACTCAGGCCATCAAAACCGTCTTTGGCGACCGCGCAAAAAAAATCGCGGTCAGTTCCACCAAAGGCGCGACGGGTCACATGCTCGGCGCGGCCGGCGCGGTGGAAATGACCGCCTGCGCGTTGGCCATCAAGCACGGCATCGCCCCGCCGACCATCAATTACCAGGTGCCCGACCCCGAATGCGATCTGGATTACGTGCCCAACACCGCACGCGAGATGAAAATCAATGCTGCCATCAACAACTCGTTCGGTTTCGGCGGCCACAACGCCAGCATTGCAGCAAAGAAATTTGTCGGGTGACGTGTGTCCCGGTTGGAAAGGCATCCCGCCTGTCTCCCCCTTCGAAGTTGGAGTCAGACCAGATGGCGGACTTGGGTCAAGGACTCCAAAATTTTCTCCGCGGCGATGCGCGGGTCCGGCGCGGCATAAATCGGCCGGCCAATGACCAGCCAGTTGGCTCCGGCGGCAATGGCTTCCCGGGGCGTCAGCGTGCGTTTTTGGTCATCGGCGGGATGCATCTCGGGACGGACGCCGGGGGTGACGAGCTGGACGCCCGCGGTCAGCATTTGCCGGAGTTCGGCCACTTCCAGCGGCGAACAAACCAATCCGCGCAGACCACCCTGGGTGGCCATGTTGGCCAGGCGGCGCACCTGCCGGCTGACATTCGGATCGAAGCCGATCTGGCTCAGCGCCTGGCTGTCCAGGCTGGTGAGCACGGTCACACCCAACACGAGCGGCGGCGCATGACCCAGTTCCCAGGCGGTTTCCTGGGCCGCCTGCTCGGCGGCCTTGAGCATGTCCGCCCCGCCACTGGCATGCACGGTGAGCATCTGCACGTCGAGCCGTACGGCGGAAGCAACGGCGGCAGCGACCGTGTTCGGGATGTCATGAAATTTTAAATCCAGAAACACCGCCGCGCCCGTCATGCGAATCCGGCGCACAATGTCCGGTCCCGCGGCAGTGAACAATTCGCTGCCGATTTTGAAGCCGCCGACCACCGGGGCGATTTTTTGGGCCAGCTCCAGGGCGGCTTCGGCCGTCGGCACATCGAGCGCGGCAATGATGGGATTACGTGCCATGCAAGCGACAGACTACAATAATTCTGTCCCCAGAAAAACAATTTCTTGCTCCGCCGGCGAATATTTTTTTGAACAAAAGGACGGACCTCAAACACTTTACCTAGGTTTGTTCAATCTGCTTCCTTCTTCCGCCGTTTTGCCCTAGCTTGCTGCGGTATGAATGTGATTCGCCACACCGACGCGAATTTCGCCGCAAAATTCCGCGAACTGACGGCCGCTTCCAGCCTGTTCGACCCCGATATCGAACAGCGTACGCGCGCCATTCTGCATGATGTTTACGTGCGGGGCGACGCCGCGCTGCTGGAATTCACCGAAAAATTTGACGGCGCGAAGCTGGTGGCCGGACAGCTCGCCGTGACCCGGGCCGAACTTATGGCTGCCTCCCTCAAGGCCGATGAACCATTGCGCGCCGCGGTCGCCGAGGCGGAAAACAACATCGCTGCATTTGCCAGAAAATCGCTGCGTCGAAACTGGCAGACCAGGAATTCTCATGGCGCAAGTGTCGGCGAAAAATTCGACCCGTTTCAGCGCGTGGGCATTTACATCCCCGGCGGCACCGCGCCGCTGGTCTCGACGGCCTTGATGACCATCACCCTGGCGAAGGTCGCGGGCTGTCGCGAAATTGTTGTCTGCACGCCGTGCGGCAGGGACGGCTCAATCAACCCCGCCTTGTTGTTTGCAGCGCGGTCGGCGGGCGCGACGGAGATTTACCGGGTCGGCGGGGCACAGGCGATGGCGGCGCTGGCGTACGGCACGGAGACGATTTGCCGGGTGCAGAAGATTTTCGGTCCCGGCAACGCCTACGTGGTCACGGCCAAACGCCTGCTGGTCGGCCACGTGGCCATTGATTTGTTGCCCGGGCCCAGTGAGGTGCTCGTGCTGGCAGACGACACGGCCAACCCAAAATTCATTGCCGCCGACCTGCTCGCGCAGGCCGAACATGGCTCCGGTCACGAGCGGGTCTGGCTGGTCACCACATCCGCGAATGCGTTGCAAGCCGTTGAAAAGGAAATCGTGAAACAATTGCCGAAACTGGCACGGCGTGATTTCGTTCGGCGCGCGTTGCAAAACAACGGCTGGCTGATTCAGGTGAAGTCGCTCAACGACGGGGTGGCGCTGGCGAACCGGCTGGCGCCGGAACATTGCGAAGTGATGGCGCGCAATCCACGCAAGGTGTCCGAAGGCATCCTGACGGCGGGCGGGATTTTCCTCGGGCCGTGGTCGCCGACGGTGCTGGGCGATTACGTGGCCGGGCCGAGCCACACGCTGCCGACCGGCGGTGCGGGCGCATCCTTTGCAGGATTGACCGTGGACCAGTTTCAGCGCCGCACCAGCGTCGTGGAGTACAACCGCGCCTCGCTCAAAAAGGCGCTGCCCGCCGTGAAAAAATTCGCCGAGCTCGAAGGCTTGGGCGCGCATGGACGTTCCGCTGAAATTCGTTCCGTAAAATGAAAAGTCCGAAACGATTGGTTCGTCCGCTCGTGCGCAAATTGCATCCTTACGTTTACGGTGAGCAGCCGAAAATTCGGGGCTTGATCAAGCTCAATACGAACGAGAATCCCTACCCGCCGTCGCCCAAGGTGCTGGCGGCGGTCAAGGCGGCGGTGGATGGGCGGTTGCGGCTGTATCCGAGCCCGACGGCGCAGGTATTGCGCGAAAAACTGGCGAAGCTCCACCATTGCCATGCGGACAATATCATCGTGGGCAACGGCTCGGATGAATTGCTGGCGCTGGCGACGCGGGCGTTCGTGGAGCCGGTAGGGACGGCGCGCCGCGCCGTCCGGTCATCGCGGCGCGATGACCCTACCACGGTTGTTCAATTTTTCACACCAAGCTACTCGCTGTATCCGGTGCTGGCGGACATTCATGGCGCACTGAAGAATCCCGTGCCACTCAAACCGGATTTCGGCCTGCCAACCGTCGCTGAATTGAAGCGCGCCGGAATCTGGAAATTCGACGCCGCGCTGACTTATGTCACCACGCCGAACGCACCGAGCGGGCGCGGTTATAAAACATCAGAGCTGGAGAAACTGTGTCGCGCGCAAAAGGGCGTTGTCATTCTCGATGAGGCTTACGTGGATTTCGCGGAGGGAAATGCGTTGCGGTTGGCCCGGAAATTTTCGCACGTGCTCGTGGCGCGGACGTTTTCCAAGGCCTATTCGCTTTGTTTCCAACGCGTGGGTTATTTCATTGGTTCGCGCGATCTTATCGCCGCGCTGCACAAGATCCGCGACAGCTACAATGTGAACGGTCTCGGCCAGGCGGCCGCCGTGGCGACGTTGGGCGATTTGCCGTATTACCGCGCGAATTTCAAAAAAATCATCGCGACACGCGAATGGCTGGGCCGGGAATTAACGAAGCTGGGCTTCCGGGTTTTCCCGAGCCAGACGAATTTCATCCTCGTCCAGCCGTTACGCTTTACCGCGCCCGAATGGCAGCACCAGCTGCGCGCGCGGAAAATTCTCGTGCGATGGTTCAACTTTCCCGGGGTCAAAAATCATCTGCGCATCACGGTGGGGACGCCGGCGGAGGCCCTGGCCCTGGTCCGGGCGGTGCGGAAAATCCTGCCTGATTAGCCCGGTTTTAAAGGGGAATATCCGGTTCCGGTGAGCATGGTTTCTGCTGATAACGGGGGCATGTACCTGGATTTCTATGGTCTGACGCAGCCGCCGTTCGACATCACGCCGAACCCCCGTTTCCTGTTTCACAGCACGAAACACCGTGAAGCGATCAATCATTTGCTTTACGGCATCCGCGAGCGCAAAGGTTTCGTCCAGCTCACTGGCGAGGTGGGCGCGGGCAAGACGACCCTGTGCCGCGCGCTGCTCGAACAGCTCGAGCCGCGCTTTTCCACCGCACTGATCCTCAACCCCGTGATGAGCGCCGAGGAGTTGGTGCGGGCCATCGCCGCCGAATTCGGCTTGGACGTGACGGGCCGTGACCGTTTGGAAACCATCGCGACCATCAACGAACATCTGCTCAACCAGATGCAAAGCGGGAGGGATTGCGTGCTCATCATTGACGAGGCGCAGAATTTGACGGATGACCTGCTTGAACAGGTGCGACTGCTTTCCAACATCGAGCTGGACGATCGCAAGCTGTTGCAAATTGTTCTGCTCGGTCAACCGGAGCTGCGCGATCGCCTGAACAACCCGCGGCTGCGTCAGCTTCGCCAGCGCATCACGGTGCGTTATCATCTGGCACCGCTGACGCGAGCAGAGGTCGGCCAGTATGTTCAACACCGGCTCGAACTGGCCGGCGCCGATGACTCGCCGCAGTTCACACAACCGGCGTTCTGGCGCATCTTTCATTACAGCGGCGGCATACCGCGGCTGGTCAATGCCGTTTGCGACAAGGCGCTGCTGGCCGGTTTTGTCGAGCAATCCGAACGCATCAACTACCGGATGGTCAGCCGGGCCATCCGCGAACTCGAAGGAGACATTCACCTATGAGCCTGATTAACGACGCGCTCAAGCAGGCCAAACAGTCGCAGCCGCAAAATCCGCCATCCACTCCACCGCCACTGTCGCCGGTCGAATCCGCCTCGCAGGGAGGTGGAAGCTGGCTGGCACCGGTGTTGATCATCTTATTGCTGGCCGCTGCCGGAATTTTCATCGGGTTGTCCCTGTCCAAACACGCGCCGGCTGCCGGCGTGCCGCCGGTTGCGGCAACCCAACAGGTGGAAACCGCCGCGGTGGTCCTGCCGGTCGTCACCAACCCGCCGCCAGACTCGAATACGGTGGCGGTGGTTCCGCCCAACCCGCCGGAACCAAAACTGCAGGGTATTTTGTATGCGGCGACGCGGCCTTGTGCGATTGTAAGTGGCAAGACGGTTTTTGTTGGCGATCAGATGGGCGAATTCCGCGTGGCGGCAATTTCAAAAGACTCCGTTACGCTGCAAAGTGAAACGGAAACGAACGTTCTGAGCTTGAGTCCGCGATAAAATTCCCGCCATTGTACCGCGTGCAATTTCTGAAAAGGTTCCTGGGCACGTCGCCCTTGATGGCTCGCGTGGCGCCGTTTGTGGTTTTCCTTGTTCTGACGTTCGGCCAGGGCCAATTCGGCGCCGCTTCCGCCTACTGGTTCTATCTGGCCAAGACGCTCGTCGCGGTCTGGCTGATTTGGGAGATGCGCCCGCTGGTCCTCGAAATGCGCTGGGCGATGAGTTGGGAAGCGGTTGTCGTTGGCGTGGCTGTGTTTGTTCTGTGGGTCGGGCTGGATTCCTTTTACCCAAAATTCCTGAGGAGTGGCGTGATCTGGAATCCGCATGAACAATTTGGCCAAAATGCGGCACTGGCGTGGCTGATGATTGTGACGCGAATTCTCGGTTCGACACTGGTCGTGCCGCCGTTGGAGGAGGTTTTTTACCGGTCGTTTTTGTACCGCTAC
Source organism: Verrucomicrobiota bacterium (assembly GCA_021324235.1). Lineage (GTDB taxonomy): Bacteria > Verrucomicrobiota > Verrucomicrobiia > Limisphaerales > UBA11358 > UBA11358. The sequence goes on from JAJPJM010000026.1 coordinate 13,976, forward strand.
TTTGTCCGGCCGGATTTTCTGTCCGTCCCGCTCAACCGGTTTCTGCCGTGGTCGTTCCTTGCCACCGCCGCCGTATTCGGTTTTTCCCATTATCAATGGCTGGCCGGCATCCTCTGTGGCATGGCGTATCAATGGCTGGTGTTGCGCAAGAATCGTCTGGGCGATGCGATGACGGCCCACGCGATTACGAATTTTCTGCTGGGCGTCTGGGTTGCGTGGCAGGGCGCGTGGCAGTTCTGGTAAACCGTGGCCCTTAATCTCAATTCTTAATTGCCATCCAATGCCGGCGGAAGATTACGATTAAGAAGGAACGGAATTATTTCGCTTCGAGATTGATGTTGTACTGTTCGAGGATGGTGCCTTCCTGTTGCGCCAGAGTGGCGAGTGCCTCGTTGTAATCGGCGAGCGCCCGGATTTCCGCCGAACGGGCAGTGGTCAGGTTGTTTTGATAGGTCAGCACTTCAAAGGTGGTGGCTTTGCCGACGGCGTAGGTCTTTTGTTCGGCATCGAGCGCGGCCTCGGCATAAATGCGCGCCTGTCGCGTTGCCTGCACGCTTTCGTACTTGGATTGCGCCTGCTTCACGGCATTGTCAATGTCCACCATGATGTTTTGTTCCAGTTGCTTGAGCTTCAACAAAAGCTGCTGCAACGTCACCTTGTCGGATTTGTAGGTGTTACGCGGCCCGACGTTGCTCAAGGGCATCTTCAACTGCGCACCATAATAGTAAAACGGAGCATTGCCCTCCCTGACCTGGTCGAAGGTGCCGTCGTATTCCCGGGAAGCGCCATTGAAACCATAGGAGCCGAGCAGATCGATTTCGGGGAAAAGCTGGTTGCGATCAAATTTCAATTGAATGCCCTGCCGCTCGACACTCAACTGGGCCTGTAACAAATCGGGGCGTTCGGTCAGGCCCTTCCTCCAGCTGTCCTGCAAATTAAATGATTCCTGCGCCGCCTCCAGCGTGGCGGTGGGCTGGATGTCCACGTCATACGTCTTGGAATAATTGTCAGTCAGCAGGTTTTTCAGCGCATTCTGGTCCGTATCGAGTGTGCTTTGCGCGGCAATCAAGCTGGCCCTGGCCTGTGCCACTTGTGATTGGTCCTGTTGCACACTCAGGATGGCGAGTGTGCCAATCTGCACGCGCTGGTTGTCCTGGTCGAGCTGGGTCTGGGCCAGGTCCAGCGCCTGTTGCTGCACCTGCACATTTTGCTGGGCAAAGATGAGTTCGAAATAGGCGTTGACGACCGCGGTGACCGAAGTGATGAGTTGCTGGCGCACCCCCTGTTCATCGTTTTTCAACTGGTTTTTGGCCAGGCGAATCGTCAGCCGCGTGCTGTCAATCCAGAAGTTTTTCAACAACGGCTGCTGCAGCGTCACGCCGATGCTGCCGAAAGAATTGTCGAACGGCAACCCGTTGTTCCCATAGGCTTCTGCAATGTTGCCGCTGAAAGTGTATTGCAATCCCGACAACGGGAGCTCTCCGGTAAGGCCGGAATTGAACTGATTCTCGTCGCTTATCGAGGGCGGGGTATTAGTGACGGTGTACGGACTGTAACGGCTGGGCGATACCGTATAGTCGTGCTGGCCGGAGATATTGAAGGCCGGGTCGTAGCCGTCGTAGGCCGCGCGCAAGTTATAAAGCGAGATTTGCGGCTGGTAACGCTGGATTTGCACGTCGAAGTTCTGCTGCAACGCCTGCTGGATGCAATCCGTCAATGACATCGGCTGCGTCATGACAGTGTTGGTGCCGGTTTGTGCGGCGGCCGTGAAGGCCGCGAAGAAAAAAAACGAAAAAACTCTGGAACTTTTCATCTTGCCAAAAAAGCGCGCATGTCTGCGCGGGTTCAATAAACTGCGTGTCACGGCCAAGGTTGCGGTTTTTATCCCGACCCGTCAAACCAAAGACGTTCCGGCGTGCCCGGAGGTAACCATTTAGTTAATTCGGGGTGGCGCGGGTGGCGCCGGCTTCGCCTGGTGACACGTCCTCGATTCTGGCGTTTTGTTCGAGAAAAGCCAGCACCTTTTCATGCGCCACCTGGTCGTACAGCTCCATCACCCCGTTGCGCTTCTGCAAATCCTTGAGGAATTTCTCCGGCGGAATTTGATACATCGCCGCCAGCGCCTGCGCCCGCCGCAGGACGTCCTCCTGCGATACCTTGATGTTTTCCTGCTCGGCAATGCGCTGAATCAGAAAGGACAGCTTCACGCGTTCCTTCGCGCTGCGCGTCGCGGCGGAATAAATTTCGTCCTTTTGTTTTTCAATCACGTCGCGCCCCACGCCGCGTTGCGAATTTTCGCGCACAATGTCATAGACCACGGTCCGTGTTTCATGCGCCACCGCCGTCTCCGGCAGATCAAAATTCACGCGGTCCAGCAGGCCGCGAACAATCTGGCCGCGAATCGCCCGGGTCTGCGAATATTTCAACTCGTTTTCCAGGTCCAGCCGCACGCCGGCGCGAAGCTTTTCCAGGGTCTCCGCCCCGTATTTCTTGGCGAACGCATCGTCCACCGGCGGCAGGGCTTTTTCCTTCACCTCCACCAGTTCCACGTCGAAAACCCCTTTCCGGCCCGCGAGCTCCTTGGTGGCGAAATCGGCTGGAAAATCCGTGTTGACCGCCCGCCGTTCGCCGGCCCTGGCGCCGATGAGTTGACCGGCAAAACCGGGCAGGAAGGTTTCGACCCCGGCTTCCACCCAGAAATTTTTCTGTTCCGCCAGCCCCTTGGCCGTCGGCGCGATCTCGGCCATCGGTTTGCCATCGCAGGTACCGGTGTAATTCACCACGGCGACGTCCCCCAGCCGCAATTCCCGGGCGACCGTCTCAAACTTCACGTGTTGCTGCGCCAACAGGTTCAACGCGCGTTCCACGTCCGCGTCCGTGACCGACTTCGCCTCGCGCTTGGCGGGCAGGCCCTTGTAATCGGGCAGTTGAAAATCCGGGGCGGTCTCAATCGTGGCGGCAAATTGGAGCGCCTGGCCGGGCCCAAACTGGATTTCCTCGATGTCCGGGTAGCCGACCACGGAAATTTTCTTTTCATCCACCGCCTGGCGGTACGCATCACCAATCAGCTTACGCTTGACCTCGCTTTTGATGTCCGCCTCGTATTTTTTGAGGACCATCGCGCGGGGCGCCTTGCCGGGGCGGAAGCCGGGCAATGCCGCCTGCTTTTGAAATTCCTTCGTGGTGGCATCAAAGGCCCCGTCCACGGTCTTCGCGTCCACTTCCACCCGCAGCAGTTTTTTGCACGGGGCCAGATTTTCGACGGTGACATTCACAATAATTCTCAATTTTCGGTTGTCAGCAAGTCGTGCAGCTTATGTGAATTGCGCCGCGAACGTCAACGGTTTTGATGGCTTGCCGGGCGCGTTTCCGCTTTGATGTTGTGCGAATGCGCCCAACCATTGTATTCGTCACCGGTACGGACACCGGCGTTGGCAAAACGGTGCTGACCGCGCTGTTGACGCGTTGCTTGCGTGAACGCGGCCTCAACGTGGCGGCGCTCAAACCCGTTTGCTCCGGCGGACGCGACGATGCCCGCCTCCTGCGTACGGCCTCGGGAGGCGTGCTCTCATTGGACGAAATCAATCCGTGGCATTTCCGCGCGCCGGTGGCGCCGTTCCTGGCCGCGCGCCGGGAACGAAAGCGGGTGAAACTCTCGCCGGTGGTCGCGCACCTTCGCTCGATGCAAAAGCGGTTCGAGGTCCTGCTGATCGAAGGCGCGGGCGGTTTGCTGAGTCCCCTCGGCGACGATTTCGATTCGCGCGATTTGATGACCTCGTTGCGCGCCACGCCGGTGATTGTCGGTTGGAACCGGCTGGGGGCGGTAAACCAGGTTTTGCTGACGCTTGAGGCGCTGCCACATGGTATGACGGCCCGGGCGCGGGTGGTCTTGATGTCGCCGCCAGGACCGGACACTTCCACCGGGACAAACGCCGGTTTGCTGGCGGAACATTTCGACCGGAAACGAATTTTTCAACTGCCGTGGCTGGATGGGCATTTGGATTGGGCAAGGGAATCGGGAAATTCGCCGGTTCGAAAGACGCTTGAGAGGCTCGCCTCGGAGTTTTGAATTTTTCTGTAAAAAAGTCGTTGCATTTTCCCGGAAGGCGGGTAGTAATTTGAGCGGCAGGAGATTTGCTCGACCGCCTGCCGCTTGGCCGCAACATCGGTTCCTCACGACCAGGTAAATTGTCGGCATGATGAACGTATTATCGTTGGCTGTCGTGGGGGCCGCTTCCAATCA
>JAJPJM010000092.1 GCA_021324235.1 Verrucomicrobiota bacterium
CACGTCGGCCGGAGGCTCCAGGAGTTCATTCGGTTTCCGGTCGTCCACCAGAGGGATGACTTGGTTGCGGTAAGCGGGACCAAACAACCAGTCGGTTTCCCCATTGACGCCCCCGACAAAACCGATCACGGCCGGGGAGGGAACATGTTCCAAAAACTTCTGGCAAATGCTTCGGCTGGTATAATCCTCACGCGTGAAGAAACTTTGGGGTGGCTGATCGCCCCATTGATATTCAACCGTCATGCCATGCTCGGTTCCGAGCCGCAAAATTTTCCGTAACAGGCCGTCCTGGAACGACGTGTCAAATCGCCGTCCGACCATGCTCAAATCGTAGGTCACGAACATCACCGTGCTCAACAGCAGCACGGCCAACGCCATCACCTTCAACCACTTTTTTTCGAGCACCAGGGCGCACAGGGGCGCGGCAAATATCGAAAAGGCCGGCATGAGCCGCAACAAACCAATCCGCTGCCAGCGGAGCACCGCATGGGGAATCACGAAACATCCCGCGGCAAACAACAGCACCAAGCAGGTGTTAAGACGCATTGATTCCGTCACGTCCGGCATGAACCGGCGAATTCGCAGGCATCGCCCGGCGGCAACAATTACCCCGGGCAAAAGGAACAGAGGACCCGCCCAACCGCATCCTTTCAAGGGCCGGCGGTCCTCGGCATTGAACGTGTTGAACCCCTGGTCCTCGGCAAGTCTCCTTTGCCCGCCCAAAAGCTCGACCGCTTTCTCACACACATCGGCATAGACCGGTCGCACGGACTGCGGAATCCATATCGTGTCGAAGGCGATGAGGACCGCGCCGCGGCATTCGCGCGTCCAGACCGCTCGAAATCCGAGCTCATGCGAAAGATGATCCTGCATGAATGCAGGCCCCTGGATATTGCCATACCAAAGCTTGTTGCTGACATAATTCCACAACACTCCGGAAGAGAGGGAGGCAAATCCGGCACAGAGCACCGCCACCAGGATGACCTGCCTTGCGATCACCAACCGTCCGAGAGTCATCATCACAGCCACGAGGTAGACTGGCGCCAAAAGGGTCACGGTGTTTTTTGCGCCGCACGCCATCAAAAAGCACAGGACCGAACAGCCCAGCTGGGTCAGTTGGGACCGGGACATGCTTCCGGTGGGGCGGCTGCCGATCAGGAACAGCAGACTGGCGCCGGTCCACATCGCCAATAAATAATGTCCTGTTTCCAGGACCAGATAGTTCAAGGCGAAATCGGTGAAGGCCAGGGTGAGGGCGGCGGCACAGGCCGCAGCGCCCGGACTACACCCCATCTTTCGGGCGAGCGCAAAAACAACGCCCAGACACAAAACGCCAGCCCCAAAGCTGATCGCGACAAACATCACACTGCTGTGCAAATACAGGAAACCGGGCAGGGTCAGAGCCTCGGCGAGAAACGAAATGCAGTTGATACGGGGGTTGTTGACGGGAAAATGGCCGATTGTGTGGTTCTGAACCCAGAACAGCGGCATTTCGTAGTGATAGCTGTCCCCCAGCGGAATCATCGCTGCGCCGAGCGAACAATGGGTCACGGTGGCGACCAGCGCCAGAGCCAGCAGCAACAGCACCAGCGGTTCCTTTTTTTGCGCCGAAATTTCCCGCCAATCCTGGCCCAAAAGGGTTCGCCAGGAAATCCGGCCAGGTGCTGGTGGCCGGAACGAAACAACCCCGGCACACAGAACCGTGAGCAGGACGTTGGCAGAAATCAGCCACGCCCCATCCAACCGCACGATAAGGGAAAGGCCCTGGACAGCGATCAGCAATTGCCCGGCTGCCAGGGTGAAAACGACCACAGTTCGTTCCAGCAGATGGTTCAGGGATAGCCGCGATTCAATGCGGGCGGCGGAAATTAAACACAATAAATAAACGAGCGTCAGACTGGCCATAAATCAGAAATCAGGACATTGTCGCGCAGCGGCCAAGTGGCATTTTCCACGATTTTCTCCCGCCCCGTCAAAGGAACACAAGCTTTTTATGCAGCCGGACCGGTGGCAGGTGAGTTTGCAATTTTGGTGGGGCAAGGCTACTGACGAGCCGGCTCGCGAGGATCACCGCAGAGCGGGACAGGCTGCCCGCCCCACCAAATTGTACGACCACCGCGAGGCCAATAGAATTGACAAGCCCGACCGCGAAAATGTAACTTTAAATGACAGGTTTCCGGGCCATGTTCACTTGGACAATTTGGAATGGTTCAAACCCCGATTTGCCGAAATATCATGACACCCGCCAAATCCAATGCCGACATTGAGCCATGCCTGGCGGTAGTCATGCCCGTGTACAACGAGGCCGACACGATTACCGAAGTCGTCAATCTGGTGCTCGCGCAGCGGCCCGTCCAACAACTGGTGATTGTGGACGATGCGTCCACCGACGGTACCTGGGAGAAACTTCAGACGCTGGCCGGAGGGAAACCGACAATCCAACTGGCGCGACATCCTCATAATCAAGGCAAGGGCGCCGCCTTGCGCACCGGCTTCCGCCTCGCCACCGCCCCGCTGGTGATTGTGCAGGATGCGGATTTGGAATATGACCCTGGCGAGTATTACCTGGTGTTGGCCCCGATTTTGGCCGGCCGGGCGGATGTGGTTTTCGGGTCGCGTTTTCTCGGCGGCAGCCAGGGTCATCGAGTGCTCTATTATTGGCACTCAGTGGGAAACTCGCTGCTCACCACCCTCTCGAACATGGCCACCAATCTGAATCTGACCGACATGGAGACCTGTTACAAGGCCTTCCGGCGGGAGCTGCTCCAGCGGATTGTCATTCAGGAGGACCGGTTTGGCTTCGAACCGGAAATCACGGCCAAGGTGGCCCGCCTCCACGCACGCATCTACGAAGTCGCCATTTCCTACTACGGGCGCACTTACGCCGAGGGCAAGAAGATCGGCTGGAAGGACGGGCTTCATGCCCTGTGGTGCATCCTGAAATACAACCTGCTGGAGCGTTAGTAATCCCAGACCGGACTGGTGTATCAGCTCCGGGGCACAACGTGGAACGGTTCCTGGAGTGGTTTAACTATTTCTGTAGCCGCGAAAAAGCGCAAAAGTCGCAAGAAAAGGTTTTATTTTGAGCCTCTTGTGCATTTTTGTGGCTATGATGATTTTAGTTGATTTGATCTAACGGTCCCGTCTGCCAGTCCGATGTATCTTCCATTGCGAAGCGACCGGTATGACAACGGGACAGGGACATCGCATCGTTACTGGCCGCAAGAAATTGTTGCCAGCATCCCCTGTATTGGAATAAAGTATGACGTTAAACGATCAGCGCCCGAAGCGCTCCTTGATGTTGTCATAGTTGTGTTAAATGAATAGCGCTTTCATTCGGTCCCTCATCATTTTTGGGGTCTGCGTCGTACTGGCCATCTGGCTGGGATTCCTCGTGGCCGGGCCGTTGACTTATTCGTCGCTTGCGGTTTATGGCCTCCTGGCGTTCACACTGACTTTTCCCATTTTCCTCCGCTGGCACTATCCGCTGATGTTGTTGTGCTGGAACTTTGCTGCGGTGGTGCCATTCATGCCCGGCCGCCCTTCCGTGGGCCTTACCATGATCCTGTTGAGCCTGGGCATTTCGGTGCTCCAGCGGGCAATCAACCGGGAGAGCCAGTTCATCGGTGTGCCTCAAATCACCGTGTCTTTGTTTATTATGCTGGCGGTCGTCATGGTTACGGCCAAAATGACCGGATTCGGTATCCGCGTGTTCGGCAGCAGCGTTTATGGGGGGCACAAATACCTCTATTTGGTGGGTGGCATCCTCGGCTATTTTGCCCTGTCCGCCAAACGGATCCCGCCCGGGCGCAGAAACCTGTACCTGGGATTGTTCTTTCTGGGAAGTCTCTCGGCAGCCTTAGGAGATCTGGTCGGCTTTTTGCCCCGCTCGCTTTACGTCATCTACTGGTTTTTCCAGCCGTTCAACCTGGAAGAGCTGCATGCAGGTGTCGAAGAACAGGTCACGCGCTTAAACGGCGCTCTGTACGCCTCGTTGGGCATCTTTTCGTTCATGCTCGCCCGGTATGGCATCCGGGGAATCTTTTTTTCCCGCAAGCCGTGGCGATGGGTGGTTCTGTTTCTGGCGATGGTTTACGGGTTGCTCGGTGGCTACCGCAGCTTGCTCATGATTTTTGCGTTGCTTTTTATGATCGAGCTTTTCCTGGAAGGTTTGCACCGGACGAAATTGATGGCGATCATCATGTCCGGGAGCATTCTCGTTGCACTGGCGCTCATTCCTTTGGCCGAGCATTTGCCGGTCGGCTTCCAACGGACCTTGTCTTTTCTGCCTTACAAGGTCAGTACGCAGGCGAAACTGGACGCCCAGGCAAGCCTGGACTGGCGCCTGGATATGTGGAACGCGTTGGTGCCGCAGATTCCTGGATATCTTCTCCTCGGCAAGGGTTACAACATCAATCCGCTGGACTACGAGTTTGTCATGGGGCCGGAAGCATCGATTCGTTCCACCGCGGAAAACGACCCACTGGCCCTGGCAGAGGACTTCCATAATGGCCCCATATCTGTCCTCATTCCCTTCGGCATCTGGGGCGCCATCGCTTTCCTGTGGTTTATCGCCGCCGGCATCTGGGTGGTTTACCGCAACTACCGCTATGGTGACCCGACCCTTAAAACGATCAATTCGCTCCTGCTGGCGGCCTTTGCCACCCGGGTCATCATGTTTTTCTTTGTGGGAGGAGATTTGAGCACCGACATGATGACATTATGCGGATATCTGGGCCTCAACGTGAGCTTCAATGGCGGTGTGGCCCGTCGCGTCCATGCCGTCGGACCCGCGCCCCAACCGAAACCGGTCCGTAGTTTCGCCCGCATACCCTCCGCACCGTTGCCGGCCTACCAGCGCCCCCGGCCCGGAACCGTCCAATAACATCTTCAGGTAGGGACGCGCGGCCCGGCGCGGCCGTACAAAATTGGCCGCCAGAAAGCGCAGACGGCGCAAAACAATTTTTACCGCGAAAAACGCAAATATCGGATTCCGGTTCCCATTTCGGTTTCCATCGGGTTGTTCGTGTATTTGGCGTATTTCGCGGTTTATCAGATTCGATTCTCTTCGGATTCTCTTCGCACCCTTTGCGGCTCGGCGCCTTTGCGTTAAATCCGTTTACGCGCGTTTTGTGCCTTTTGGCGGCTGTTTTACCCTCGGAATTCAGGATCAGACATACGGTCTGCACAGCTACACAAAATGGGTCAGGAAAAAATGGATGGCAGATGCAAACCGGGCCCGGACTGGCCCATACCTTTCAGCACCATCACCAATCCGAAGACCGTAATAATGACCAGGGTGATGATCACGACCGCCAACAGGGTTTTAACATTGCGCCGGCGTTCCCACCGTTGTTGTCGTGGATATAATGTCTTTCCGATAAAATCTGTAAGCGACATATCTGTGCCTGTCTGGAAAAGGCCGCAATTACCTCCAATGATTTGATTAAGCATCCATTTTTCCAAAATGTCCAGAAATCTTTTGTTTCAATGGTGTTACACTTTTGCCGCACCTTGCCCACAAGGTAGGGACGCCCCGCCGGGGCGTCCGATTGCGAGGCGGAATTTTCGGCGGACATCCCAGTGGGATGTCCCTACCAGTTGGACCGCCCCAACCATCCGCAGATTTCGCAGATTGCGCCGATAATATATTGGAAATCGGAACCGTAAACGCGCCGACAGGATGCCGACGCTCCCAGCAGCAACTTCGTCAATTTTCATCCGCGGAAATCCGCGACATCAGCGGGAAGCTGTTTCAACCCTGCTTCCCCAAAGCACTTTTCCAATACTGACCAGTGTGGCTGCCGGTGCAACCGGTGATTTGCTCAGCGGGATTTTTGCGCCGCGATCCAATGCGGTTTTATCCAAAAATGAAGAGGCGCGCTCAGGTACTTTACCGAGGGGAATCCCACCTGACGCAGGTGCGACGTCAGTTCGCCGCGGCTGAAGCCGATTTCGTGGGTGTTTGACAATTTGGCGACGCGATAGGAGACGAAGGTGTGCAACAAGTTGGGTTCATTGCAAATCAGCAGCCAGCCGCCGGGCCGCAAACATTTAAAGCTCGACGTGATGGTCTGCCGCCAATTGAAGGCATGGTGCAACGCTTCAAAGACGAAGACCGCGTCGTAATCATTCCGTCCGCCCATGGCCTCGGCGATGGATTCCATGGGCGCGATTTGGAATCGCAATTGCACTGCGAGACCTTTGGCGGCAATGCCTCTCAGTCTTGCCCCGGCGTCTTCGATGTCCGCCGGTGCGATGGACGTGCCGGTCACATCGAATCCGGCGGTGGCCAGGAACTCCGCCATCCAGCCCGTGCCGCAGCCAAGTTCCAGCAGGCGGGCGGGCGGGGCAATGTTCAGGCGTTCCAGGAGCTTCATCAAATGAATGAACTGCGTCAGGTATTTTTCCACCGCCCGCCCAACCCAGAATGGCTTGCTTAACTCGGTCCGACGGACAATGGTCTCGTTGAGACCGGGTATATGGCTGCGGTAGTCAACTTCGGCCGCATACGCCTTCGCCTGATCCTCGAACCGGGGCGGGAACAAGCCCCGGGAATAATCCTCCAGGATGAGGTACACCCCGGCGAAAAGCTTGTCATACTTCGATAACGCAGAATCCCAATTCTTTGAGTTTTGCTCAACGAGGCGCCTTCCGCGCGAAAGGAGCGGACTCTGCGCAAGTGCTCGGGACAGGGTTCGCATCATGTTGACAACCCAATTGCAAGTTATGTGCCAGATGATGCCGTCTTCAAAACCAGGCGCCAGCCAAAAAATCATCTGGTTCCGGTAACCGGCTTCCTTAAAGATGACCGGCCTATTGGGAGCTGATGCGGTAAAAACGTCCCGAATAATCCCTCCAGGCGGGGTCGCTGAAATAAACGGAACCGTTGGTCAGCAAGCCGTTGAACAACGGTACCCACATGGCGTTCGCCAGATTGGTGCAAGCCTCGACGACCACCGGGATATTGGCGGCGCCGGTAATCGTAAAGCCGAATTGATTCGATCGCACCCCGAAGCGCCCGTCTCCGGTTTGGATCTCCGGATTCCACAACGTCACCGGCAAACCGGCGAATCCCGAGACCAGGAGGCGGTAGAAACGGACGGGATAATTCATCCATTGTGAATCGCTGAAATAGAACGAACCTTGATTGGTCGCCACCGGCAACCAAACGGGCTGATTCAGGTTCGTGCAGGCTTCCACGATGACGGACAGATTGTTGTTGCAACTGACATCGAATCCAAACTGATTTGTCTTCACTCCAAAGTTTCCATCGCCGGTCTGCATCTGCGGGTTCCAGCCGGCGGTCCCCGGCAGGCAATAGATTTTTGCCGCGGCCGCATTGGCGCCGTTGAAAGGCCCGTTGGCGTCCAAAAATGTGGGAGCGTTGCCCTGAAAATAAACCGCCTGCAGGTTGGCGTTGTCGGAAAACGCGGCGTAGCCGAGGCGGTTGACACCGTCACCGATCGTTACTTGCGCCAGGTTTGCGCAACTGCTGAACGCGCCGCCGCCGATGTCGGAAACGGTGCCGGGTATCGTCACATTGGTCAGGTTACTGCAACCGGCAAACGCGCCTACCCCGATATTGGTGACGCCACTGCCAAACACCACGCTGCTTAGGCTCCCGCAGGAACTGAACGCATAGTCTCCAATATTGCCGCCGTCAATCGTCGCACTGGCGAGATTGCCGCACGACGCGAACGCATCCACCCCAACGCTGCCAACCTGGCCGGGAATGATGATGCCGGTCAGGCTGGAGCAGTAAGCAAACGCAAAATTTCCGAGGTTGGTGACGCCATTGCCGAAGACCACGCTGCCCAGGCTCCCGCAGGAACTGAAGGCGAAGTCTCCCACGTTGCTGCCGTCAACCGTCGCACTGGCAAGATTACTGCACGAAACGAACGCGGAGCTGCCAATACTGGCGACATTTCCGGGAATCACGACGCCGGTCAGATTGTCGCAGAACGCAAAGGCAAAATTTCCAAGGTTGGTGACGCCATTGCCAATCACGACGTTGGTCAGGTTCACACAGGAGCCGAAGGCAAAATCCCCAAGGCAGGTCACACTATCGGGGATCGTGACGCTGGTCAGGCCGGTGCAACAACCGAACGCCTCGGTCCCGATGCCGGTAACGCCGTTGGGAATGGTGATGCCGGCCAGGCTGGGACAGAAAGCAAAGACAAAATTTCCGAGGTTGGTGACACCGTTGCCGATCACTACGTTGCTCAGGCGTCCGCAGGAACTGAACGCATAATCTCCGATACCAGTGACACTGTCGGGGATGATGACGTTCGTCAAGCCGGGGCAGTCATAAAACGCCCGCAGGCCGATGCCGGTGACGGTATTGGGAATGGTCACGCTGGTCACGCCGGCACAGCCGGAGAATGCCGACTCGCCGATGCTGGTCACCGGCAATCCATTGATCGCGGCGGGGATCGTCAGGACCCCGGCCGGTTTGCCGACAAAACCGGTGATGGCCGTCACGCCGTTGTTGGTGGCGGTGAGGAACGAAAACACCACGATTTGCGGCCCGGAACCGATGACCCGGATCTTGAAACTGTTGGTGGCCACAAAACCCGGATTAAAGGCGCCGATATTGGTATAAATATGCGACGGATTTTGCGCGCTGCTGGTGGCGCCGTCGCCGAAATTCCAGTTCCAACTGGTGATCGCGAAGCCCAAACTGTCAACATTGGGGGAATTAAACTGGACGGCAAAAGGTGTGGCGCCGTTGGTGAAATTGGCGGTGAAGGCGGCAGTTGAGAGCGCTGAAATTTGCGGGCCGGAGCCGGTCATCGCGACCCCGAGATTGTTGGTGGCCACAAAACCCGGATTGAAGGCGCCGATATTGGTGTAAACATGCGACGGATTTTGCGCGCTGCTGGTGGCGCCGTCGCCGAAATTCCAGTTCCAACTGGTGATCGGGTTGCCGAGGCTGTCAAAATTGCGGGAATTGAACTGCACGGTCAAAGGAACCGTGCCGCTGGCAGGGCTGACCGTGAAGACGCCAAACGCGTTGGTGCCGGTCACGCGGTAGAAACGTCGGGAATAATTGGTCCATTGGGGATCACTAAAATAAAAAAAACCATTCGACAAGGTGTTGGTGGCCAGGGGCATCCAGAAAGCCGGCAGGGGCGTGGTCAAATTCGTGGCGGCTTCCACCACCACGGAAACGTTGGTCGCCCCGGAAACGCTAAATCCAAATCCGTTGGTGTCCGCACCCAGGCCCTGGCTGCCCAACAAAACCTGGGCATGTGCCCAACCCGTGGAAGCCGCCGACAGCAACGTTCCCAGCAGGTAGATTTGAACCAGATGTTGTTTAATTTTCATCCTTGGGTTGCCGGCGGCCGGAAGTATCACGCTGCTGGGGCCGGCGTGACTCGTTTCCGAAGATACGTCATGCTTCCACTAAAACTTGAACTTCATTGATTGACGACCGATTTCTGTATTTCCCACCACCATCCCGGTTCTCGTTCATTTTAGCCTTCGATTATGAATTTGTCCATTCCCCGCAGACACAGGAACCACGCTGGTGGCTGCAGGAGTCGAATCCGGAAATTGAACACCTCTCGATTCTCTTTACTGTGACGCGAGCACGGTGCCGTCCAAAACACTTTTCAGATACTGGCCCGTGTGGCTGCCGGCGCAACCGATGATTTTCTCCGGTGGACCTTCCGCCACAATTTTTCCGCCCGCCGCACCCCCTTCCGGACCCAGGTCAATGATCCAGTCCGCCGTCTTGATCACGTCCAGGTTGTGCTCAATCACCACCAGCGTGTTGCCGGCGTTGCGGAGCTTGAACAACACCTCCAGCAATTTGGCCACGTCATGGAAATGCAGGCCGGTGGTCGGTTCGTCCAGAATGTACAGCGTGCGGCCGGTCGCCTTCCGGCTCAATTCCGACGCCAGCTTCACCCGTTGTGCCTCGCCGCCGCTCAACGTCGTCGCTGCCTGCCCCAGCCCGATGTAGCCCAACCCCACCTCCGCCAGCGTCAACAGCGGCTGGTAAATCAACGGCACCGCGCGAAAAAAAGTCACCGCCTCGTCCACCGTCATCGCCAGCACGTCGGCGATGTTCTTGCCTTTGTAGGTGATTTCCAGCGTCTCGCGGTTGTAACGCCGGCCACCGCACGCCTCGCAGGTCACGTATACCGGCGGCAGGAAATTCATCTCAATCTTGAGCACGCCGTCGCCCTCGCATTTCTCGCAGCGCCCGCCCTTGACGTTGAAGCTGAACCGGCCTGGCGCATAGCCGCGCACCTTCGCCGCCGGCAGCTTGGCGAACAGGTCGCGGATGTGGTTGAACATGCCGGTGTACGTGGCCGGATTGGAGCGCGGCGTCCGGCCAATCGGCGTCTGGTCAATCACGATCACCTTGTCCAGGGCCTCAAAGCCGCGCAGGGCCCGGTGCGCACCCGGCGTTTCCTTCGAACCGTAGAACTTGCGGAACAGCGCGCGCCGCAGGATGTCGTCCACCAGCGTGCTCTTGCCCGAACCGCTCACGCCGGTGATGGCCGTGAATGTGCCCAGCGGAATCCGCGCGTCCAGGTTCCGCAGGTTGTTTTCCTTCGCGCCCAGCACTTCCAGCCAGCCGCGTTCCTCCGACGGCGCATTCCGCTTTTTCGGAATGGGAATCGAAAGCTCGCCGGTAAGATATTGCGCCGTGAGCGAACTCTTGTTCTTTAAAATCTCCGGCAGCGCCCCCGCCGCCACGAGTTCGCCGCCGTGCACACCCGCGCCGGGCCCCAAATCCACGATGTAATCCGCCTG
>JAJPJM010000108.1 GCA_021324235.1 Verrucomicrobiota bacterium
CGGGTTTCCCTGTCCCTGGCGAGCTATTTTGCCGGCCTCGCCGCCGGCCAGCTTTTCTACGGCCCGCTGTTGGACCGTTTCGGCCGCAAACTGCCATTGTATGCCGGATTAACCCTGTTCATTGCCGCCTCCCTGCTCTGCCTGGGTTCGCGCACCGTGGAATGGCTGATCGCCCTGCGCTTCGTCCAGGCGCTGGGCGGATGCGCCGCCGCCGTCGCTTCCATGGCCATGGTGCGGGACTTCTTTCATGTGAACGAAACCGCCAAAATCATCTCGCTCCTGATTTTGATTCTGGGTGTCTCGCCGCTGCTGGCCCCCAGCGTTGGTGTTTTTGTGGCCGTCCACCTCGGCTGGCAATGGGTCTTCATCATTCTGGCCGCGTTCGTGGCCTTGATGCTGGCCGTTTCCTGGCGGCTTTTGCCCGAAGGCCATTCGCCCGATCCCAACGTCTCGCTACGGCTCCTTCCCATCCTGCGCAATTACGCCCTCGTCCTGAAGGAACCGCAGTTCATCACCTATGCGCTCTCCGGCGCGTTCGCCTTTTCCGGACTGCTCGTCTATGTGGCCAGTTCGCCCATCATTTTCCTGGAAGTGTTTCATGTCAGTGCGCAGCATTTCGGCGCCATCTTCGCCGCCCTGGCCACCGGCTTCATCGGCAGCAACCAGATCAACGTCCTCCTGCTCCGCAAATTCTCCAGCGAACAGATTTTCCGCGCCACCCTGCTGGTGGAATGCCCGGTGACCTTGCTGCTCCTGGTGGGAACCCTTTGCGGCTGGTTTGGATTGGGAACCACGCTCGTGCTGCTGTTTATTTCGTTGTCCAGTCTCGGACTTGCTTTTCCGAACGCCGCGGCGCTGTCGCTCGTGCCGTTTGACCACAACATCGGCAGCGCCTCCGCCATGCTCGGCTTCCTCCAAATCGGCGCCGCCGGCCTCGCCTCCGCGAGCATCGGCATTTTTAATTCGCACACCATGATGCCGGTGACGCTCATTCTGGCCGCAACCTCATGGCTTGGCCTGGCGATTCTGCTCATCGGCAAACGCAGCATCCATGGCTTGCGCTTCGTCGAGGAACAAGGCGCCAACCCGCTGCCGGACTGATGACGCTGCAGGATTTCCTCTCCGCCTCGAACGGGGAGAGGAATTAAAGGTGAGGTGCCGAGCAAAGATATTTCAACCACTAGGACGCCAAGAACACAAAGTTTTGACCGCAGATTACGCGGATTGACGCTGATAATTCTTCCGAGCACACTTATTTTCACCATGATGACCTCTCACCTTCGCACGCCCGTTTGGTTGCTAATCGTCTTTGCATTGTCAATCGCCGGAACCGCGCGCGCACAGGAAAAAAACATGACGGCGGCAACGACCAATGCCGTGCTTCACCCGGCGCTGTTTCTCGTTGGCGATTCCATCGTGAAAACCGGCAGCGGCAACGGCGCGACCGGCCCGTGGGGCTGGGGCTCCGAACTCATCCCGCTGTTCGACCCCGCCAAAATCCACGTCTATAACGAGGGCCGCGGCGGCCGCAGCAGCCGGGGTTACATTGAAGAAGGCGCGTGGGCCAAAATTGTGGCGCAGCTCGCGCCCGGCGACTTCGTGATCCTTCACTTCGGCCACAACGACGCCAAGAATTCGGCGAACTATCCCGACCGCGTGACCGTGGCCGGCAACGGTGATGAGACGCAGGAAATCGAATCGCCCGTGACGCACCAAAAGGAAACCATCCACAGTTACGGCTGGTATTTGCGCCAATACGTCAAGGACGCGAAAGCCAAAGGTGCCACCGCCATCATTTGCTCGTCCGCTCCGCGTAACACCTGGGTGGACGGCAAAATCAAGCGCGGCCTGGACGGCTATGCCCAATGGGCGGCCGAAGCCGCCAAGGCCAGCGGTGCGCCCTTCATTGACCTGAACAACCTGGCGGCGGACCGTTACGACGCGCTCGGTCAGAAACCGGCCGCCAAATACTTCTTTGACTACCAGCACACGACCAAAGCCGGTGCCCGGCTGAACGCCGAAGCCGTCGTCGCAGGCCTGAAACAATTAAAAGGCTGCCCGCTGGCCGGCGACCTTCTGAAATGAGTTCGGAGCGACGAGCTCTACGAGTCCCCAACTTGATTCAGAGGGTGCACCGGACTTTTGGTTTAGACGACCGCCCTCACCTTTAATCCTCTCCCCCAGGAGAGGAATCTATCATTGGTCAGTCTTGGTTTTGTGAATGTGTGTCCGGCAAATCCAGCCACGCGAATCTTCAAGCAGATGGCGAACGATTTTCCCTCTCCTCAAGGAAAGGACCGGGGTAAGGACGGTTGTTGAATCAATTGGCAGGCAAACATGGCCGATGTTCCCTTGCTTGTCTGTCTCTTAAACCATCAACTCTCAACCTTCATCCTTTGTTCAAGGCAACAGTTGCAGTCGATAAAATCGCTGCGGGTCGGAGGGCGAAACGTCGTTGGTGGTCAAGATACCGCCGGATGCGGTGAAGGGGTTGCCGAGGTTGATCCAGTTGGTTTGATCGAGGTTGGTCTGAAACTGCAACTGGTAGGCGAGGCCGGCCATCGTCGTCCAGGTGAGATTGACCAGGCCGCCGGACCTGACCGGCGATGACAGAACCGGGAGGCGAACAGCCGTGACGCTGACGTCATCGAGGCCAAGCCAAGTGGCCTCGTCGCGGAATCCGGCCTGAAGTGGCGTGCTGGTTGAGGTGGCGGTGACGATAAATTGCAGATTGGTCCAGCCCAACACAGGCATGTTCACCCCGTCAAAAAGCGTGTCCCCGTTCCAGGACAGACTGAATTCGTTGTAACCCCCGCCATCCGGACTGTTCATCCAAAGTGAAAGCAAATAAGCCTGGCCCGGCACGGTGACGATGTTTTCAGTGAGCGTGCCGAGATATCCCGTTTGTCCCAGCAACGCGAAATAATTTCCCGAATGAGGCTGGATGGACGGGAAATAAACGCCATTGGTCACAAACGTATAGTTAAAGCCATAGCCGTTTAGCGTCCAATCGGTGAAATCGCCGGTTTCGAACCCGCCGTTTTGTACCAGTTGCGGCGGGTTGATTTGCAAATTGAACTGCCGGCTTTGCACGAAGTGGTCGGTCAGGTTGGTGAACCACAGGGTCGCGCTATAGGTGCCGAAGACAAGGTTGCTGGCGGTGGCACTAAGGCTCACTGTCACGCTGGCCGCGGGACCGCCGGGCGTCAACGAGCCGCTGCCCGGCGAGGCGGTAAACCAGGTCGAGGTGGTGCCAAGCGACCAGCTCAAAGCTGATGAACCAACATTGGTGAGCGTCAGGATGGTGGAATTCACATTGAACGGCCCGCCGGCCGGCCCGCTAAAGGTGGAGGTGGTTCCCGCAATAAGCAGCAGCGCGTCCGGTGCATAAACAAACTGGGTGGAGGTTGAAGCGTTCCCGTTGGCCGTCACGACCAGCGAATAAATTCCGACCGGCAGGTTTGCCGGCAGGGTGAATTCCGTGCTGACAATGTTCGTGCCTGTCATGATGCCGGTGCTGCTCCAATTGTAGGTCCGTACGTAATAAACCGTTCCGGAGGAATCGGTCAGGCGCACGATCGGATAATCGCTGCTCATCTGGGCATCATCGCCATAGGCCGCCCCTTCGGAGATGCCATTGAACAATTTGCCGGTAAGATGATACGAGCCGTCGCCGTTCGTGGTGAGCGTGCTGATGACCGGCTGACCTGCGGCAAGCGGCGAACCGTCCGGCTGATAATCATAAAGCTGGGAGTTGTCGGACACGAACAGCACCGTCCCGTCCGGCAAATCCAGCATCCGCATCTCGTCCGAGATCGAGTAAAAATTCATGCCGAGCGGCCCGTCCACCTGGGTAAAGGCGTTCGCCACCGGATCATATTCATAGAAACTCGTCGGCGTCCCGTTGGTCGGGGTCAACGCGCAAAGAATCTTTCCGTTAACCATCATCGCCGCCGGCGCATCGGCCGCCGCCATGCCATCGGGCATGACCGGTCCGACCTGCCAAGAACCGATGTTCGTGCTGCCGGAAGGAGTGTAAAACACCGTGTTGCCCGATCCGCCGAGGAAGAAGGCCCGCCCATCCGCCAGCATGAATCCCGCGCCCATTTCGTAACCGCTATAGATCTCCACCGGCACGTTCGCGTCACTAATCCACTGGTTGAGCGCGGGAATGTAACGCTCGGAATTGGTGCCGAAGGGGTCAATGGTCAAAATGCTCCCGTCCGGCAATTTCACCCAACTCGCTTCATCCTGATAGTAGTTATTGTTCGCCAGAATCGGCCCGTTGAACCAGGCATTCGAGCTGACGCTGTAAATATCCGTGCCGCCGTAAACGGCGGGCGTCACCGGGGCGACCAGCACGTTGCCATTGGGCAGGGTTTCGGAAACGGAATCGTGAAATCGCACCTGCCCTGCCGGCGGCGGCGGCGTGATGGTCCACGTGTTGGCCAGCGGATCGTAAACCTCCGCCGAATTGGTGCCGGTGCCGTATTCGCCGCCGGCCACGAGTACCCGGCCATCGCGCAATACCTGGGATGAATAATAAAGCCGGTCGTAATTCATCGGCGCGAGCGTGGACCAGGCACCATTGAGGTAACTGCCATTGGCATCCGGCGTCAGCCTATACCAGGCATTCCCAAATCCGCCCGCGCCGGGCTCGCCGCTGGCGGCCATGACGGTTCCATCGGAAAGCAGCAGCAGAAGGTCGATGTTGTCCGGCGCATGATTGTTCAACGGCACCCAGGTCCCCGCCGCATTGCTCCGACATGGAGCCAAGGCCATCACCAGGACAGGCAACAGCCACAGTAAACTTCGTTTGCCAACCCGCCGGGAAATAATTCTCCATCGGTCCGCGAAGCCGTTGGCGGATGACAGGTTGAAAATCGGTAAAAGCCGGGTGAAACCGTGGTCCGAGCAACTGGTTGACGGAGGATTCATCACTCTGATTCCGAATACATCGTCATCTTATTTGCATCGGTCGCTGGTTTCAAGCGAAAAGCATGATTCCGCCATCTCCAATTTCCCTAAACCGCGAGATAAATGAATATCTCTGCGCCTCGGCGCCTCGATTGTCCTTCTCCGCATCTGATGGGGTGAAGGTGGCCGAAGACCGGATGAGGTGGCCGGCATGTCTTGTTCCTACGCGTCCCACTTGTTCCGCTTGACGAAACGCACTGAGTCCTCGACTGTCCCATCATGGTGCGTAATACCCAAAACCAACTCCCGCTCGATGGTAGGGACGCACCGCCGGGGCGTCCGCTTATCTCCCCGGACAGCGCAGCGCGCTGTCCCTACCTTCAAATTGATATACTCCCGCTTCTTTGTCTTCTGCTGGTGGCGGTTGGCTGGCTGGCTCCATTACAAGTTCCGGCCGATACGGGCAGTTGGTCCATCACCCAGCTCCCCTTCGCAAATGCGCAGCATCCATCCATCGA
>JAJPJM010000046.1 GCA_021324235.1 Verrucomicrobiota bacterium
CCGGCAGCCCGCGTCGGGCGCGTGGTTCATGCCTGCTGCCATTGTGGGAAGGCGTGTTGCGCGGCGCCCGCTTCCCCGGAGTCGCAGCCTGTCCCTGCGACTCCGGTTCCTCCCGCGCCTCAAAACCAGTTTTTGACCCTGGCGCCGGCTGCACTGGCCTGGGTCCTGCCGACCACCACGGTGCTTGAATTTGCCCCTTTCATTTCTTCGCCTTTGATGGCAGAGCGCCCTCCGCTCTACGCACGGGATTGCGCCTTTTTGATCTGATCCCCTCCAGTGTACGCCCGTAGTGTGCCTTTTGCCGGCGTACTGCGTCCTGGTTCTTGTTGTGCCTGTGAATTGTTATGTCCGTGGAGTTTTTTTGAAGTTGTAACTGAATTTATGAAACCGATTGCCATTTTGTCCGCCTCGCTGGCCGCCATGAGTGTGCTGGTCCTGGCCGGTTGCCGGGGCATTTCAACGTCGGGCGAGCGGCAGGCGCGCCACGATCTCGGCGCCGTTGCCGGCCGGTACCGGCCCGATAACAGCCGCCCGGCCCTGCCCGCGCTGACGCCGGATTCCAGCCTCACCAATTTCCTCGCTTACGCGCTCCTGAACTCGCCGACCGTCGAGGCGGCGTTTTACGACTGGTCGGCGTCCGTCGAGAACATCACGGTGACACGTTCGCTGCCGGACCCGCAGTTGACTTTTCAGGCTTACATTACCGACACCCTCACCTCGTTCATGCCGGGACTTTTCCAGGGCCTTCCCGGCCCCGGCAAGCTTGCGGCGCGTGCCCGGGTCGCCACCGCCGAAAGCCAGGGCAAGTATTTCGCGTTTGAAACCGCCGTATTGCAGGCCGCGTTCAACCTGAAGCGTGCTTATTACCAACTGGGTTTGGTGGCGGAACAACTTCGCATCCAGCAGGCAACACTGGCGTTACTGGACAACCAGGAACGCGTCCTGCGCGCACAAAACGAGACGGGTTCCGCGACCCTGCCGGACCTGCTGCGCGTCCAAAGCGAGCGTGACCGCGTCCGCACCGACCTCGCCAATCTGGAGGATTCGCGCCTTTCGTTGCTGGAAAATTTCAAGGCCGCACTGGGTTTGACACCCCGGCAACCTGATCCGCCAACGCCCGTGCATTTTGAGACCGACGGCGAAAATCCCGACGCCGACGAACTGCTCCGCGTGGCCTTCGAGCGCAACCCGCAACTGGCGGCGATGGAAGCCGACACGCGTGCCGCCGAAGCCGGGATCGCGGTGGCCTACAAGGAACGCGTGCCGGATTTCAACGCCGGCCTGTCCGCGGATGTTTACGCGCCGCCGTTCTACTGGCCGCAGGCCGGCCTGACCTTGCCGATCTGGCGCGACAAGCTCGCGGCGGAAATCGCGCAGGCCCGGGCGAACGAACTGGCGTCCACCTCACGGTTGAAGGCGGCGCAAATTGACCTGGCCGTCAGTTTTGCTGAAAAATCATTGGCTTATCGCGAAACCCGCCGCAATCTCATGTTGCTCGAGAACAACCTCATTCCCAAGGCGCGTCAATCATTGGAAACCGTCCGCGCCGGTTACCGTGCCAACACCATGGATTTTTCCGGTTTGACGGATGCGGAACGCACGCTGTTGGATTTGCAGCTCGCAGCCGCCGAAGCCCGGACGGAACATGAAATTGCGCTCGCAGAACTGTCCCTCATGATCGCCGGCGTGCCGCCGGCCAATGCACCGTTGTTGTCGAACGCCACCCAACCTTGAAAATAATGAAGACAAGACAATCGCAAAACGGTCGTAGCGGCTTTCGGCAGAAAGCCGGATTTTTGCTTTTCCGAAATTGGCGGCGTTCTGCCGGGATGCGGCTACGATTAACCGCCAAAATTTTATGAACTCAAAATTGAAACTCATTTTTATCTGGTCGCTGCTGATTGCGCGTTTGGCCCGGGTGCCTTCCTCGCCGGTTGCTCGCGCCCGCCGGCACCGTCCGGTGCCACGACGGCTTCATCGGAGAAAACCCTCTACACCTGCGGGATGCACCCGTGGATCATCCAGGACCACCCGGGTAACTGCCCGATTTGCGGCATGAAACTCGAACCGGTCCACAAGACCGCGAACGCCACTGCACCGTCCGCAGCGTCATCCGCCATTGCCATCGACCCGGCGACGAGCCAGATGATGAACCTCCAGACGACACAGGTCACGCGCGGCCCGTTGCGCCGGACCATCCGCACCGTCGGCACCATTGACTACAACGAAACTGCGCTGGCGGACGTGACCACGAAGTCCAAGGGTTGGATCGAAAAACTCGACGTGGACGCCACGGGCGAACTGGTGCATCGCGGCGAGCCGTTGTTTGAAATTTATTCACCGGAACTTTACAGCGCCGAAGCCGAGTATCTGGCGGCTTTGAGTTCTCCGGACGATTCCAGCGCAACGACCTTGCGCGAGGCGGCGCGGGACAAGTTGAAATTCTTTGACATCTCGGACGCGCAAATTGCCGGATTGGAAAAGGCCCGGCAGGCGCGCAAGACGTTGCAAATTCTCGCGCCGATGGACGGCTTCGTCATCGAGAAGGACGTCGTGCAGGGGCAGATGGTGGACGCGGGCGCGAAGCTTTACCGGCTGGCCGACCTGGGCATCGTTTGGGTCTTCGCGCAGGTTTATGAGCAGGACCTGCCTTATGTCCAGCTGGGGCAGGAGGCCACCGTCAAACTGTCCTCGCTGCCGGACCGCGAATTCCGCGGACGCGTCACCTACGTTTATCCGAACGTGGACGAAAAGACGCGCACGGCGCGGGTGCGGCTGGAATTTGAGAACCCCGGTTATTTCCTCAAGCCCGGCATGTTCGTCTCCGTGCAAATCGCGTCCGAACTGGAATCCTCCACCCTGCTGGTGCCGGATTCGGCCGTCCTGCGCAGCGGCGAGAAGAACACGGTGTTCGTCGCATTGCCCGGGGGGAAATTTGACCCGCGCACAGTCGTGCTGGGCCCGGAAGGAGAACACGACATGGTCGAAGTCGCGAGCGGCCTGCAGGAAGGCGAGCGGGTGGTCACGTCCGGGCAGTTCATGCTCGATTCGGAGAGCCAGTTGCGCGAGGCCATCCAGAAAATGAGCGGCCCGGTCGGTATGACCGTGGAAACACCGCCCGCCACCCGCGCGAACGAACCGGAGCCAACCTCATCCACCGGCGCCGACAAGGAAGGCGTGGTTTACGTCTGCCCGATGCCGGAGCATGTCTCGATTGTCTACGATCATCCGGGCAAATGCCCCATCTGCGGCATGACGCTGGTGCCCGTAACACCGGGCGAACTCAAGCAGCTTCAACCCGGCGGCAAGGTGCTCTACTACACGTGCCCGATGCCGGAGCACAGTTACATTCATGAAGACAAACCGGGCAAATGCCCTGTCTGCGGCATGACGCTGATTCCCGTGATGGCGTCGCCGGACGCCGTGACCAGTCCGGTCCCGGTGACCACCAATTCTCTTTCCAACCCGAAGCCGGCAGCCAAACAGCTCTACACCTGCCCGATGCATCCCGAGGTGATTTCCGACAAACCCGGTCAATGCCCGAAGTGCGGCATGACCCTGGTGCCGGTGGCGAACACTGCAAAATAACAAGGCACTCCCATGCTCCAACGCATCATCGATTTCTCGCTCAAGAACAGGTTCATCGTCGTGCTGGCGACGGCGGCGCTGGTACTAGGCGGCATTTACGCGGTGCGCAATATCCCGCTCGATGCCATCCCGGATCTTTCGGACACGCAGGTCATCATTTATACGCCGTGGGAAGGCCAGGCACCGAACATCGTCGAGGATCAGGTCACTTATCCCATCACGACCAAGATGCTTTCCGTGCCGCGGGCGAAAGTGGTGCGTGGTTACTCATTTTACGGCTACTCGTTCGTCTATGTCATTTTTGATGATGGCACCGATCCTTACTGGGCGCGCAGCCGGGTACTGGAATACCTGAGCAGCATCAGCGGCGAACTGCCCAAAGGCGTCACGCCGTCGCTCGGCCCCGATGCCACCGGTGTCGGCTGGGCGTTCATGTATTCCATCAATTCGACCAACCGCAATCTGGCCGACCTGCGTTCGATCCAGGACTGGTATTTGAAATATCAACTCACCGCCGTGCCGGGGGTTTCGGAAGTCGCGTCCATTGGCGGCTTCGTAAAGCAATATCAGGTGACGGTGGACCCAACGAAACTGCGCGCCTACAACCTTTCACTCAGCGAGGTGAGCCAGGCCATCGAACGCAGTAACGGTGAGGTGGGTGGCCGTTCGCTCGAGCTTTCCGAGCGCGAATTCATCCTGCGCGTCAAGGGCTACATTGAAAACCTCGACGACCTGAAAAAGGTCGCCGTGGGCGTCGGTGAAAACGGCGTGCCGATTCTGCTCCGGGACGTGGCGAACATCCAGTTTGGCCCCGACATGCGCCGAGGTATCGCCGATTTAAACGGTGACGGCGAAACCGTCGGCGGCATCGTCGTTGTGCGTTACGGCGCAAACGCTTACCAGGTGATTCAGGATGCGAAACAGCGGCTGGCCCAGGCGATGAAGGCGCTGCCACCGGACGTGAAGGTCACCGTTACCTACGACCGCAGCGCGTTGATTGACCGCGCCGTCGCTACGCTGGAAGAAAAGCTCATCGAAGAAAGCATCGTGGTGGCGCTCGTATGCCTGGCCTTTTTGCTGCACCTGCGAAGCGCGCTGGTGGCAATCCTGGTTTTACCGGTCGCGGTGTTGATTTCATTTCTGGTCATGTTCGGACAGGGCATCAGCTCGAATATCATGTCGCTCGGCGGCATCGCCATCGCCATCGGCGCGATGGTGGACGCGGTCATCATCATGATCGAAAATGCCCACAAACATCTGGAGCGCGACCAGGGCAAAAAACCGCATTGGGAAATCATCCGCGATGCCTCCATTGAAGTCGGGCCGGCGCTGTTTTACTCATTGCTGGTCATCACCGTTTCGTTCCTGCCGGTGTTCACGTTGCAGGAACAGGAAGGCCGGTTGTTCAAGCCGCTGGCGTTCACCAAAACCTATTCGATGGCCGCCGCCGCGTTGCTGTCCATCACGCTCGCCCCGGTGCTGATGGGCTGGTTCATCCGCGGGAAAATTCCCAAGGAAGAAAGAAATCCGATCAACCATTTCCTGATCTGGCTTTACAAGCCGGTCGTGGACCTGGCGGTCCGGTATCGCTGGCTGGTGTTGGCAGGGGGTGGACTGCTTGTCGGGTGGGTATTCTTCCCGTGGAACTCGCTCGTGGCGCATGTGTTGCCGCAAGGCCGGGCACAGACCGCGGCCTTTTCCGTTGGCAAAATTTTCCCGTATCAAAACATCGGTTCGGAATTCATGCCGCCGCTTTATGAGGGCGATTTACTTTATATGCCCACGACCTTCCCGGGCATTTCCCCGACCAAGGCGCGCGAGCTGCTTCAAGTCACCGACCGCATCATCAAATCGTTTCCCGAAGTCGAAACCGTCTTCGGCAAGGCCGGCCGCGCCGAAACCGCCACCGATCCCGCGCCGATGGACATGATTGAAACCACCATCCGCCTCAAACCGGAGTCAGAGTGGCCGGCCGTGGACATCCGGAACGACGACGGCAAAATCATCGCGCACCGCCGCCGCACACCGGATGAACTGGTTTCGGCCATGAATGATGCCGTGCAAATCCCCGGCCTGAACAACGCGTGGACGATGCCCATCAAGACGCGCATCGATATGCTTTCCACCGGCATCAAGACGCCCGTCGGCATCAAGATTGCCGGGCCGGACCTGGCTACGCTCGAACATATCGGCACCGAGGTCGAAGCTGTTGTGCGCCAGGTGCCCGGCACCGCCAGCGCCTTTGCCGAGCGCCTCACCGGCGGACGCTACATCGAGTTTGAAATCGACCGTGACGCCATCGCCCGCTACGGCCTGACCGTCGGCGACGTGCAGGACGTGCTGTCGGTCGCCCTCGGCGGCATGCCGTTGA
>JAJPJM010000094.1 GCA_021324235.1 Verrucomicrobiota bacterium
CCCCGTCGCCCTCAGCATCGGCTGTCAGGATCCAGGGCGGGAACGCGCACGCCATGCTGATGGCGAGAAGGCCAACGAGCAGTATTATTTTCGCGGGGGCATTCATCTCTCTGGCAGGTAATCTCGAAGGTTGATTATCCGGTTTTCTTTTTCGGTTCGTTGAATTGGGACGGTGGGCTTTCCCCGGAAACTCTCGTGGGATGGCGAGAGGGTGGCTCTGTTTTTAGTTCGACGTCTTTCGCAAGTTCGAGGCGGAGTGGTAATGTAATCTTGTAGCCGTTCTGCTTGATCACCCGGACGCCGGCAGCCACCATTTGCCGGATCACTTCCACCTGCGGGAGATTTGTGACTTCCGATATTTTCTGAACCTCCTCAAGAATGTCCGGATCTAGCCGAATCTGGCGAGGTGGTTTTTTCATCGGCCCAATTACACACGCACAGAAATGCGCTGTCAAAATAAATATTGACAGACGACTACAATTAACTACAATTAGCGACGTATGAAGTCAAAAACGTCGAAAGAGCCATTGGGCAAACCGCGCCAGGTTCGTTTTCCCAGCCAGATTGAAAAGGACCTGCAGACTATTGCTGACCAGAGCGGACTTGATTGGGTGGACGTGCTTCGCATGGCTGCCCGCACGGGTTTGCCGGTTCTTAAGAAGCGCCTGGGTGCGGCGGTGAAGGAAGCCGCCTGAACGATTTTCGGGCCCGGGAGGTGGGCGGCGCGTTATTGGTGCGCCGCTCGTTCCGTAAACCGCCCTGGCCTGAAGGTGAACCCGGCCGCGCCTGTAACTTGTGTCAGAGTCTCGGGCGCGGCCGCAAATGAAAGGACCCCTGATATGGAAACTGCAAAACGACGGACCAAAGCGCGCCAGGGCTACGACCTGATTCGTGAGGTGGCTTGCAAGATTGAGACTTTTTTACCCTCGCAGATGTTGCGCATCGCGCGGGCGATCAACCCGAAGCTCGAGGAGTTCCAGGCGCACTACGAGGTGATGGACGACCTGGAATGGTTGGATGATCCCAGGCTTTCGGGAAGTTTGCGTTGTCTGTGGACCGGTTCATCGCCCTGGGATTTTGAGGCGCGCTGTGCGTTTGTCTTCTTCCGTGAACAGGTGCTCGAAACGGGGAGCAAGATCACCGCGCACGATGTGCGGCTGGTGTATCGATTTCCCGGAGGCGAGAAACGCGGCGCCGTGTGGCTGGACGCGACGACGGGTCGCCCTTGGATGCCGAAGTCCTGCCTTTCATTTTTGCCGGGCGCGGACCGGATAAACTCCGAGCACGGGGAGGACATGCGGTTGGCGAGCTTGGAGATCACAAAGATTCGTGATGAAGAGAACACGAGTTTTGGCTGGGAGTGGGGTGCCAACCATAATTACGCGGAAGAGCGGGAAATCGAAGTTTTGCAGCTGTGCCGTCGTGCAAACGCGAAGGCGGATTGGAAAGTCATCCAGACGTTCGCTACGCGGTATCACCCGGCGGGATCGATGCTGCCCAAGCCGGAAGCGGAAGAATATCGCCTGAAGTTTTTGGCCAGGCAACGCGAGCTGGCGGAGGAGGTGGCGGCGTGAATGTTTTCCCCAACGACGAGGGTGTGGTGAAGATCACGCTCAAGCGCCGGGGCCATGCGTGGAAGTTGATCATCGTGGGCCACGGCGACGAACCGAACCAGACGGTGCTGAAATATTCAGCGCGGTGCGATTCGCTGGCTGGAGCGATTGAGCAGCTCGACCAGTGGCGCAAGGGAGTGATCATCGTATGAGAGCACCCCGCGCAAAGTGCAAGGAGGCGGCGCGCAGGACGGCACAGATTTTTCCGGCGCCGGAATTTGATTTGCTGGCGTTTATTTCGGTGGTGGCGGCTTGTGAGCGGGTCTGTGTGTATTGCGGGTGTTCGGACTCGATGGGTTGTCCTCAAGAGGGGAGCCCCACCGGCACCTGCTCCTGGATGGAGAGGCATCCTTCGACGCCGACGGGTGTTTGCTCGGCTTGTTGGGGAGGGCTGCCCGCAATCGCAACCCTGGAGCAGCTTGCTTGGAAGCCCTGGGTGATCGTGAAAATGGGAAGAAAAGGATGCCGGTTTCTAAACTTCAATCAATTTTGGACGCCCAACATTGTGCAAGCGAAGCTCTTTCTGTCCGAGAAGGCCGCAGTGCAGGACCACGTCAAGGCGCGTGGCTCTTTTGTGCGCCAGATGACTGCGGAAGAGTTGAAGTTGGTGGATCAACACCGCCGGAGGAATGCATGAACCATCACAACGCCATTGATCGATTTGCTTCTCGGGGACTGCGGGCGCAGGCCGCGGTGGACGAAATTATTTCGCACGGCCAGGCCAAGGGCGCCAACACTTCGCCGGCTGCGGGATCTCATCATGCCGGCGCCTCCCAGGGCGCGGGCGGTCCGTCGCAGGGCCGCTCGCGCTCTTCCAGGAAGCCAAAGGAGGAAGTGCCGGGATTTGTCGGTCGCTGGCTGATTGAGCGCAACTTTCGCGGACGCAAGACATGGGCAACGCGCCGCTATGGATGGACGAATAACGCGCAGCGCGCGTGGCATTTCATGGACGAGGAGTCGGCCCGTGCTGAAATTCGCGTGGCGGGTTGCAAGGCCGTAGAGATGTTTTTCTGGAAAGGCATTTGATGGGCTCTCCTGAAAACATGATCCGCGCGCAGCTGGAATATATTTTTAAGGAGGTCATCTCCCACGATGTTCACGGGTCTTTTTTAAAGCACTTCGCGCGGGCCTTCATTAACGCTGATCCCGAAAATGTGGAGCTGTTGCTGCTGCCGGCGCAGGTGCTGGTGCTCAAGTACGATTTGGTGAAGCACCTGCCGGCGCACGGAGATCTGACGCGCGAACCGGACTCGGCGCCCAGCAGAAAGTTTTTTTCTATTTCCCCGGACCGCAAATCGATCACGTGCCATGTCTGCGGCCGGACGAGCTATCACCCGGAGGACGTGCGCAACGAGTATTGCGGGAATTGCCACGTGTTTCACCGGGACCGGGCCGCACAGGCGGCCGCTCCAAAGAAATGATTTTTTCGCCCACAACAAAATTGCTGACGCTGGCCGAAGTGGCCGGCGAGGTGCATGTGGCGAAATCGACCGTCGGCGAGTGGGTCTACCAGGAGGAGTGCCTGGCGAGTTTCCGCAAGGGATCAATCCGGCGCGTGTCCCTGGAGAACCTGACGCGATTTGTGATCCTGAACACTTTGAACCCGCGCCGGCCGGAGTGGATGACGGCGGCGGTGCAAACGGAGTTCGAGAAGCGGCTAGAGGAAATTGCCGGCCGGATACTGGAGAGGCGACTGGCTGTGATCGGCGAAAGGAAAGCGGCATGAATCGATTGAGCGAATTGGATCCAATCCGTCCGGAATTGGAAAAATGGATTGAGGACACGGCGCAGAAAATGGGAGACAGCGTCATTTGCCTTTCCATTTTTACGAAGGATTACAAGCGCGCGATTGATTCGCTGCTGCAGTTTGCAGTGGCTTCGATGATGGATAAGCCGCTCTACCTGCTCGCTCCTGACAACGTGACAATTCCGGAACATGTGAAAAAAATCGCTTCGGCCATAGAGTTTTACACGGAGGGTGACGACAAGAGTTTTCAAGAGGCTTCCCGCCGACTGCTGGCCACAGCGCAAGCAAGAGGGTTCTCGGCATGACGGATTAAGTTTATGAGCACAACTATGTTTCTTGCCAGACACGCGGCACCTTCCGGTGCGGATTCACACACCGTGGCCCCGCCAACGATTTTAACTGTCTCCGAACGGGCGACGCTGTTGGAGTGCGAGTCGTTGATTCGCGAAAACATCAATGGGTTTTTTGCGGTGGGGAACGCCTTGCGGCGGATTTTCCGACAGGAGCTTTACCGGGAGAAGTACCTGACCTTCGCGGAGTATTGCCGGCGCGAATGGGACATCACGGACCGTTACGCCCGGCACCTTCGGGCGGCGGCCGAGGTGGTGAGTTTTTTGATCGACCATGATTTTGCGGCGTTGCCGGCAACGGAGAGCCAGGCCCGGCCGCTGGCGGAGTTGCCCGAGGCGGAATGGCGCGATGCCTGGGAGGAAGTGGTGGGGACGGCGCCGGAGGGCAGGATCACGGCGGCGCATGTGCGCGAAGTGGTGAAACGGCGGGTGGCCAAGACCAGTCCAAAGTCCAGCACCGCGGAAGCAGCCAAAGCTCCGGCAAACTTGAACGGCGAAGCGGCCGCGCCGCAGGCCCCTGAGCCGGTGGCCATCGACCTGCCGGATTTATCCACGCGGGAGAAGCGGATCCGGGAGCAGGCGGCGCCGGCGCTGGCAGAAATGCGCAAGCTGGCGGCTGTGATCGGAGAGTTTGATGCGTCGGCGCAGACAGGGGTGGTGGTCTCGATCAAGTTTCTGGAGAAACTGGTGAAGCACGCCGATGAGCTGGAAAAAGCCAAGGCTGAAAAGGCCAGGGCGGCCGAGGCCAGGGCTGAGGAAGGGTTGCGTGAACACTTGCCGCGGGTGCTGGAAGCCAGGGCGCAGGCAAAGGAGCCGGAGGAGGCATGAGCGCGCGCATGGATTCGGCCAATCATTTTTCGGTGGTACCGGCAGGGAACGGGTCGCTGCGGATCATGCTCGCTCCGGAGCCGGGTGAGATGATTTCGCGCGGCCAGGCGTTGAACCTGGCGGCGTGGCTGGTGGCGACGGTGAACGAGACGCAACCAAAAGAAGGGACGCTCGAGGAGTTTGAGCGGCTGGTGAGCGAGATACGAGCATGAGGCAGTGGGCAGCTTTTAAAATTTATGAAAATAAAAATTACCGCTGGAGATTTTGGTGCGGATTATGAAGCCGAAAACGGGCAAGCGGCCATCAAGCTGTTCTTTCAAGAGATCTTGTCGGGGCGCGTAAAATTGGACCGTCTTTCCCCACTTGGTGAGTGGAATGATGGAACAGAGCCAATACCGTTTAGAATCGCACCTGCTTTGTTCAAGGCTGGAAGATTAACCGCAGCGGAACTGGTAGCAACATTCCGCGCTTGCGATCTGGATTTTGAGCCAATCGAAATCATGTCAATGGCGCAAGCCGATGCCTGGATGATTCGATGAACAAAAGCGCACCAAAAAAATTGATGGCGTCAGGCGTGAGCATCGAGCGCAAGGGAGCGCAGGTGATCATCACGGCCAGCGACGAATTCGAGGCTGAGCTCCTTGAGGCCTCGCTCAAGGACGTGGAGTTGTTTGCGCTGGTGCTGGTGACGGGAGCCTTGCGCAAGCTGCCCAACGGGCGCAGGCGTTTTGAGGCAGTGCGATTGGTGGAGGCTTTGACGCAGATCGGCACACCATTACCCGAATGAGCGAACAGACCGCTTTTCCACTTTCCTGGCCGGAAGGCTGGCCGCGGACGAAGTTCCGCAAGAGCAGCCCGTTTACGCGTTCGATCTCTTACGGGGCGCGCAAACGTTCGATGGATGAGGCGCGCCGTGGATTAGCGACCGAACTTTCGCGCCTGGGCGCGCGCAAGGAAGTGCTTTCAACCAACGTCGGGTTGCGCATCGATGGGATGCCATACAGCGGACAGGCCCAGCCGGCCGATCCGGGTGCGGCGGTTTATTTTGAGTTGAAGGGCAAACCGGTTTCGCTCGCGTGCGACAAATGGGATCGCGTGGAGGACAACATTTGGGCGATCGTCAAACACGTTGAATCCATCCGCGGCCAGGAACGCTGGGGTGTGGGTTCCGTGGAACAGGCGTTTCGAGGTTACATGGCGTTGCCGGCACCGGGTCAAAGCAGCGCGCTGCAATGGTGGAAGGTTTTGGGGGTGCCGATCAATGCGAGCGCCAGCCAGGTGAAGGAAGCGCATCGAGTGCTGGTTGCCAAACATCATCCCGACAAGGGCGGCGACGTGGAGATGTTTCATCGCGTGCAAGAAGCTTGGAGGGTGTTTCAACTGGAATGTAGCGGGGAGGCCGTGGCGTGATTCCCGGCAAGCCCATTTTCGTTCGAGCAGTTCAGGGTAAGAGTGTCGCGATTTTTCCGGCCGCGGGCTCTGTTACGTCGTGGAAAAAAGGGAAGTGCTGGAGTGTAATGTGCGGTAACCCAATCTGGTTTGCCCACCTAAACAAAAATGGCAGAGCGGACATTGGCTACTGCTATTGCTGCTATCACTGGAGGGTTTTCGAATACGCAGCCAAGGGCATCAAAGAGCGCGGCGATTGGTTCCTTCTGGAAAACGGCAAGCTGGTCAAATGGGTGTTCGACCAGGAATAAAAGCAGGCGCGTTATGCGAGAAAGGACGAGCTTTGAACTTGAGCCAGGCGCAATTTGAACAGATCGAGTTGAACGTGCGCCGGAGAGTGGCGACGTGCTTTGACCCGGAGGAAATGCGCATCCTGGATTATTTCGTCGAGCGGTCTTTCCGCAAGGGGCGCACGGCGGCTTATTTCCGCGTGTTCCGCGAACTGGGCGCGGCGACAGAGACGACCTCGCACGCGCACGAAGCGCTCAAGCGGCTGGTGGAGAAGCGGGTGTTAGTGCGGCTGCCTTGCCGAATGGAAGGCAGCCAAAAAAAAGCCCCAGGGCGCCGATCGGCGCCCCGGGCATGAAGCCGGACCCTGATGATATTGGCCAATAAAATATGACTGAACACTCATGTTATCAAGGCAATAGCGCCGGTCGACCGGGGGGCCCTAAAATGCAGGATTTAAAATGCGCCGCCATGTCCTGCTCCTTTCGCACCGGGCTGGGCGAGCTCGCCTCGGGACGGGAGGGAATTAAATTGCGGCCCAACGAACTGCGGCTTGGTTACCAGATCTGCCTGGAGACGTTTGATGCGGGACTGGAGAGTGGGCGCTGCACGGACGAAGACCTGGACCGCTGGGCGAGACTGTTGAATTTAAAAGATTCGAAGGGCTTTCGTGGGGACAAGGTGGCGAGTATACTGAACACTTTGAAGGACCTTGGTATCGTGGACATCAACCCGGGCCAGGGCACCTTTGAACCAAGGCCGCACCCCCAGGTGTGGCTCCGGGCCCGCGCGATGCGGGCCCGCGAATTTACCGGCGCGGTTTCATCCCACGCGCCGGAGCTGCAACTGCGAGCCGAGCGGCCGCTCTCCGAGGCCCTCTCCGAATTAAGCAGGGAGGCGGCGACGGGTCAAACCTCAACCGGCGCGACGCCGGCGGTTTCGTCGGATAAATCCGACGAAACACAGGGCAGCCCGTCCGAACTTCGTCGGATAAATCCGACGACACAGCAAAGCCCTGATTTTGCGGCGAAAACTGCGTCGTCGGAAAAATCCGACGACAGTGGCGGTACGCGCGCGCGCGAACGTTTAACGTGTACACGTTTAGAAGAGGTACAAAAAACGTTTAAACGTAGCGCTTCGTCGGAAAAATCCGACGAACCGGACCCGCGCAGGCGGCACCGGGTGCAGGAAAGGGTTCGCTCGTTTGTAGGACTGGAGGACTGGGCCAGGAAAGGGTCGTGGGGCAGCGCCTACTACGTTTGGAACAGTGGCGAAGCCATTGATCGCGTCGAGCGCGTATTGAACTATGTGCTGGCTGGGCTCCAGGATAAAAGCATCAAGGTGGAGAAAACGCCCGGGGCCTGCTTGTGGTACTACTACGGCAAACAGACCGAAAAGGAAACGGGCCTGAAGCGCTGGAAATTTGAGAGGGAGGAAGCGCGTGGTTAAGCTCGTGCAAATGTTGTGCCCACAGCGGCACTGCCTCCTGGCCAGCGCTTACGCCGAAGGCGCCGGCAACTTTCTCGAGGCCTGCGAGCAGCTGGAGGGGATCATTCGCGATGCCGGCATGAACCGCTGGTGCGCGATTTGCGGTTCGCGGGATCTTCGGTTTGAGGAGGGCACGACAAGCTATCAGACGATGGCGGAGGCGTTGCCGCACCTGATGGCCAACGAACAGCGCTGCATCGACAGCCGGCGTTTGCTGGACAGCCTGGGGCAAACGGCGGCAGGCGCCGGATCGTTTGACCTGGACAAAATCATGCGCGAAACGCGCAGGAGGTGGCGATGAGACAGGACGCGTTAAGGTTGTTCTTAATGGCTCTTGGCGCGCTGCTGCTTAGTTTGAACTGCCTGCGCCTTTTGAATGAGAACAGGGATTTGCTGGCGCTGGAGAAACAGCAGAAGGACCAGATTGCCCGGCTCATCCACCAGGTGTCGGAAGCGGAGCATGACGTGCAGATGACTGCGTTGACCTGCGGCGTGGGCGGTTACGCGGCGGCCCGGAACGGGATGCCGATGGACCAGTTTTTTGCGACGATCACCAATGCATTCGGCATTACGAACGCAGCGGTGCAGGTGCAAACAAACGCGGGCCCCAGTGTTCAAAGTTCAAAGGCGATGGCGAGGCAGTTATGAGCAACGACACACGAGACCGGATGCAGGAGCTCGCGCGGGCGATCGAGGCGATTATTCCGCCGGGGACCGGCTTTGCCGTGTTGTGCTTCGACAGCGACCGGCCAGGTGAAGGCCCGCGCGGGGCGCTGGAGTACGCGAGCAATGCGAAGCGCGAGGACATTTGCAGGGCGATGCTGGAGTTCGTCCAGAAATCGGCCGAACATTTTGGCCAGCACGAGCTGCAGCGGTTGCTGACGACGCAGGCGGAGATCGACGAAAGCGAAAAGGAAATCCTCATGATGGCGCTGGCGGAGAGTGCCAACACGCATCCGGGGCACGAAGCGGCTTTGGCCATGCTGGCGAACAAGTTCGACGGGATGGCGTTGTTTGTGAAAATGAAACGAATTTTTCGGGGGCCGGGATGATCGATCATCTGATCAATCGCACCCGCGTCATGGTTTCGGTGTTGGAGACAAATTTAAAACCGGCGCGCCGAGCGTGTTTTATATCGCAGCTGGCAGTGCTCTGTATGGGGGTGTTGATGGTTGAAAATTGCCTCAGCTGGTGGGGTGATTTTCAGCGGCCGGTCCGGTGGGTGGACGCGGTGGACGCCGGGGTCGATTGCTTCTGTTTGATCTTGAACTGCCTGGTTCTGAGAAGACAGCGCCGGACTTACAACCTGATGCGGACGGCGCACCGAAATTTCTCCAAACTGGTCAACGCCGAGGTTTTGACCGTTTCAATGATCGACCACCATATTGAGCAGGCGGTAACGGCGATCGATAAGTTGTAGTCCGGCGGAGGTGGGCCGCCTGGCGCAGGTTGACGGCCATGTATTTGACGATGATGCGGTGGCCGTGGGTTTTGGCGGTGTTGATGGAGATCTTCAGGCGGGAGGCGATTCCCTTCCATTGTTCCCCGCGGTCGTAGAGTTCGAGGACCAGGCGTTCCGTAGGACTGAGTGGCAACATACGCTTCTCTCAGGCCGGCCCAGGGAAAAGGTATAGGGAGGATGAGCGCGGGTCGAGGCTAAAGCCATGTCACCAAAAGGGTGACTGGGCAGGATCCGCATTGACGGTAGGATGCACGGCGCCAATGGAGGCGAAGAAACAATCCGGCAACCTGCCGGAGCCCAATCAAGCTCCGGCTTTGCCGTCCCTGCAATCCAAAGAAGAGGCCGCCGCGGCCGTGAGGGATTACGCCCACGCGCTGGCTTCGCTGGTGCTGCTGACGGCGGCCCGGCAGAAGGCCATCACCGAACTGGAGACCAAACACGACAACGGATTGAACGGGTTGGAGGGCATCACGGCCGTTTCCGCCAAGGTGAGCCGGCTGAAAGTGCAGCTGGAGGAGTGGGCGCGCGGGAACCGCGGAGAGTTTGGCGAGCAGCAGTCGCTGGAGTTCAGCCACGGGGTTTTGCAGTTCCGCCAGGGCAGCCGGAAGATTGGTTTTCTGGCGCGTTGGAACGAAGAGAAGGTGCTCAAAAAATTGCGGTCCTTTGCCGTGACCAGCCAATGGCGCGAGTACCTGCGAACGAAGTTCGAGATCGATCGCCAGGAACTGCTGAAGCAAACCAAGGATGGCGGCAAACTCCCGGTCGCCCGGCTGAGCGAGATAGGGGTCAAGATCGTGCGTGAAGAGGGGTTTGATATCGAGACCAAGCCGGAAGCCGTGGCCAGGGATTGCGACCTGATACCGTGAAACGGATTCTTTTATTTCTCATACTGCCGTTGGCGGCCGCTGCCGCTTCGTTGAATCCGGCGGATTACTCGACGAACTGCCCGGACACGAACTTCTTTGAACTCACCTGGACTCCGTCGCCGGACACGAATGTAACCGGATATGTTGCACTTTACGGGACGGCCTCGAACAACTTCACCAGGTCACAATCGTTGGGCAACGGGACAAACGGAATTTTGTTCACGACGAATATGGAGCCGCTGTATGTGGCGGTGGTGGCGTTTGACCGCGCTGGGAGTGTGAGTGATCCCTCCAACATCATTCCCCTGATCACGCCGGGCGTGCCGCGGACCAACATTTTGATTTCGTGGGGAGCCAACCTGGCCAACGTGGTTGTGCAGGCCTCGCCCGACCTGGTGAACTGGCCGTTCGCGACGAACGTCACCGGGTCGAACATTGTTTTATCGATTGACCCGCGGCGCAGCTGTTTCTTCCGCGCCACAGATTCCCTGGGCAATCCGCTGACGATCAATTTTGTTTGTCCCTGGGTGCAGCCATGATTGAACGCGTCGAGCTTGATCTGCAGCAGTTCGGGTTGACCGTGACAAACTCGAGTTTTTGCTACGGCCTGCGCGCCGGCAATAAGGGGCTGCAGGAGATGTTCTCTGAGTTTCGCACCTTCGTCGCCTGCGAACAGCAGAAGCCGTTTACCATCGCGACGCCGGCGACCTGGTGGGACCATTTCAAACAGCGATTTTTTCCACACTGGCTGACGCGGCGGTTTCCGGTCCAGTTACAGACTCACGAGATAGCGATCAAGACGGTCTACCCGTTTTTAAAAACGAAGCTGCCGCTGCGGATGACTGGTTCGCGGGTGATCGTGCTGGCCAACGAGCGGCCGATCGGAGGGTTTTTGCCGCAGAGCAACGGGATCGCGGTCGACGAACAATATGCGCCCGCGGAGGCCTTCCAGAAAAAGTTTGCCGTGGCGGACAAATGCCCGATGTGCCGGCGCGCTTTAGTGGAACGGCCGTGAATGAGATCGAGCGGCTGCAGGGAGAAATTGTGGCGATGAGCAAACGTATTGCGCGGCTGGAGATCATTTTTCAATCCCGTGGAGTGCTGAGTGACGACGCGCGCCAGGCGGAGGCCCTGGCGGAGACGCTGGGTTTCGAACTCGAGGTGATTTATTTGCCGGCTTCGGCTCGCCCGAGGAAGGGAGTCTATGCGCGCAAGCGTTCGGAGATCGTGCGCCGCCTGCATGCGGAGGGATGGAACAACACAAGAATTGCACGCGCGTTGAGCTGCGCGGACCGCACGGTGGAGCGCATCCTGTCCCGACAGCAACCACCTGGCCCGTGGACTAACAAGGGCAAAAAGGGATAGGCGTTGAACCATTGCACACGTGCGACGCAAGCGAACGCGAAAGACTCCCGGTCCGAAACCCTCGATTACTCTGGCGGTGGTTAAGCGTGTGGCTGTGCGCGTGGGGCGGGGACTCACTCTCAAACTGGCTTTGGCGGCCGAAAACAAGGCCACCATCAACGAGGAGACGTGGAAGAAGGCACTCCAAGCGCACCCCGAATTTTCCCCCCATTATGAGGCCGGCAAGGGAAAGTTCCTGGACCGGGCGACTCAGCGGCTGGCTGCCTCCAAGGAATTGGGCAATCTCAAGTGGCTGCTGGAGCGTCGCTTTCCTGATTTGTTTGCCAAGCCCGATCCCGCCCCGGTGCAGGTCAATAATACAAACGTGTTCGAGCTGCCGGCCGACGTGGTCGAGCGGGCCCGCGAACTTTCAAAACATGGCCACTGATGCCGAACTGGTGGCGCGGGCCCTGGCTAAACCCAGCTCTTATGCGCGGGTCAGGCTGGGCATGGCCTTGCACCCCAAACAGGCGGCCGTGTTGGATGATCTTTTTCACAAGGCGAAGAGCCGGCTGGCATTTTTCTGTTCCAACGAAGTGGGCAAGACCTCGCGCGTGGCCACCGCGGCCGTTCTGTTTGCGCTCGAAATCAAACGGGCGCGCGTGCAGGTGACAAGTGCCAGCGACCGACAACTGAAAGAGCAACTCGTGCCGAACCTGAAGCGGCAGGAGCATCTCTTTCCCCGGTGGGAGTTCCTCGACCGTTCGATCAAAATCGACGGTATCAACGATGCGCTGTTTTACACGGGCCGCGACCAGGGGACATTTCAGGGGTTTCACGAAGAGACGGAAGACGGCCAGAGCAAGCCGCAGTTGATCATCGTTGACGAAAGTGCGGCGGTCCGCGACGACATCCTGGGTGCAGCTGAGGACCGCTGCAACCCGACCTGGCTGTTGTTCATGGGTTCACCGTTGGATCCCTCGGGCCTGTTTTACCAGATGAGCCGGGAGCGCAGCGGGTTTTATTCGTGCCACCGGTTGAACAAGCTGGAGTGCACAAAACAGAAAGGTGGCTGGCACGACGCCGAAGACATCGCTCGCACGATCGCGAAGAACAACGGGTTGGATTTAGAAAGCTCGCTCCAGATTGTTCGGTCAGGAAAGCACAACGGTCTGGTAAAAGACCCACTCACGCTTTCGAGTGTGTTCGGCGAGTTCTCGACCTTTGTTGAATATGCGCTGCTGACTTTGAGCGAGTACCAGAAGTGCGCGGACAATCCGCCGCCGG
Organism: Verrucomicrobiota bacterium; assembly: GCA_021324235.1. GTDB lineage: Bacteria > Verrucomicrobiota > Verrucomicrobiia > Limisphaerales > UBA11358 > UBA11358. Next base: position 12,663 of record JAJPJM010000094.1, read on the forward strand.
TGCAATCTGGTAGCCGGCATGCGTTTTGTGACTTTGCCGGCGGCCGGGCTAAGAACGTGCTGGCCGTGCGCAACGGCAACAAGGTTTGGATCGAGCACAAATGGATTGAACCCAACGAAATGGCGGCCGTGGGCGAGTTCATCCGGCTGTTTAAGAAGCTGCAGCGAGAGATCGGCTTGCGGCCGGAAGAGGTCGACGGCGACGGCGACGGGCTCGGCGGCCCGATGGTGCGTCGCATTCAGGAGCTTGGGGTTAACATCAACGATTTTCACGGAGGCGCGGCGCCGCGCTTCATAGACACTTATGCCGACGCGTGGAGCGAGGCCTGGGGCGAGACGGCCGGAAAGATCAAGGGCAGTGAAATCATTCTCCCGCGCGACGGTGAATTTCAGAGCCAGATTTTAGGCCGGAAGATAAAGCCCATCAGCAACGGGCGCATGAAACTGGAGACCAAGGAAGACATGCGCCGGCGGGGACTGCCGTCGCCCGATGAAGCCGACGCGCTTTGTTGCGCCTGCATGCCGCCGATGATGCTCCAGAGTTTCAGCGCGCGGTCGGAACGGGACTGGGTCCAGCAGCTCGAGGACTACAACCAGGGACAGGACGCGGGAGAAATTCCGGGGGGGTTTTGCCCGTGACAGACGCCATCCCAATTCAAGCCGAGGCGCGGTTTGTCACTTTTGAGGACCTGGAGAAGGCCTGTTTGATTGTGCTGCGGTCCGATAACCCGGCCGCGGCCCACCGCTTTTCTCAATCGGCGCGAAACATTCCGCTGCCGGAAGGCAAAAAACTTCCAGCAATCCCAATCATGGTTTTACCCCGGGACGCTCAACTGGAGCTGGTCGACGAGGCGACGATGGCGCGCGCCGGCTGGTATCGAAAGGAAAAGCTTTGAGCGCCTCACTTTTCAGCAACGCTCACAACATGCTGCTGTCGCGGCTGGTGTGGGAAAATAAACAGCGGCTCTTTTACCAAATGCGCCATGACGGGTTGCGGCGCCGGCAGAAGCCGTTTCCCACCGCGGCGGACATGCATTACCCGGAGATTGACATGGCGATCCGGAGGCTGAAGCCGTTCTGGATGGGCCAGGTGCAGAGCGGGGACCGGTTGGTTCAATTTATCTCGATGCAGGACCAGCTTGCGACGCTGACCGATTGCGCAGCCGATTATTTTGATTTTTACCTGACGCATCGCACGAAGTTTTTGCGCAAACTGCGCGTGGGCGTCGACCACATGCTGCTGCGCGGCCGCGGCGTGATCAAATGCACCGTCGACCCTTTCAACGGCTACCAGCTGGTGTTCGAAGCAGTCGACCCGCTGTTCATCATCATGCCGGATTCCGCCATTGATTTTGACGACGCGGACGGCTTTGTTCACTGCCGGCAGATGACGGTGCCACAATACAAGCGGAACCGGCGATATAACCAGGACCAGGCGGCGCTGCGCCGGATTGTGGGCTCCGTCAACTTCGAGAATTATTCGACGCTCCTGCAGGACAAACGCATTCGCGAAGGCATCACGCACAACCGCAACCCCAACGCCATACTGCTGTGGGAGCATTACACCAAAACCATGGGCGGTTGGACGGTGAACACCTATTGTCCGTACAACCCCGACGTGGAGGTCCGCCAACCCTTTGGGGTACCGTACAAAGTGGACGGCAAGGTGAGCCTGCCTTTCTTCTCTTTTGCCATGGAGGTGAAGGACGAAGGGTGGTACGCACCGCGCGGCCTGGGCGAACTGCTCGCGCCGGTGGAGCAGTACCTGACGAAGTTGTGGAACGAGAAAGCCGACGCCATGACTTTTGGCAACCGGCCGGTGTTCACGGCCGAGGGCGAGATCGGCAACACGGCGAATATCCGCTGGCAGCCGGGCGAGTTTATACCGCGGAATATCAAGGCCGTGCAGATGAGTCCGCTCCCGTTTTCGTTCGACCAGGAATTGATGTTCGCGCGCTCGATCGGCGAGGAGCAGTCGCAATCACCGGACTTCGGCATCACCAATTCCGCGCAACAACAGCAGGGCACCAAGCCGCGGACCGCGACAGAAAACCAACGCATCAGCGCCTTGCAACAGGCCGGGACGAACGACAATGGCAACTTCTTCCGGGAAGACCTGGGACGGCTCTATAAGCACGCCTGGGGATTAATCTGCCAGTATCGTGACCGGGATTTTGCGTATTACGCCGCGGGCAAACTGGGCGTGCTGCCGGCGGAAGCCTTGCACGACAAATATTTGATCGCTCCGGACGGATCTCCGGACGGTTGGAACCGCATGGCCAGGTTTCAGAAGTCCGTGGCCCGGCTGCAGCTGTGGAAGGGCGATCCCAATTGCGACCAGGACAAGTTGAAGCGCGATGTGATGGCTGCCGACGACGCGCAGTTTGCGCAAAAGGCCTTCATTCCATCCAACCTCAAAGCGGCGAGTGAATCGGAAGATGAAGCGATGGAGATCGTGATCCTGGAGCAGGGTTTCCCGGCCGCGGTGTTGCCCGGCGAAGATCACGTGAGCCGGATCATGGTGGACGTGGGTTGGCTGGCAAAACAGGGCATGACCGGTTCGCCAATGGATCCCGTGGCCAAGCAACGGGTCTTCCAGCATCTGATGATGCACTTCCAATATCTCAAACAGCAACAGCCGCAGGTGGCCAAACAGATTTTATTGAAGATCAAGGCGCTCGAACAAACGCCACGCACGGCCGGCGCGCCCGCGCCAGGGAATACGAACTCCATACAGAATGCTCCACCACAAGGGACGCCGGGCGCGCCGACCGGGCAACCGTTTAATCCCAGCTTATGAAAGTCGAGGTTCACATTGCGCCACCGGCCGGGTTTCACCCGGAGGGAGAAGTGAAGATGTTCGCGCCGATCTCAGACCCGAGCGCCTGCGTGCTGGTCCAGCAGTGGTCCGAAAGCCCGCTGATTGTGAACCCGCGCAAGGTTTGGGTGGCCGTGCAGACAGTGCGCGTGGACAAAATCAAATTCATTAGTGGCAGTGCCACTGGCGGTAATTATGAGCAAATTCCAAACAACCATCCCCGTCGATCTTAAGGCCGTGCTCGACCAGCTGCCGGAGCGCAGTTTTGTGAACGGCATTTTGTTCGACGGCGAGAACGTGATCGTCCACTGGGAAAATGACGATTACACGACGCCCTATACGTTTCCTTTGGAATGGGATCCAAAGCAGGGGGAGTTGCCGCAGCATGTCACCAAGGGAGCCAGGGCGCCGGTTTCGCCGACTAAACCGGTAAACAAAGGCGGCGCGCAGCGCAATCTGTCCCGACAGCAACCGGGTTCGACGGCGACACCGGTGGCAAAAGGGACCAAAGATGCGGGCGTGCAAGCTACTGCCGCCATGAAGCCCAAGACGCCAACCCCCAAAGCCAAGTGAATTTGATCTTATTAGCTCTCTGCGTCGTGTTCGCCGCCTGCTTGTACTGGGCGAAGCAGGACCTCGCCGATCTGCAGGGCGAACTGGACACGCGTGAGGCCGACTACGAGCGGCTGAAAAAGCAGCACGCTGAAGTGGTGCTGAAATATTTCAACGAGGAGACCGGACCGCGATTTGACCGCGCGCCGGATTGGACTCCGGACGACGCGCTGGCGCTCGATGCTTTTCTCAAAACACCAGCCGGGCAGGCGTTGCGGCAACGTTTTGAAGTGGTGGCCGGAAACGTTTGCGTGGCCGGCTGTGCTGATGCGATGCACTCGGCCCATAGCGCGGGCATTGGGCACGGCTGGAACGAGGCCCTCCAGTGGTTTTTAAAACTTTCGCGGGTGACCGGCGAGCAGGTCACACAATCCGATCAACCCGAGGACGTGGACGAAGCGGCGTTGGTCGAACGGTTTTCGTCCTGATCCCGCGCGAGCGGGAATGAAGCAACATGAGCGTAGCGCTTGACGAGAATATGTCCGGTTTGGCGGACGCCGATGCACGTCTCGCCGCTTTGGAGTCAGCAGAGCTGACGGCCCAAAAAGCGAGCGGAGCGGGTGCGGTGCCGACTGACCAGGCAAAGCCGGACGCGGGCAAACCCGCGGCAGCGGATCCGGCGGCTGCACCAGGCAAGCAGGAGGCTCAGACCCCAGCGAAATCTTCTACCGACACACCAGCGGCGGCGGATGGCAAATCTGCCCCCAATAGCGACACGAAAGATAATACGCCGGCAGCCAAACCGGAGGCCGGCAAAACGGACGCCAAGAGCAACTATACCAAAAGCCAGGAACGGCTGGAGCGGACCTGGGACAACGTCAATAAGCGCAAAGGTGACCTGGACACGCGCGAGCAACAGCTGACGCAACGCGAACAGCAGTTGCAGCAACGCGAGGCGCAATTCAAGGACCAGGCCGAACGGGCGCAACAGCCGCAACACAAGCCGGAGGACTTCGAACGCGCAGCGCAATTGAAACTGCAGCGGGCGCAATCGTTGCACCAGCAGGCCGACGGAATCGAGGCCCGGGCCAAAAAGCTTGAGGACGACGGCAAATACACTGAAGCCGCCAAGGCGCAGGAGGAAGCCAAGGGTATCCGCAAAAAGGCGTACCAGGAGGAAGGCAACGCCGAGGACCTGAAAGCGCACGCGGGTGAGCTGCGGAAAAATCCGCCGCCTACCCAGGCGCAACGGGATCAGCAACTCGAGACGCAGCGCAAGGAATGGACCACCAAGGCGGCGGCCGAGTTCCCCGACCTGGCGAAGAAGGGGAGCGAGTTGCAAACGCGCGTGGCCAAAAGCTTGAATGAGCTTTGGAACACTGACCGGGTATTGGCGAGCCATCCTCAGATTATCTATTACGTGACGAAACTGGAGGCGGCGCAGACTGCGGCCGCTCGTGTGCCGGCGATGGAGAAGGAACTGGGAGAACTGAAGGCAAAGGTGAAGGAATACGAAGCCCTCACAGCTCCCGGAGGCGAAGGCGCGGCCCAAAGGCCGGCGGCCGGAGACCAGGCCAGGACCGACGCGGAAGAACGCGCCGAGCTTGGCCAAATGGCGGAGCAGGTGGGGACCATTCGTTGACCGGTTAAACCTTTGCCCGTGTACACATGGGCGCAGCAATCTCAACGACGAATCCGGCGGATTTCGCCAATCGGTTACAAAAATACTTTTCGCGGCAGCTTTTAAAAGCGCTGCAATTCAACCTGAAACTGGGCAGCTACGGCGTAGCCAAGGAACTGCCCGCCAACTCCGCGGCCAACACCATCCGCTTCTTCCGTCCGCGCAAAGCGAGCCGGACGAGCGTGGTCGCCCTGGCCGAAGGCGCGGCGCCGGCCAACCTCACCGAGGTGGCCATCGGCTTCGTGGACATCCAGCTGCAGCAACGCGGTGCGCTGGCAAAAATCTCCGACATCGTCCGCGCGATCGACTTGCTCGACACACTCGATGTCTACACCAAGACCATGGGCGCAGACGCGGCCCTGGACTTCGACGCGGTCTGTTCGCACGCGATTTGTTCGCAGGCCGGCACGGCCGATGCCGACGGCACGGCCAACCCGATCCCCGTCGGGCAAACCACGATGTACGGCAGCAACACGTCGTTTGAGCGTTTTGCGGGCGTGGTGAACACCGGAGTGAGCGCCAACGATTGGGCAACCTTGGCCGGCAACACGATGGCGCAAGGCAAGATCACCCGTGCGGTGCACCTGGGCTGCATGACGCAGTTGCGCGTCAATTACGTGCCGATGGTCAACGGCAAATACCCGGTGGTGGTACCGCCGCAGGTGTTGTTCGACATGCGCCAGGATGGCACCTGGATCTCGGCCGCGGTGTTCGACGCGATCAAACAACGCGATTTGTGGAATTGGGCGGAGTTCGAGCTCGATGGAGGCATCTTCGTGGAGCAGAACAATCCGTTCACCGAAAAGAACACCTACGGCACCTACGATTCGACAGGCGCCATTTTCTCGGTGCTTTATCTGGGCGAAGGCGCCTTTGGCGTGCCGAAGCTCAGCAGCAACACGGCCGGCAGCGATCCCCGGCAGCCCAGCATGATCGTGCTGAGCCAGCCGGACAAAGCCGACCCGCTCAACCAGGTGGTAACGCTTGGCTGGAAGGCCTTCTACCAGGCCGGCCTGCTCTTAACCAACGAAAACGACGTGCCGCACCTTGTGCAGCTGCGGTGCAAGGCAACTTTCTCATGACGTGAGGTCCTGAGGAACGGGCGAGCCCGGCGGCTGGATGCACGCCGGGCAGCCCACTCAAACAAAAACCAACAAATTTTAAAACTCATGAACACGATCAAAACCATTTTACTGGGAGCCGCCCTCGCTGTGGCGATGGTGCTCCCGGCCGGCGCGAGCACGCTGGAAAATCCCAACGGTTACAACTTTTTTGCCGGAGTCGGCAAGAACCAGGGAAATACGAACAGCTTCTACGTGGCCGGCAATTACACGCTGAGCAACTCCACGCCGATCCTGCGCTACGCCAATGTGACCAGCGACACGGGCGTGCTGCAGTTCTATTCGCTGACCAACATGACATCGATCGTCAACCCGACGAACTCGGGGACAACGAACTTGATAGTCGTTTCCACCAATAACTACTCGGCCGGGCAGGTGGTGGTGATTAAACACATTGCCACGGACACCTACGAATGTCTGCCGCTGCAAACGGTGGCCAACACGAACCAACTGACGCTTGGGAACGCACCGCTTTCGCAGTGCGCCACCGGAGATCAAATTTGGGTGGCTGGGGCGACCGGATCCATCAGCGCCGTGGGCACAAACCTGACAATTACCCAATCCGGGGAATTCCTCTACGCAGGGCAGTACAAAACGCCGTTGCTCATCACGGTAACCGGTACTGCCAAGGTCGGACTGAACTGCGTGGCCGGGGCCTACCAATAGCCATGAAGACACCATGTAAACCAGGCGGCCTCATGGTGGCCATTGGCGTGCCGAAAGGGGGCGCCGGTTCTGACGCCGGCGCCGGCACGCCGGACAGCTCTGACGGCAACGACGCACAGGAACCGCAGGACCAATCCGACGGCGGAAACGAGGATTGCGTTTCGCTTTCTGCGCTCGCGATGCCGGACCCGGATAACGGGGACCAGATGGCACCGCCGCAGGTGGGCGACCGCGTGACTTATACCGTTGAGGGAACAGTCACCCGAGTGGACGGGGAGGAAGCGTACGTGAAACGCGAGACAATCAACGGGCAGCCTGTGGAGCCTTCCCCCGACGATTCGGGTGCGCCTGGCGACCAGGACCAGGCTGACCAGGACGAACGCGAGCAGCTCGGCGATATGGCCGGGCAGATGGGAGGCATGTCTTGAGCCAGCGCGTCCCGACCCAAACAGTTCCCAACGCCGGCGGCGGCTCTCTGGTCGCCAGCCGCGTGTTGAGCACCAAAGGCTGCAAGCTGCTTTCGTTGCTTGTCTATAACAACAACGCCGCGCAGCAATTCATACAGGTGCACGAGACCAACGCGCTGCCGGCGGACGGATCGATACCAAAATTGCCGGCGATCCCCGTGGGTGGGAAAAGCATCACGAATATCGATTTAGGCGTGAACGGGATCGACCTGGACGCGTTGACGGTGTGCAACTCGAGCACGCCGGACACTAAAACCATCGGAGCGGCCGACTGCGCGATCGCGGCCACAATTTTAGGGTGAAGAGTCGCGCACCATTCATCCTACTGGCGTTGCTCGCGGCGGTGTTCTCGATTTCACCACTGCGGGCGACGATCACCACCAGCCCGGGCGGTGGCGGAGGAGGCACCAACATTTTCAACGTCAATTCGAACGCCATTGCGACGAATAACGGGACGAGTTGGGGCCAGACCTTGGAAGCGCCGACCAATATGGTCACGGCCTCGGTTTGGCTCGGGTCAAGCAATGTGACCTTCCAGAGTTCAAACCCGGGTTCACCGATCGCAAACGAGGCCGCGGTCAGCAATGCCGTGCAGTATGCCATTTTGCAGACCGGGCGTAGCCCGGTTATCTACGCGTCGGCCGGAGTTTATGACTTGTTGAACCAAAATCTCGTGAGCTCCACGGTCAGCTTTTCCTTGTTGGGCGCGGGTCGCGGGGTGACCTGGTTTTTTGACTCGGCCGACACCAACACTACGGGCTTCCACGATATACCGTTTTTGCTGCGTGGAGGCTTGCAGGAGATGGGGAATTTTTCCTGTTCGAACGGGCTATACATCAGTCCGGGCCCGAACAACCTGGCCGTGCCTGGCAAATGCTGGGTCCACGATATGGACTTCTACGCCAACGGACCGGGCGGAGGCATCGACTGCATTTTCATGTCGACGGTCAAACTCATGACCAATGACTTTGTGAACCTAGGTCTGCACAGCGGGTTTGACTCGTTTAACCTGAACGACAATTCCGCCGGCACGTTCAACGCGCAGGTGGACCTCACCTTCCAGAACGTTTGGTTCGACGCGGTGGCCACCACCAATTCGATCGACACAGTCAGCGGCGGAGTCACGATCCGAGGTTTTGCCGTCACTTCGGGAAGCAACAGTATTTTCCGGATCAACGACAGCAGGATCAATGCAGTGGCATTCACGCTCACCAATGGCGCGAGTCCGGTCGTTTGCGACGGCATATCCCTGGGGTCATCCGTTGCGGGCACTCCGCAATCCGGCAACCAGATATACCTGCATGCGACTACAATCACGACCAGCGCCACCAATGGAGTTACTCCGTACGACATCGCGTTCCGCACGGTGACCAATGTGACGGTCTACGTCGACCCAACCGACATCTGGAACCCAAGCAAGACCTTGTTCACCGGCTTCAGCAACCGGATCGTCTGCCTGAATAGTTACGGTATCAGCACCAACGTGCTGCTGGATGGCGTTTGGAAGGGAACTGAGACCATTCCCAACCTGACCACTTACCTGGCCGCGATTCCGACGAACACGGCGCAACTGGTCTATTTTACGAATTTCACGCCGGCGGCTGCTACCTCCTTCACAAACATCACCGCGGGGAAGATAACCTTACGTTGTCCAATAGCATTTTCTGCCGGAGCGAGCAGCGGTACAGGATCCAATTTTGCAACCTGCGCCTTCAACGTGAATACGAACGGAGGCCTGGCGTATTCGGACAGTCCTTTCGTTTATAGCCTGGGCGTGACGACCAACGGCGGCGGACAAACCTGGCAATGCGATCTCGGTCCCGGCGATTTTATCCAATTTCAGTCCAGCACCTCCGGCAACGGCTCGCACGCGAATTTTGGGACGGCGACCGGCTACGTGAAATGAAGCCGATGCATGAACATATCGCCGTGTTGGGGACAGCTGTGCTAGGCGCGGCGGTGAGTTTCACCGCCATCGAACATGGCCTGCGGGTGTTGATCCTGATCGGCTCAGCAATCTACGTGTGGCGGCGCGCGCTAAAAAAGCGGCTGCCCAAGGAAGAAGACTAAAACTATGAACCAAGACCAAATTCTAAATCTCATTCAAACGCTTTTCAAAGTCGGTGGCGGCGCGCTTGCGGCCAAGGGCATTGGTGACAGTTCCGTGTGGGAGGCGATCGGGGGCGCAGTCGTTGCGGCTGTTACCTGGTATCTCTCCCACAAATGGCATGCGACGCCGTCCGCGGCGCCAAGCGTGGGAGTGTCATCAATGCTGAAGCTGTTGATTGTGTGCGTGCTGTTGTCCGCCCTGGCGACTGCCTGCACCACGAATCAGCAAACCCTGGCGGCGAACACATTGTCCACCCTCGAACAGTCTGCGACGGCTGCCGTCGACGGTTATGACACACTGGTGATCCAGGGGAATCTTCCGACGAACGGCGTGCCGACCGTCACGAAGGCCTACAACGATTTTCAGGCGGCGCTGATGCTTGCGCTCGATGGAGTGCAATACAACACGAACGCAGTGGCGCCGCCGGCGCTGACAGTTGAAGCGCAGGACCTGGTGAACCTGATCAACACGATCGAGACAAACCGATAAATATGAACTGGACCATTCTTATTCCCATCATTGCCCAGTACGGGCTGCCGCTGGCGGAATCCCTTTTCCAGAAGTGGACAAGCGGCACGCCACCGACGCAAGCCGACTTCGACCAACTGCGGAGCCTGGCACAGCGATCCGGACAGGACCGCATGAAGGCGCAACTCGCGGCCGCGGGCATTCCATTGGATGACCCGAAGGCAGTGCAGCTGCTGGCGCTGGCGCAGGCGTGAAGTCGGAGCGCGATCCCGGAACGCCTCCGGCGAGTGAGGTCACTCCAGCCAGGCTCAATCGGATCCGGACCGGCGCCTATTATTACACTGACAAGAGCCGGCGCCGGAACGTGGTGATTTCAGCGGCCGATTTCGAGTTGCTGGTCGGCTGCATGCGGAGAGTGGTCGCGACCGGAAAATAAAACTATGAATATTCACGAGGAGCATTGGGAAATCGTTTTCGTTAGCGAGACGGAGAAATACGGCCTCGCAGCGCGCGTCAATGGATGCCTGCAGCTGATGTGCCGCGGCATGGTGCTGGGCGCAGCGCAACGCATCGCCGCAGCGCTGAACGGGCGCCACCAGGAAACGAAACGCGAACTGGCCTACGAGCGCGAGTGATGAATGGCATTTCCGATATTTTGAAGAGCGGCCGCGCGCCGGGGTTTCGCTCGGGAGCGAAAGACCCGCAGTCGGCCGAGGTGGCGGTCCCGCGCGCCTTCCGACAGTTGGAACAAACGCTGCCGTCGGCCGAGATCGAGCGGCAAAGCGGGTTCACCGCGAAAAAGATCAAACAGGCGTGGGACTTCAAACAAAAGCTATGAACCGTTACCAATTTGAGCGCAGCCCGGTCATCTGGCTGCTGTTGTTACTGGCGTTACTCACCACGCTCTTGTGCCACGGCCAGGATATTTCACCAGGCATTACATTTTCCGACGGCCAACGGTTGACGGCGGCCGAGCTCGAGCAATTGGTCAGCCAGGCGCAGATACAAGGCGGCTTCATCACCGACAAACCGAACGACACCACGTTGTCGCCGGCGGACGATTTTATCCTCTTCAACGCCGCGGCCAACGCGCTCTATAAAATTTCAGGGCAGACACTGTTGTACGGCAACACGACCATTATCACCACGCAACTCGAGAAGGGGCAGCCGCTCACCAACGATTACATACTGGGCTACGATTCGACCGGGCAGCAGCTGGTGAAGATCCAACTGGTGAACCTGTGGAGCAACCAAATCGCCTCCCTGCCGACGGTCTTTGCCAGCAACCTGAACCTGGGCGGCACTTTTCAAATCAACGTCAATGGCACAAACGCTACCACCGCGATATCCAACCTGTTTCTCATTTTCCCGTACACGACGCCTTTTACCAACCTCCCGGTGCGGACTGTGCCGACGAATAACGACGAGCTTTTTCTGTCCACGTCGCCGGACGGAACGAACTACGGCACCGGGCAAATCAAAATTGGGCAGCTGTTCACCAATCCGCCGGCGTTGGCGACACCTACGAACAACGACCGCGTGCTGGTCTGGAGCACAGGGACAAACCTCTGGGATAGCAGCGGCACAAATCCCTTTCTTGCCAGCGTGCCAATCCAGGACATCGGGCCTCGCACGATTGTTTTCACGAACCTGCCGACTGCGACCAATTATTTGTTAAACACAAATATCACCTATCCGTCGACCCCAATGGTGCACGTGACATTGGTGGTGACCAATAGTTCCGTGACGGCCATCACTGGGCACCTGGTCGGGGACGAAATTGACGCCACGCGCGTCAACAATCACCAGCAGACCGAGCCTTATCTCACCTGGGGTGCGAGTGCGAGCAATGTCTGGGTGAGCGGCAATAATGATTCGAGCGGAACAATAGCTATCTGGCCAAGGGCAGGCGGCCCCGTCACGGGCAGTCAGTTTGTGAACCTCACCAACTTCAACGTGCGGGTCTATGTGACCTATTTCCCAATTGGGCCATGAACAGGGACGACATCGTCAACTACATCTGCACGAGCACCGGATATCTCGATCCGGACGATGTGAGCGCGTGCCAGGAGTTTGTGCAGGCACGCGACCGGCTCATTTACGATTCAGCGCTCTGGCGCGATTCGCTGGTCATGGCGCAGATCCCGATCGACCCGGCGAACAATCCGGACAACGCGGAAGGCATGGTGTTGTTGCCGGAGGAATTCGGACGGGTCATAGCCGCGCGCACAACTGAAAACGCTGTGCGCGTGAACAACCTCGAACTCTACCTGCGTTACGACCTGGATAAGTTCCAGGAAATCGGCACGCCCTTTGAGTTCAGCGTTTTGCCGGCGTTGTGGTTTGTCTTCCGGGGATTGGTGGGCCTGCAGTTTCAGGCACAACGGGCTTTTGGTGATAACGAGGTTGCCCTGCGAGTCGTTTGGAAAGAGAACAATGTCCGTACCACTGACGATTTAAATCTCGCGAATACGGATAACATCCAGAGCCAGGCCGCGCCGCAGTTTGTGGTGAGCAACGCCGGCGACGCGAACAGCAACGGAGTCTATACCTACAGCCCCAACGGTATCGAAGAAGGCTTAGGGGCCTGGGTGAACGCGAATAACCGGATTATCACCAGCGACGGGACCGGACTGAAGATTTACGCGGACGCGACCCAATCCAATATTCTTTACCAGACGGCGGTGGGAACGAACGCCTGGACGGCCGTCAACGGAGCGGCTCCGGCCCCGACCGTGGTTTACCCGACTGACACAACCATCGAGGTCCTTGCCGCTTACAAGGGAGCGACGAACGCGCCGATTCTGGTGCTCGCGTTTAACAACTCGGTGATTTTTCCGAACGCAAATTTTCAGCCCAACCTGCCACAGCTGGCGGCCGCGGCCACCAAGAGCCCAAGCTACGTGCGCTTGCGACTGTTCGGGATCCCAAGTGTTGCCACCACGCTGCGCGTCTTAGGCAAGTTGAAATATCAGGGCTTCGATTTTCCAGAACAGGAGCCGACGGTGCGCAATTCGGAGAACGCACTGATCGCCTTTGCTCGCGCGGACCTGCTGCGGCGCGGCGGAGAGAACGCAGCCGCCAACGACACATTGCAGGAGGCGGCGGCCCTGCTGCAAACGCTCAAAGACGAAGAAGCCGTGCAGGAGGCAACCAACACCAGGATCATCCCTGACCAGGGTTACGGACCGGAATGGGGGCTTGGCCCCTACATTCGCCCTTACTTCTGATGCCCTCCGTCGCCAATACACCGTTAGCTATCGCGTATAGCGGCAAAGATTTGCCGCTGGCGTTCGAGACCATGCGCAATTTCGCGGGTGGCGTGGACGCGTTTGACGATCCGATTGACCTGGCACAAAACCAGGGGCAGAGCCTCATCAATATTATCATCCGCGATAAGTTGAAGGCCCGCACCCGGCCGGGCGCTGACCCGTTGGGTGGCGCGCCGCTGGTGAATCCCGGACAGCCGATCCGAGGCCTGCGGTTTTTCAGCACGCCGGCGACCTCGCAACTGCTGGCAGTGAGTGGCGGCCATTTTTTCACCTGGAACGGCATCAATTGGAACCAGAACAACGGCTGGTCGCCCAACAACCCGAACGTGGCAGTGGCCATGGCGCAGGGTGTGGACAAAGTGCTGCTGAGCGATGGGGTGGGGAACCTGCAGAGTTACGACGGAGCCAATTTTACCGACCTCGGCAACGGACCGAACAGCCCGCCGGTTGGTGTGACCATACTGTGCTGGCATACCTCGCGCATGTTTGCCAGCGGCCAGGGCCAGAACAACGACACGATTTATGTTTCCAACCTGCTTTCCTTCGGCAACGGCGATTGGAACAACAACACGCGCAGTTTTCGCGTGGGCGGCGGCCAGGGTGACCCGATTGTGGGCATGGCCGACATGCCGCAGTTCATGCTCGTGGTGCTGAAACAGAACAGCGTTTGGCTCACTTACACCGATCCCACACAAGAGCCGGCTAATTGGAGCGCGAGCCAGGCCTCCGACATTCTGGCCGACGGACTGGGGTGTGTCGGCAAATACGCCTGGTGCCGTTACGGCAACGATTTGCTTTTCTTCAGCCAGGACGGGATCCGCAGTGTGCAGCGCATGATTGCGGCGTCGAACAACGGCACGCTGGTGACCGGCTCCACGCAATTTCAACTGGCCGCGCCGATCTCGGTCCCCATTCAGCCGATCATTGACCAGATCAACGTAAACGCCATGAGTGGAATCGTGGCGGCCAAGTTCAAGGAGTTCGCTTTTTTTGCCGTGCCGCTCGGCAACGTCACTTACAACAATGCGGTGCTGGTTTGGAACGGGCGCCTGGGCTGCTGGTCCGGCTATTGGATGAACTGGACGCCGTTATGCTGGGAGATCTCACGTTTCAACGGAATCCAGCAGTTGAATTTTGGCGACAACGCCGGTTTGGTGAACTTCTGGAAGGAACTGAACGACCCGACGGCCGACGCCACCTATGAAGACAACGGCGCGCCCTACCAGACGGTCTACGCCACGCGGTCTTTCACCTTCGGCGATTTGGAATCACCAAAATCCGCCTACAACGCAAAGATGCGGTTTAACATGGGGAACGCTAACCTGATTTTCACGGCAATCGGGGACGACGCGGAGTTGAACAGCTTCAGCCAGGCGATCCAGCCGACCGGCGATATCCTCGGACAGGGAACGCTGCCCTTTTTGCTCCAGAGCCAGAAGCCGGCGCTGCTGCCGTTTTCATTGCGCGGCCTGCCGAGCTTCAACGAACTTTACCTCCAGATCCAAAGCGACAGTGGATGGTGGGAGTTGAGGAATTTAACGGCCGGCGCGCGCGTGCGGCCGCTGAAACGCAAATGAGTCGCAGCGCGACCTGCCTATGAACCTCGCCTACATCGATGCCAAAGCCGAAGCGAATAAAGTTCGCCAGCTTGCGGTGTTTTGTTTGCTCCACGGCGGGCACCTTTTCCGGAACTGGTCCGGAGAGAAGCTTTTCAAATACCTGGCGTTTCACTGGTTCAGCGGCCAGCTGCTTTGGACGCGCGACGTGGACGGGGAGATCGATGGCGTGTTCATCGCCTGGCCGGATTTTGCGAGTGAGATTTTGCGGCGCGAGCAGAGCGGAGATTTTCATTTTAACTGGCGTGCCGGCATTGGTGCCGGCGGAGACGCCTTGATGATTGCGGATGTGATCATCGATGCTCACGGGCGGGACGCCCGAGAAACGAGGGACAGGCTATTGCAAGCAGCATCGGCAAGATGGCCTGACTGGAAGATGCGCAGATTGTTTACACACCGGCGCTGCCGGCTCACGGAGTTGAGCCACGCGACGGTTGCGCGTCTTTTCCATGAGCAGCCCGTCAGTACCTAATCCCAACACTGCGGCCATCCAGGGCGCGACGCAGAACATCGAAAACTTCCCGTTTCAGGACGTGATCAACGCCCTGTCTCAACTGGGCGGCAGCGCAACGGTCAACGGGCAGAATTACGATTTCAGCGGGTTGGGCGCGGCCCAAAACGCCAGCGTGATGTCCAACGAGA
This sequence comes from Verrucomicrobiota bacterium, assembly GCA_021324235.1. Taxonomy (GTDB): domain Bacteria; phylum Verrucomicrobiota; class Verrucomicrobiia; order Limisphaerales; family UBA11358; genus UBA11358. Next base: position 28,075 of record JAJPJM010000094.1, read on the forward strand.
TGGCGCAAACGCTCCTGGGCATTCAACAAAATTTCGGGCCGCAATATGTCCAGCAGTCTCTGCAGGACCTGCAGCAGAGCGATCCGGTGGGTTACGCCGCGCGCCAACAGCTTTTTGACCAGATCCAACAGGAGGCCCAGCAGGCGCCACCCAACGGGCAAATGTCGCAGGACCTGCAGACGCTGGTGAACAACCAACTGTCACAGGCCGGGCAGCTGACGACCGGGCCCGGCGGCGAGCTCGAGCAGGTGCAGCAAGGCGTGCGCGGACAACAAGCGGCCAACGGAATCACTTTGGGCAACGCGGCCGCAACACAGGAAGCCGACGCGGTGGAACAAGCCGGGCAACAGCAACAGCAACAGGTCCAGAGCATCGCCAACCAGTATGAATCGGCTGGAATATCGCCTGAAGACATTCAGTACCGGCAGATCCAACAGGCGTTGGGCAACCTGGGCGCATTCCAAAACAACCAGACGCCGGAAGCGGAATTTTCCAGCCTGTCCGGAGCGCAGGGCGGCGCCGCACCTTTCAACACCGGAGGCTACAGCAACCAGGCCGGCATCAACACGGAATCGGCGCTCCAGGGAATTTTAAACGCCAACCAGCTTTACAGCGGACAAGTGAACTGGGCGCAAAGCCAGATCAATCCATGGACCGCCGGACTGTCGACACTGGGGGCAAGCAGCAATCTGTTCGCGGGGTTGGGATACTCACCGTTTAGCTCGCCAACCACGACCTATACAGGGACTCCGAATGTGGGTGGCTCGCTGGCCCTGGGAACGACCGACCTTGGCGGACCCTCCGAATCTTCTGGCGAGTTAGCTTCTTTATTCCCGTCAGGTCTGGGGCTCGAGGGGACGTCGGGGCTTTCACAAATGCCATGAAGCGAAACCACTTTTTCATCACCGGATTGCCACGCAGCCGGACCGCGTGGCTGGCGAACTTTTTTACCTGCGGCAAAAGCTTCTGCTGGCACGACGCCAGCAAACGCGGACCCAACGCGCACGGTGTGATCGAGGAGTTGCGACGCGCGTCCTGCGACTACGCCGGCGACGCGGACAGCGGCCTGTTATTGTTCGGTAAGGAACTTCAACAACTGCTGCCGGAGGCGCGCTGGCTGATTGTGCGGCGTGACCTGGCACACGCGCGCGAGTCTTATGAAAAATATTTTCGCGAGCGCCCCTATGCCGGCATTTCCTTCGAGCCGGCCGAACTGAAACACATTTTCGATATCGCCGCGCAAAAGCTCGAGGACCTGAGGAGCGGACTGAAAGCCGGTACGTTCATCGAATGCGACTTTGACGACCTGGATTCCAAACTTGTGTTGGAGGAAGCGTGGCGGTTTCTCACGCCCGGCAATCCCTGGGACGCACTGCGGTGCGAGCTGCTGCAGGAACTGGAAACGAATGTGCGGCCGGAAAAAATAAAGTTATGCCCTACATAATTCCAGCGATCGGCCTCGCGCTGACGGCGACGACCACAGGGCTTTCCATGAGTGGCGCCTTGACGCCTTCGCAGCCGAATTTAGGCGCGGCGAGCGCACAGCTTTCCAACGTCGAAGCGGAGTTGTTGCCCATCCAGGACCAGCTGGAGGCGGCCGCCCAGCAGGGCAGAAGCGTGACAGTGAATATGCCCAAGCATTTCACCACGCAGCAAATGGCTTATGTGCCAGGCGCGACGACCACGAACGGGTTCGGCAAGGCTGTGCAGGGGCAAGGGCAGTGGGTGGCCTATAACCCGTCCGATTGGCAGCCCGGCGGAAAATACGCCAGCCTGGGCCAACCCAAACTGAAGAGCCAAAACGTGAGGGTGCCAGCCGGGCCGCAGACATTTAACTTTTCCGGTTACGGCACGGCCGACGTGCAGGGACAACTCGCCAACGCCATGGCGCAGGTGAAACTGGCGCTGCAACAGAAATACGACCCGCAGTTCATCCAGCAGTCGCTCCAGGAGGAACAACAAGCCAACCCACAGGGCGTGCAGGCCCGGCAGCTGGAAAACCAACTCGTCCAACAGCAGATCAGCCAGCCACTCAACGAGCCAGTGGCGCAGACCCTCAACAACCAGGTCGAACAGGAATTGCAGGCAGCCAACTCCGGCACGCTCACGCCGGAAATGCAAAACATGCTCATGCAGGGCGGCACGGCCGCGAGCTCCGCCCGCGGAGGCACCGGCACGGGCCAGAATACGCCGAACTTCGCGCAGCCACTCACGACCGGCTTTGCCGGACAACAGAATACTTTGCAGGAACTGGGCGCCGGCATGAGCGAGCTCGAGGGCGGCATGACCCCGCAGGATATCGAGTTCCGCCGCGAGCAACAGAACATCGGCAACCTCAGTTCGCTGGTCACCGGGCAAACGCCCGAGAGCGAATTTTCCAGCCTGTCCGGAGCACAGGGCGGCGCGACGCCGTTCTACCAGGGACAACAATTGAGCCAGCTGCCCAATACCGGCAACGGCGCCCAGAGCGCAGCGCTCCAAAGCTGGCAGACCCAAATGCAAAGCGCCGAAAACCAGGTCAATCCGTGGATGGCAGGGCTTTCAACTCTACTCGCCGGCGGCAACGCGGCGGCCAACCTCGGTTACCGGCCGGGCGCCCCATAAATTTTATGAACAGAGCAGACGTAGCACTTCTCGACAACCAGTTGGACGAACTGGGGAACAGTTTTTTGCGCAACCGGCAATTGCAGGTGGAAAACAAACGCGCCGACGCGGACCTGTCGTTCCGCAATGCGCAGATGCAACACTTCGCGAACATGGAGCAGGGCCAGGAGGACCGGGCTGCCGAGCAGGACCGGAGGAACGACATCCTGCAAAAATCGGAGGCTGATAAAAACGATATTTTGGAAAAGCGTTACGGGGTCCAGCAGGCGGCGCAGGACCTGGCTAATGGCCATGCGTCGTGGCGCGATTCCATGGGCTCGCTCGCCCAACAAGTGGTAGCTGGAAAGATGAGCCCCCAGGACGCCAACCAATATGTTCGTGATTCAGTAGACAAGGGAATGTCGAGCAACCCCCAGCTTTACGAGCAGATGCTGCAGCAGCCGGATTTCCGTGCACTGTACGACGGCAAAATGGACTGGGCTACGATCGCGAACCAGATGGCGGCGCAGTCAAAGAATAAAAGCGTGACGGGAGCAGATGAGCACTTGGCTGACTCGGCTGATGCGGCTCAGGCAGCAGCCGATGCTGAGAATGACCCGAATAAAAAAGCAGAACTGCAGGCGCATGCGCAACAGCTTGGCGACCTCCTCAAGAAGCGTTCCGGCGAGACACTTCCTCCCGACAAAAGGCAAATTACCGTTAAGCCGAACCCGCTCGGTGGACCACCCACAACCAACACCGTAAATACGACTTATTCGTGGCCAGACGCATCAAGTGGCGCTGCTTCCGGCGTGCAGGCTCCGCAGATTCCTATTGCGCCGCCCGACCCGGGCCAGCGCGTGGTGGGTGCAAAATATCGCAGCGCGACAAACACAAACCTGGTTGGGACTTGGACCGGCCAAGGCTTCGATACCGGAACAAATGCTCCGCCGACGCAAGCCGTACAGGGCTTGGGCGCGGCGCAGCCGCCAAAGCTCGGATACTAATGCCATTCTTTTGCCAAATTTATGAGCGAACAACATCCAGGACTCGAGCACATCGCCCAGCACATGAGCGCGAAGAAACACATGCCGATCGACCGTGCCCGGGCGATCCTCGCCAGCGCGGCACGCAATGCGTCGCCCGCGGCGAAGAAGCGCAACCCTAGGTTGAAACGAGTGAAGGGATAGCGGCTTTCAATGCCACTTTTGTCAGATGACGATTTTGGTGTTGTGGCAGCGCCACAGACCAATACGCCGACGCCGAAACTTTTAAGCGATGAGGAGTTTGGCGTCTCCGCTCCCGCACAATCCAGAGTGCTAAGCGATGACGAGTTTGGAGTGGGGGGCAGCGACCTTGATTTTCTAAAGCCCATTCCGGGATCTCCCACTGCACAATGGCAGAGCCGATTTGCGCAGGTCAGTCCGGAAGACAAGCAACACCTGTCTGAGCAGCTCACTCATCCGGACGAGATGAGTGCAGTGGCCGACAAAGCGGGTGCAGCCTGGGATTTTGTGAATCGCGGCCTTTGGCCGGAAGCGCCGAAGCGCACGCCTGAGGAAGCGCAGGCTGAGATCAATCGGGAAACGGCACACCCGGTCGAGATGGTCGGCGGCGTGCCGATGACGGTGGCGCCTGACACGGAAGACCAGCAGGATTTCCAGCCGCCGAAATTTCACGAGACGGCTGCCGCGGGAGCGCTCGACGAAATCGGGGACCTGGCGCGCGGGCTGACTTCGCCTTTAGGCATCGCCACACTGGGCACCGGGGCGCTTTCAGAAACGGCACAAAGGGCGGTCTCGGCGACGTTTGCAGGACAGATGTTCAGCCAGCTGCCGGAGCAGGCCCAGCAGCTGCATGACGAATTGAGCAAGCCGGCGGCACAACGCGATGAAGGAAAGATCGGACGGCTGATCACGGCGGGGATCGCGAACCTGGGCTTCGGAACGCTTTCAGCATCCCACGCGCTCGCTCCTGGGGAAATGGGACCCTCAAGTGAACAAACCCCGGAAGTCCGTGCTGCACCTGCCGCAGTGCCAGCGGCACCGGCCAATGAGGCGCCAGCGGCGGACACGTCACCATGTGCCTTGGCCGACCTGCAGGCGGCGTTACAGGGCAACCAGATGCGAATGCCTGGGCGGGACATGTTGGCCGAATTCAGACGGAAACAGGCGCAAGCGCCTGCGGCAGAAGAGGGGCAGAGCGGAACAATTGCTCCGGCCGAAGCCAATTTGAAGCAAAACGATGCAGGTACTGCTCAAAAAGACAGTATGCCGGAAGAGGCGCCCCCATTGGACCCCGAATCCTGGATCCGTCTGAACCCGGACGCCGGCAGCCTGGATATCGTGCAGGCGTTTCCGGATCTGACCCAACGGCAAGCTTTCGACCTGAAACAGCGGGTGCTCGGACCAACATTGACAGAGCCGGCTGAAGGTGAGAAAACAGTCCCGGCCGCGCCCGAAACTGAAACCGGGGGCACTGGTGAGTCGGTAACGCCGACAACATCCACCCCAGCGGAAAAAGCCGCTCCTCTTGCGACCACACAGGTCAGCGAGACAATCCCGGTGGAAGGTGGTGAGATTCCATCTCGCAGCGCGGCTGGTTCGCGTACGGGGACATACACGAACTATCGCCCTCACGACATTATCGACGAAGTTGAGGGCACCATCGGGCACATCGACCCGACCCTGATCAAGGAAGCCAATCCCGACTGGAAACCGATCGGCGCGGCGCGCAAGATTTTCAAAACCGGAGGCCAGCCAGCCGATACGGCGGCCGATGCATTATTCCAATCTGGAATATTCAAGGGCGACCCGGGCCAGGTCGACCAACTCGGGGACGCCATCAACGATGCCGCAAATGCGCGCAAGGGTTTTCGAGCCCAACAATCTCTCGAGAAAAAACAAACCACACGGGACGCAGCTTTTGCGCGTGACGTTTCCCGGCCGGGCGTGAACCAGCGCACGATCGTGGCCGACGATCTGCAACCGGGCGACACGCTGAGGATCCGCGGCGCACCGTTCAAAGTGCGCGAGTTTGAATTTGATCAAGATGGGAATGTTGTGAGCGTGACCATGGACGACGGCGCCAAGTACGGCACGCAGCGCGTCGAGGGCGGCACCGAAATCATGTACGACAACCGCACATTCAAGCGCGGCAAAGAGGACGTCGTCACCCAGCCAACCGCCAAAGGAACTTTCAAAAACCGGGTGGCGCAGGAAGGGGAAAGTGGAACGCCGCGGACGAAAGATCCGGTGATGGACTGGCTGAACAACGCGATCGAGAAAACAGATCCGCTAAAACCGTTGCGCGAGGGCGAAGTCGGGATGGCGTTTCCGAAGTGGGCCACACAGACATTGATCCACTCGGCACTGAAGGTTGTGCGCGCGGCGTACGCGGGCGGCAGGCGCCTGGCGGCCGCGGTCCAGGAAGGCGTTGAGTTTTTAAGGAAGCAGAATTTGCCGGGATTCGACGCGGACGAGGCGCACGTGACTTTGTTGAAAGCGATGCACTCTGGAGAGGGCCAGACGCCATTGAGCGAGATCGAAGCCCGGCGCGAAGCGATCGGCAAACGGCTGGACGAAATCAACGCCACACAGAAACGGCCGGGTAACAAATTGCCCCCGGAACTGCGGAGCGAACGCTATCGCCTGGTGAAAGAGGCGCGTGGCCTCGAGCGCGAGCGCGTGACGAATCCGGATTATGTGCGCGACGTCTTCAGCCGGATGGAAAAGCTGACGAACGATTTGCAGATTGCCAACCAGGCCGGGAACGGCTTGCACGCGCGCCAGTTGGTGGACGAACTGCAGTCCATCATGGACAGCGAACTGCCACGCATCCCGGAGGACCTGAAAAAACGGGTCTACGATGAAATGGTGGCCAAGGGCGAAATCCTCAAAAGCCAGATGAAGGAGCTGCCGGGCGGCCGGACGCTCGACGATTTAACTTCCTGGTTAAAAGCTAATGGCGCGGATTCACCAGGCGTGCCGATCAAGGACCGGCTTAACCTGTTTAAACGGCTGGCCGACGATTACAACCGCGGCAAGGATAAGTTGGCCAATGCGTGGGGTCGACTGCGCGCCGGCTGGGAGGCGTTCAAGGCACAATATAAATCGCCACCGGTGGACGACAATTTTCGTTCACTCATGAAGGACTGGTTTTTTGAAAAACAGTGGACGGGGCTCGAGACCCACAAATGGGTGCAGGAAATTCGCGACGCGGTGCCGCAACGCATGCGGCGTGAAGCGATCGGCGCCTGGTTGGACGCCCACGGGGACGAACAGTTGCTGCGCAGCCAGGCTGACATGGTGCCCGAGCGGTACCGGCAAATTTGGGAAACCGCACTGCGGTTGACTGAAAAAGAAAAAGTGCTGGCGCGGCGCGTGCAATTGGATTTCGAACAAAAACTTTCCGACGGACAAGGCCTGGGGCTGATCGACCGTGGTCGGGCCGAATACGGACTGCCGCAGTTGTGGAAAGTGAAGCCGAAATACGAAGGGGAGTTTGATCCTGAAGATCCACAATGGAAGCGTCCACAGACACCACGCAACCCTGGCGCGAAGCTTGACCCGCGGGATCCATTTTTCGCACTGCAACGGACGGTGCCGAGTTATTTCGATGGCATTATGGCCGGCGGCAGCCCGGTGTCGCTCGACGTGGGCGACCTGGTCGGACATTACAACGCGGAATTTCACGACGCCCTGGCGGACCGCGGCGTGATCAAAAATTTAAAGGACGCCAAGGCGGCCGACGGCAAGCCGATTGTGCAGATCTCGGGCGGCGCGCGCATCGAGCCGCGCGACGTGGGACAGCGGACTTATTTCGTGGATTCGAACTGGAGACCCAAAGACGCGCTGACGGCGGACGGGCGTCCATATCGCACGATCGACCATTGGGCATTGCGCGGCTGGAAATTTGCGGGCATGAGCGAGGAGGGAAACCCGATCCTGGTGAACGGGGATTTCCTTGTGCACCCAGACCACTATAGCTTTTTGAAAAACGAATTGGGCAAATCCATCCTGCGTGATCCGGACGGTCCGCTAGGTGATTTTGCCAAGGTGACCAATGCGCTATTGAACAGCACGGTGTTTTTGAAGGGATCGAAATTTGCCAGCGCAACGTTTCACATGGCCACTCTGGCCGAGCACTCCATGTTTCACGCTTTTGCCGGGCTGCCGTCAAGAGAACGTCTGGCATTACTCTCGCCGTCGACGCGCGGAGTTGAATTAGATCCCGCTCGAGATCCTGAACTGGCGCGGCTGATGCGAGCCGGAACGAATCTCGGATTCGATGGCAGCCGGGAACTCTTTGAGGAAGGACTCGCGGGCCACGGAGGCCTGTGGTCGAAGGTGCCGGGGCTGGGCGACGTCATGACCAGGTTGAGCGATTTTCTTTTCAAGAGCTACATGCCAGCACTGAAGGCGAAGACCGCCAAAGTGTTTTTGCACGCCAACCTGGAGCGTTACGCCGGAGATATCGCCAGCGGCAAAATTTCGCAGGAGCAGGTATATGAGCAGACGGCGCAGCAGGCCAATGCAGCCTTTGGCGCACAGCAAAACAAACTCGCGTGGACGGCGCTGGGGCGGAATAAAACGTTGATGGATGTGAACCGGCTGCTGTTTACGGCTCCGGATTTCCTGGTGTCGCGATTAAAGGTGCTCGGGCAGGCCTTGAAACCTTACAACGCGGAGCAGCGATATTTTATCCTGGCGCAGGCCGCGCTGGTCTATACGGGTGCACGGGTGATCAATGCCATCTTTCGCAAGGACCACGACCCAATGTGGGACCCTCGGTTGTGGGACAAGGTCGTGTTGGGCGACCGGGCTTACAGCGCGCGTTTCCTGGTGAGTGATTACGGGCACTTGATTCAGGACCCGGTGGACTTTGCGGCCGGGCGTGTGGGGCCGTATCCAAAAATGGCGATCGACGCACTGGTGCAACGGGACTGGCGGACCGGATCGAGACTAAGCGTTCCGATCGAGACCGACAACCGGGCCGTGCGCGCGGCTGAAATTATGGCCAAAGATTTTGGATCATGGCTGTTGCCGATGGGCGCTGAGGGGTTTGCGCCGGGCGCGCCGGCGCGAGAGCAAACAAAAGTTTCACAGGCCGCGCAGGCGCTGGCGGGAATTGGCAGCCGCAAATATTCGGCCGAGACGCAGCTATACGACGCGGCGGCAAAGTTCAACCGCAACTCCGGACCCGCGGGTCAATCCTACCAGAAGGCCCGAGACGCTGAGGCACGCGTGGAAGGGCAGTACCGCAAACTGGATGATCTGCTCGATGCCGGCGACGTGGCCGGCGCGCGCAAAGAGTACAACGCACTCCGGGCCGAAGGGCACACGGACGAGGGATTTTTGCGGCACTTTGCGGACCGGCCGTTCACCGGCAACGCGGCGCGCGAGCTGCAGTTCAAGCAGTCGCTGTCTCCGGCGGAGCAGCAGCAATATCAAGCGGCTCTTCAAACACGGCAGACGCGGCGCGAAAATTTCGGGAAGATGGTCCGCGCTTCCAACGCTGTTTCGCAACCGGATGCCGGCACACCAGCGCCAGCAGAATAACCTGGCCGCAATCGCGTTTGGTGGACGAGGCGATGGCCACCATTCCCAGCCCGGCGAGTTCCAGCCGTCGGCGCACGGCCCAAAACAGATCGTCCCAGCGGAAAAAACTGAAGGGCTGGCACCAATCGCAACGGCCGCGCCAATCTATTTCCAGTCCTTTGCCGCCGCGGCCCCGGTCGAAAATGTAACGCTGTGAAACAGTGCCAATGGTGATCCACCGGACCTGGCCGTTGGCTTTCACACAGGCTTCGAATCGAAGAAATTTCGGATGTGCGTATGGAAGAAGCCACCGATGCTGCTGGCTTTCATCATTCGCTGATGCAGGTTGGCCGGCACGCCCGAGTATTGATGCACGGCGCCGGAATGGAACTCGACCTCGAGAACCTTTTTCTCTTTGTCGTAGCCAACCGATTTGAGGTTGGAGGATTTTACGTCCTCGCGGGTCATGGAGGTGAGGGCGCCGGGGCGGGCTTGTCGTAGACCGATATGCCACCATCATACGCCTGGATGACCTTGCCCAACCGCATGCGGGCGTCTTCCAGGTGGCGATAGGCCAGCACGACGTTGGCCACCATCTCGATTCGATCGGCCGGCGGAGCGTCCCCCGGGACGTCTGGACGGGTGGTGAGGTCAGCAATGACGATATTGGATCTTAGCGCCAATACGTTTTTCTCGATCTCCAGGATGCCGGCCCGTTGGGCGTTGATGACTTCTTTCATGGCGACCGCACTTATAGCACAGACCCAAAGCTTATGACAAATTCTGACACCGATGGGGGTCTGGGACGGTCTCTGGCGGACAACTTGAGCGGAGCAATTGTTCCGCGTGGAACTAGGGAAAGGCCAATGGTGAAGCGCTGGCGGGGCGTACAGCGAGTTTTAGAGACTGGCGGGAGCGGCGGGTTCGAGCCCCGCCGCTCCCGCCACTCTTTTTCCGGTCCTCCGCAGCCCCAGCCTCGAAGGCTTGTCCTCGAAATCTCTTTGGAGATTAGTGAGATTACGGGAACTATCGACTTGAGCCGCTTGGGAAGCGGCGAAAGGAATCCGGGCGAAGCCGGAGGCCCGCGAGGGCCGAGCGAGCGAGAGCGAGTGAGTCAAACTTTCGTACAGTCCACCCTCCTTTTCACACCCACTCGCTGCATCGAAGTCCGCCACGCCGGGAGAAGACGGAATTCTAATGAAAGCGGAAGCAAACCGATGGCGGATGGCCTCTTTGTCGCGCCGTAGTCGGACGAAGGCAAATGAGCCGCCGCCCTCCAACGACGTTGACCATTGGCCATTTGCTATCGGCCATTTCCCGCCGCCCGCCCGTCGTTCCCTGCAATCTATATATCTATCTTGCATTGCCCAACCACTACCATCCCTCCGCGAATAAGTAATGCGTTGATGGCGTTGTGTGCGCTAAAAAGGCACGCAGGATGCTACCCTTTCTTCGATTTCGCGGAGTTTGATTTTCATAATCGAATTCTCTCTCCTGTCATTTGTGTCTCTTTGGTTCGAGCCCGAGTGTTCGGTTTTGTAAGTCATCTTCCGACCCCTGCATTCTTCCAACTGTTTCAGAATCGTGTCCTATGATCGATGCGATTTGGTCCAAAACCTACGGATGGAAATGTGGTCGCCTATTGCCCTTTGGGTTTACTCGACTCACCCAATACACAACTTTCTCGCGCAGGTCTAAAAGAGAGCCCGTTTGAACAATCGGGCCTGGGGAAACAGGCCCTTCTCGGGTGAAAACTATGAAAAGGAATATCATATTGTTAATCGCAGTTGCTTCAGCCGCAAACTTGGGTATCGCGCATGCCGGAGAGATCGGACACTACAGTGGCGGGTTTTTTGACATCCGTGATTATTTTGTCCCGCCAACCCCCGGCATTTATGGCGCGTTGTACAACTACTATTACTCCACCGACCGCTTGAACGACCGCAACGGCAACCAGGTCAGCTCCGTAACCGTTAATTCGCCGGCCGGACCGGTCGATGTGAACGTCAATGTGCATCTGCATTCCTACGTGTTCGCGCCGGTGCTCATGTATGCTTCATCCTGCAAAATATTGGGCGCCAATTACGGTGCCTGGATCGCGCCTACATTCGCGAACAATACCCTGGGAGCGGAATTGTCCGTCGCGAACAGGGTGGGCGGCAGTTTGAACAACAATTCCAGCTTTGGCGTGGGCGACCTTGTCGTGCAACCGGTCTGGCTGGACTGGAAGATGAATCATTTGGACCTCTCGCTCGCGTATGCCTTTTATGCGCCGGTGGGCAGGTATAACACGCGGACGGTTACTCTACCTAACAACGCGAGTGTGACGGTTGGCTCCGCGAATAATATCGGATTAGGATATTGGACGCAGCAGGCTCAGGGCGCGATGGCCTGGTATCCGTGGACCAACAAGGCAACGGCCGTCATGGCAACAGGGACCTACGAGTACAACAGCGAGCAAAGGGACACCGATGTGAGACCGGGGCAAATGCTCACACTCAATTGGGGCATCAGCCAGTATCTGCCGCTGAACAAATGTAAGTGCCTCCTGCTGGAGGTTGGCCCGGCCGGTTACGATTCCTGGCAGATCACCGATTCCACTGGCAGCGGTGCCAGCAGCTCACGCAGCCAGGTCCATGGTGTTGGCGGACAGGTTGGCCTGACTTATGTACCGTGGAATGCGTTCATCACGGCCCACGGCTACTACGAATATGCTTCCGAGGCCCGTTTTCAAGGCGCGTCGATAAGCCTCAACCTCGGAATAAAATTCTGAGGAATCCGCCTTCGTGCGACTTCTATCTGAAACGGGTGCAAACCGCCGCGGAGCCGGTCAAAAATAACATTCACTCAACACCCCGCTAAAGCGCCGCTTTAGCAGGGTGTTAATGAGCGGCTCGTGAAACGCAATCGCCACATGCTTTTTCCTACAGCGTCACTGTCTTATAAAGCGTCACGCCGTTTTGCATCACGGGCTGGTAATACATGCCGTTCGCCTGGTAGTAAACCACACCGTTCACCGTGGTTTGTTGCGCTCCGGGCGGCAACACACTCACCGTGACTCCGAGCGGGGGATTCACGACGGTGTAACCACCGGCGCCTTGCTGGTAATAGACTCCGTCGGCGACCTCGTAATTGACACCTCCCACCACCACGGGCTCGCTGAAGGCAGGCAGGGTGTTGACGACAGTTCCAACCGCCGCCGCCGTCACTGCGCCTGCGGCAAATCCGCCCCAGAAGTTGCCGTTGTCATTATAACCGTGATAGCCGTAGTAGCCATTGTTGTGAACATTCACATCCACGTGGTTGTAATTCGCAGTGCCGTACCCCGTACCGCTGTAACTCCGGTTGACGTTATAACTGCCGTTGCCGTAACCGGTGGTGCTGAGGTTCCGGTTCACGTCAGAATTGTAAGAGCCGTTCGGGCCGCTGCCGCTACGGTTGACATTGGCATTGTAATTGCCGGGGCTGCCACTGACATTCCGGTTGACGTCGGAATTGTAAGTGTTGCCGTTGACGTTGGCGCTACGATCGACATTTTCGTGGTAGTTGCCGGGGCTGCCACTGACACTGCGGTTGGCGTTGTATGAATTGCCGTCGGCGCCACTGAAGCTCCGGTTGGCGTCACCGTGGAAAGAGCCATCTCCACCGCTGAAACTATGGCTCTCACTGGCGAATCCGCCACCGCCGGCATGAATGCCACCCCCGCCTCGGCCGGCTGATGTGACTGGTGCCCACAGCGCGCCCGCCAGCACTGTGGCGACGAGCAAACGAAGTGTCTGTTGCATGGAAAAGATTTGATGTTTCATGATGTTATTTCCTTTCTTTCAAAGGTTGTTGGAATCGTTGGAGCTATTCGGCATTCGGGTCTATTGGCTTGCCCGGCAGCATTTCAATCCTGTTGGCTCCGTGAGGTGCCGAGAACACAAAGGTGTCGTCCGGAAGCCGGCTGTTAAGCTCCCAGTCGGTGAAGATGGCCGTGACTTGTGGTTGCGCCGGCTCTTTTTTGTAGGTGATGACCAGCTTTCGCGGCAGGGAAGTACTGTCAGCAATCCAGAGCTGCCAATCCACGGCGTCCGTGCTGAAGGCGATGTGCCGGCATGGCGTTCCGAGCACGTCAACTTTGCCAAAATAAGCGCCGCCCTTGGTTCCCTGCATGGCGCTCTTGTAAGGATCGCTCACCAGGAGGTCTTCCAAAGGAAAGTGGACGCCATACTTGTCGCTGGCGGCGTCCAATACCTTGTCAATGTTATCAGGAACTTGAATGGTTCCGTAAAGGTTGTTCATCCGATCGAGCAAGGTGAGGGATTTGCCATCATACCAGAAACCGCGGCTGCGCGTCGGAGAGCGAACTTCAATCTGCACACGGTCGGGCCGCCGGAGTCGAATATCGACAGTCTTGGAGGTGGAGACTTTGTGGCCCGCGACCACGTTGTCTTCCCAAACCTCAGCTTTGAACGAAAGCGCTTTGGCCTCGGTCAGTTTGGAACTGCACTCACGGAGCAGGCGGTCGGCCTCGGGATGTATTGGATTCTCCGCGGCCAGCGCAGGTCCGGCTGAGACGCCGCCACAAAGGACGGCCATTAGTAACGAAAGTTTGATTTTCATGTTTCAATTCATAGTTTAAGCGCCTCATTTGGTCGGAAGCCGGGATCATAAAAGCCGCGCAGCACAGCAGTCGGCGGAGGCGCCCGCCCGCTGCCGCGTTGCCGCAGCGTTGCCGAAACCCGAATGTCCTTAATCGACGCTCAGCCCGGTCGAACGACGCCACAATAACCCTTAAGAAGTAGGACATGGGGTGTCCTCAGGTCCCAGTCCCTCACGGCGCAAAGATCAGAATAAAATACACCACAAACAGCACCAGATGAACGAAGCCATTCAACACGTTCGTGTGCCCGGTCAGGCACGTCAGCGACGCCACCGCCAGTGTGGTCACCAGTAGAATTTGATTCACCGGGTCCAGCCCCAGTTGCACCGTCTTCCCCGTAATCAAGCTGATGAGAATCACGGCGGGCACCGTGAGCGCAATCGTCGAGAGCGCCGCCCCGAACAAAAGATTCACCGCCCGCTGAATCTTGTTTTCCCACGCGGCCCGGACGCCCGCCATTCCTTCCGGCGCAAGAATGAGAATCGCCACCACCACACCGCTCACGGCTGCCGGCGCACCGAGTTGCCGCGCCTCAAAGTCCAGCACTACGGAGATTCTCTTCGCCAGAATCACCACCGGCAGCAACCACGCGATCAACAGGATGGCATGATATGGAATCGAGCGGACGTTGTGATGCACCTCAATGGCGCCCTCCACCGCGCCGCCCTTCTCCTGAAAATAATGCGGATGCCGCCGCGTCTGCACTGCGAGGAACACACAATAAAGCCCAATGGTGACCAGCATCAGCGTCGCGGCGCGCACATCTGCCAGCGCACGCGTCGTCGATGTCGCCGTGTAATACGGCAGAATCAGCCCACACGCCGCCAGTGGCACCAG
>JAJPJM010000040.1 GCA_021324235.1 Verrucomicrobiota bacterium
GTCGGTGAATTTGGATTTGTCAGCACGGCTCAAATGGCGGACGCCATGAAAGCCATCATGGATACGGGCATGTCGGGCGGCCTGTTGTGGAGCCTCCGTTTCCGTGATCGGGACGGCGGTTTTTACTGGCATAGCGAGCCGGACGGCGGCGACCTTTATAAGGCGTTCCACTGGCCCGGTTCGCTCCTGGGCGCGGGCTATGATGAAATTGCGCTCATGGCCATGGTTTGCAGCAATGCCTATGAAATCCGGGGCCTGACTCCGCCCTCCCTTCCGGCTCCCGCACCGCCAACACTATTACCGATCGGCGACGCGGCGGCGATTTCCTGGCAAGGTTCCGTGGGCGCCGCCAGTTACACCGTCGAACGCGCGCCGAAGGCGGATGGTCCTTGGACGGTTGCCGGTGCGGATATTGACGAAAGTTCAGTACAATATCATCCGCTGTTCGCCGACGAGTCCGTGCCGGGAGGCGAATGGTTTTATCGTGTTCGGGCAAAGAATGCGTCGGGCATCTCCAAGCCCTCCAATATTGCTGGCCCGGTAAACGTCGCGTATGACACCCTGGTGGACAATCTGGCCGATTTCTCAAAAGTCCAGGCCCGGCAGGGAGGTTGGGGGATAAAGACCCGTGACTGTCGCAAGGCGAAGGAAGACGTGGACCGGGCCGCTGGCAGCGCCGGAGACGCGCTGGTTTACAAGCTGCCGACGGCAATTGAAGGTTTTCGCGTCTTCACGTTCTTTCCCGGCGAGGTCGCGGACCCGAAATTTTCCGTCTCCGATGACGGCCAGACCTACCGGGATGTCCCTGCCGGCCGAACCGGCTATTTCAGCGGCGCCGGCGATTATGGTTACTGGAAGCCGGTGCTGTACCACGCGGAAAACATGAGCGGGTCGGGAAAATTCCTGAGAATTGAACTGACCGGAGAAGCTCAAATCGGCCGGGTGGAAATCACCCACGCGCTCGATAAAAAATAAAACACCGGCTTTAAATGGAATCGCCAAATCTAAAAGCTTTTTCTCAACGCGTCAGTGATCAGCTGTTCAAGCACCTCATGCCGTTCTGGTGCGGGCCGGCCGTGGACCACGAACAGGGGGGCTGGATGGGCTGGTTGGCCAACGACCTCAAGCCCGACCGAACCCAACCCAAGGGGCTGATCGTCAACAGTCGGATTTTGTGGGCATTCTCGGCGGTCCATCAGGCGCGGCCAGACCAGCTTTTCCGGCAAATGGCGGATCGCGCGTTTGATTACGTGATGAACCGGTTCTGGGACCCGCAACATGGCGGGGCGTTCTGGCGATTGGATGACACCGGCCGCGTCGTTCTGGACGATTCCAAAAAGACCTACGGTCAGGCGTTTTATATCTACGCACTCTCCGAATATCACCGGGCCTTCGGCTCAACGGCTGCACTGGCCCGCGCCCAGGAGCTGTTTCAACTGATTGAACGGCACACGCACGATGCCAAATTCGGCGGCTATATCGAAGTCTGCCGCCGGGACTGGTCCGAGGCCGATCCCGACGCCCGGCTGAGCGACAAGGACATGAACGAGAAGAAGTCCATGAACAATCACCTTCACGTGCTGGAGGCGTACACCAATCTTTACCGGGTCTGGAAGGAGCCGCGCGTCGCCCAACGTTTGCGCGAACTCATCGGGCTGTTCCAGCAACGCATCCTCGATTCCCGCACCCACCACCTGAACCACTTCTTCGACGAGGCATGGCGGGTGCGTTCGGATTCCTACACCTTCGGCCATGACATCGAGGGCACCTGGCTGCTTTGCGAAGCGGCCGAAGTGCTGGGCGGCGCCACTTTACTCCAGCAAACCGGGTCCACGGCGTTGCCGATGGCAGAGGCGGTGCTCAAGGAAGGAATTGACGCCGACGGTGCGCTGCGTTACGAGGGCAGGGGAGGCAAAATCATTGATGGGGGCAAGGAATGCTGGCCCCAGGCCGAGTCGGTGATCGGTTTCCTCAACGCCTATCAGATTTCCCATGACGAAAAATTCCTCAAAACCGTGCTGCGGGTCTGGGATTATATTGAGAATCATCTGGTGGACCACGTCCACGGTGAATGGTTCTGGCGCATCACGCCCGAAGGCAGGGTGGACCCCAGTCTGCCCAAGGTCAGCGAATGGAAGGGCCCGTATCACGCGACCCGGATGTGCCTGGAAACGCTCCATCGGTTGCGCGCCATCGCCGGTTGAAATATTTTCTCGAACGCCGTTGCGAGCGGGAGCAACATGGCCAAATGCAAACCCGAATTTTCGGAAGAAGCACAGTTTGGTGGGGCGAGGCTACAGACGAGCCGACCTTGGCAGGTCAAAACGTAGCGACGATGGCTCGCGGGGACGCTCGCCCCACCGAAAGATGCAAAATGTACCACCACCGAATTTTCTCTTCGCTTCGAGGGCGGAGCCTATTTTCCGCGACACTGACCTTGGCATCCTGGGTTTTCCTCCAGGCGGTGTTTGCCAGTTCCGCCGCTGAAACCACCGGCGTGTACAACGTGCTTGATTATGGCGCCAAAGGTGATGGGAGCAACGATGATACGGTCGCCGTCCAAAAAGCCATTGATATCTGCGCGGAGGAGGGTGGCGGGCAGGTGCTCCTGCCGGCCGGAACGTTTCTCACGGGCGCGCTCACATTACACAGCGGAATTGATTTTCACCTGGCCAATGGCGCGGTGCTCAAGGGCAGCGCGAACTGGCGCGACTATGGGCATCCCGGCGCGTTGTTGTTTGCGAAGGACGCCACGAATCTTACCGTCTCCGGCAACGGTGTCATCGACGGCAACGATCGTGCCGTGTGGCAGCAACTGGCCAACGAAGAGGCTGGTGGCGACATAAACAAAACCAACTGGTGGCCGGAATCTTTCACCGGCGATTGGTGGCCGTTTGACAAACTTCCCAACCAACCTCAAACGCACGGTGGCCGGCCGATGATGGTTATTTTCATCGGCTGCCAGCAGGTCCGCATGCACGACTTTACGTTACGCCACGCGCCGAGCTGGACGGTCCATCTGGTCGGTTGTGAGGACGTGGCGATTGATTCCATCAGCATTCGCAACGGCTGGGACGTGGCCAACGACGACGGCATTGATGTGGACCACTCCCGCGACGTACGCATTGCCAACTGTTCCATTTCGGCCGGTGATGACGGGATTGTGATCAAGGACACCCCCAATTTTGCCGCTTATGGCGGCTCCGCCCGGATTACCGTGACCGGTTGCGTGATTGAATCGCGAAGCAGTGCCTTGAAAATTGACGAGACTTACACACTGCCGGGCGCACGCGACATCGTGTTTGCCGATTGCGTTGTGTCGCACTGCAATCGCGGGCTTTCGATTCAGAGCCTGGACGCGGGCAACATCGAGAATGTGCTGTTTGCCAACATTACGGTCGAAACCAGTTTCCAACCGCACAAATGGTGGGGCGCGGCGGAGCCGATTCATATCAGCCATTTTCCGCGCACGGCCAAAACCAGGCTGGGCTACGTTCGCAACATCCGTTTCAGCAACATTCTTTGCCACAGTGAAACCGGAATTTTTCTGATGGGCTGGACCAATTCCCCGTTGGAAAACATCGTGTTGGACAACGTCCGCGTCGAAATCGCGAAGACCAGCGACGTGCCCGGCGGTTTTTACGATGAACGGCCCGTGGGCGTATTCACGAACGGCATTTTCGAGTATAAACTGGCAGGGATTTACGCCCGCGACATCGACGGATTGTCCCTGCGCCACACCGAGGTGGTCTGGGGCAAACCCCTGGACAAAACGTACGGCAAAAGTCTGGACGAAAAGAACGTAAAAAATCTTCAAGGGAAATTATCCGCTTTGCGGGATTGACCTCCCGGACTGTTTTATGAAAGACCGCGGCATCAGCAAAGGGGGGTACCGACGTTCGATGCCGCCTGCACGTCTGGTCGCGGGGTTGCTGGCACTCATCACACTGGTGGTTTATCTGCCGGTTCGTTCACATGATTTTGTCTATTATGATGACCAAGATTACTTGACCAACAATCCCATCGTACAAAACGGTCTTACCTGGTCCGGGATCAAATGGGCCTTTACGACGTGGCACGCCAGCAACTGGCACCCGCTTACCTGGCTGTCACACATGCTGGATTGCCAATTGTTTGGATTGAACCCCGGTCCACAGCATTTGGTTAACGTGTTGTTTCACAGTGCCAACACTGTGTTGTTGTTCATTCTCCTGTTGGTCTTGACTAATGATCTGTGGCCGAGTGCAGTGGTTGCCGCATTGTTTGGGTGGCACCCCTTGCATGTGGAATCTGTCGCCTGGCTCGCTGAACGCAAGGATGTATTGAGCACCTTTTTCGCGTTTCTGTCCTTGTTGGCGTACACCCGTTTCGCGCAAGGGCGTTCAAGCGATAAGGGGCGGACGAAACCGGCTCTCAACTATTTGTTGGCGTTGACCTGGTTTGGGTTGGGGCTGATGTCCAAACCAATGCTCGTCACCCTGCCGTTCGTGTTTCTTTTGCTGGATTTTTGGCCATTGCGCCGGATTTCAATTCCCGACTTTCGATTTCCAATATTCGGCCGGCTTGTGCTTGAGAAATGGCCTTTTTTTGTGATGACGGTTTTTTCCTGCACCGTCACCGTTCTGGCACAAAACCACGGCAAGGCGATAGTGCCCCTTGAACATGTTTCATTGGGCTATCGTCTGGCGAATATACCCCTCGCCTACGGGCTTTATCTGCTCAAAACGATCTGGCCGGCAAGGCTTGCGGTTCTATACCCCTTGCCGGAGGGAATCTCCGGGCTGGAGGTGACAACCTGCGTGATGGTCTTGATTCCCCTCTCGGTTACGGTTTGGTTGATGCGTAAACGCAGTCCCTATTTGCTGGTCGGCTGGTTGTGGTTTTTGGGAACCCTCGTGCCCGTTATTGGGCTCGTTGAAGTCGGATCCCAGGCGCTGGCCGATCGTTACACTTATTTTCCGCTTGTTGGCATCTTCATTGCGGTGGTTTTTGGGCTGCGCGATTGGGTGAATCATCTCCAGTTTCCCCAGAGCACCATGGCCGTGGTCTTTGTTCCGGTTCTTGCCGGGTGCATCATGGTTACGGAAGTTCAATTAACATACTGGAGAAACACCATGACACTGTTTGCTCATGCAATCGCCGTGACTGAAAACAACACCATCGCCCATCTGGGTATTGCTCATGAACTTCAAGGCGAGGGAAAATTAAACGAGGCTTTGGCCGAATATCGTGTAGCCGAGCGCTTGTCGCCGAACATCCTGTATACGCACTATACGATCGGTGGATTGCTGGCAGACATGAATGAACCTGACAAGGCACTGGCTGAGTACAACCAGGCTGCGCAGATCGATCCGAATGTTTCCGCAGTACACGACAGTGCCGGAATCGTGCTCGTCCAACTGGGTCATTACGCTGAAGCCTTTGGCGAATTCAAAAAGGCTGCGCAGCTTGATCCCTCCGACCCATGGCCACATTATTACATGGCCAAGGCATTGGCGGGACAAGGCCGGGACGTGGCGGCGGTGGCCGAATTCCGCGAAGCATTGCGAATTGCGCCAGACAACTCCGAAATCCTTACTTTTGCCTCAGAATTGCTTTCTACAAGTGGAGATTCAGAGGCGCGTGATGGACCGATGGCGCTCGCGTTCGCCCTAAGGGCAAATGATCTGACCGGACATACTCAGGCTTCTGTTTTCGATGTGCTTGGCATGGCCTGCGCAGAAACCGGGCATTTTGATGAAGCTCAACAAGCGGTACAAAAGGCCATGGACCTTGCTGTCGCTGCGAAGGTGGATAATCTTCAACCCTTGCAGCAGCGGCTGGACCTGTATAAAATTCACAAGCCATGGCGCCAATCCTTTCTGTCCACCAACAACCCTGCGCAAGACATCCTGCGGCCTTAACGATAACGGGGCCAGTCCTCAATATTTGGGGATTTCTGGATTGGCAGACGTAAATGCAGCGCCAGATGTCTCCATCCAGGCATGTCACAAACGCGGAGTCGTATCGCAACGCCGGGACGAATACGGCGAAGGCCGACGGCGCGGTGATGTTAAGTGAAGGCCGCCAGTTTTTCGTTGGCCTGGGCAATCACTGCGAGCGTGCCCTTGTCGGTGTCGAACACCGAGTTCAATCCCTGCGGTTCGCTGAACGGGTCGCCCATGAGCGCGGCGGCGGTATCCATTTTGCTACCGGCCCGTCCTTCGCCGGCCCAGGCCCAGAAGTTCGCGGCCTGCAGCGCGCGGCCCGCCTGGCAGGAATCCGCCACCTGATCAAACATGCGTTTATAATATTCATCGCGCGCCAGCGTGGGACTGTCGGGAGAATACTTTTCGTGGTCGCGGGGGATGCCAAATTCCTCCAGCACGAGCGGCTTGTGGAGGATGTCGGTGGCCAGGACGGTGTGTTGTTCGACGTGCGCCCTGGCCTTGGCGGCAGCCGTCTCAAAGTCGGGTCCAAGTTGTGGATCCTTCAGCCAGCCCCAGTTCTTTAACCACATGTGCACGGTCACGTAATCAATCGCCGGACTTTTATGCGAGGTCACAAAGTCATCGGCCTTGTCCAAACAACCGTGAATGCCTTCGGAACCGGTACAGACCAGATGGTTCGGGTCCTGGTCATGAATAAACCGCGCGGTTTCATCCACCCATTGGGCATAGATGGCAACCGAGTTGTTGTGTTCATCGACCATGGGACGCGGTTCATTGGCCAATTCCCAGGTCATGACGGCCGGGTCGTCACGGTAAATCCGGCCGTTGACGGTGTTACGCCGCTGGATGATTTTGGTGACGTAACCGCGATACAGTTCATTGGCCGTCGGTGTGGTATAAAGCCGCGCGGAGAATTTCATAAAACCACTCCAATCGCCGCGGGCGATCACCGGACGGTCCGGGTCGGGAATGGTTTCGCCGGTGATCCAGCGGACATATTGCGCGAAGCCGCCGGACCATTGCCAATAGTTGGACAGGAAAAGGATTCCGC
Organism: Verrucomicrobiota bacterium; assembly: GCA_021324235.1. GTDB lineage: Bacteria > Verrucomicrobiota > Verrucomicrobiia > Limisphaerales > UBA11358 > UBA11358. The sequence continues at coordinate 6,982 of JAJPJM010000040.1, forward strand.
GCATATCGCGTCTGGCCATTTCCGCCAGGGCGAAATCCAATCCGGCGAGCAGGGGCTCGTCATAATCGTGCGGCGCACGGGTGATGCCGCGCGGGATGGAGCCGGCGAGCGGCGAGGTTTCCGAACCGGCCAGCAGGCGGATATTTTTCACGCCGAGGTCCTGCAGGCGATCCAGTTCGCGGACCATGCGCTCGCGCCCCCCCGGCAGTCCGGCGTCGCTAAGGTAACAGCAGCACCAGAAATTGGTGCCGACATAGAAATACGGGCGACCGCGCAGTTCGAAACGCCCGTTGCGAACGGTGACGAAATCGCCGCCGGTCTGGCGGCGGCCGGCGTCCTTGGTCGGTGCGCCGGCACAGCCGGCCATCACGAGCGGGAGTGCCAGGGCCGAGGTTTTGATAAAATTTCTGCGCGAGATGGGATGGCTCATAGATTGTCAGTTTCCAGGTTAATCGGCATGAAGGTCCGGCACGCTCCGCGAGGGCCCTCACGATCGGCTTGGTTTGTCCGGGACATGGGCAGAGGTTATAGCAGATCTGCCGCTGGTGCGCTGTAGCCATTTTAAGTGACAAGACCAAGCCTCATCATTATAGTAACTTTTCCGCCGAGAAATACCGCCACGACCGATGACTAAAAAATCCTTCCAACAAAAACTGAAACAATTGCAGCAACAACACGAGAAACTCCTGAAGCGGCCGAACCGCCAGCAGCAGCAGGGCAACGGCATTTTTGATCGTTACGAATTCCCGGTCCTGACCGCCGAGCACTCGCCGTTGTTCTGGCGTTATGATTTCAATCATGCCGACAATCCGCACCTCCTGACCCGGCTGGGCATCAACTGTGTCTTCAACGTCGGCGCCATGGAATGGAACGGCAACATCGTGCTGATGACGCGGACGGAGGGCTGGGACCGTAAATCGTTTTTCGCCGTGGCAGAAAGCCGGAATGGCGTGGACGGTTTCCGGTATTGGGATTATCCGGTGCAAATGCCGGATTACGAGCCGCAGGAAACGAACCTGTACGATATGCGCCTGGTCCGTCACGAGGACGGCTGGATTTACGGCCTGTTCTGCGCGGAACGGCACGATGATTCGAAGCCGGGCGATCTTTCCGCCGCCATCGCGCGTTGCGGTATTGCGCGCACCAGGGACCTCGTGAAATGGCAACGGCTGGACGATTTGAAAACGGCGGGATCACTGCACCAGCGCAACTGCGTATTGCATCCGGAATTCGTGAACGGCAAATATGCCTTTTACACCCGGCCGATGGCTGATTTTGCCGCCACCGGCACCGGCGATGGTATCGGCTGGGGTTTATGCGATGATATCGAGCACGCGATCGTGGACCGGGAACAGATCGTGGACCGGCGCTACTATCATACGCTCAAGGAAGGCAAGAACGGCCTGGGGCCGGCCCCGATTAAAACGAACAAAGGCTGGCTGCATCTGGCGCACGGGGTGCGCAACACCGCCGCCGGGATGCGTTACGTGCTTTACATGTTCCTGTGCGATTTGAAGAACCCGGCCAAGGTCATCAAATCGCCCGGCGGTTATTTCATGGCGCCGGAGGGCGGGGAGCGCGTGGGTGACGTTTCCAACGTGGTTTTTTCCAACGGCTGGGTGGCGCGCGCCAACGGCGACGTGCTCATCTATTACGGTTCTTCCGACACGCGCACGCACGTGGCGACCAGCACGGTGGACAAGCTGCTGGATTACGTGCTCAACACGCCCGAAGACGGGATGCGCTCAAGGATTTGCGTCGAACAACGCTGCCGGTTGATCAGGAAAAATCTGTCGCACTGACGATTCAAGGCTGCCAGACCGCGCGCCAGAATTGTTGCGGCGCATCCGGCGAGACCAGATTGGTAATATTCAAGGTGCCGCCGACGAGCCGGTTGGTGGAGATGGCCGTCCAGGTCGTTAAATCCGGCGAACTCTGCAGAACGTACGGTGCGCCGGATTGGCCCTGGAGTTGGAGCACCACCTGGCCGGGTTGAGTGCTGAGTGCCGAAAGCACCGAAGGTCCCGGCGCAAACGTAAACAGTGTCAACGACAACGGTGGGAACGACCAGGTGAAGTTCGTGCCGGCGGTCGGAAAGTTTGTCGTTGCAATGTCCTGCAAGGCCGCGCCCAGGCCGTTTTTCACCGCTTGATCCTGCGGAATGCCGTAAGCTTGAATCGTCGCGTTCGTCCAGGGCACAAAGCTGGTGAGCGCGATTTGCGCGTTGAAATTGGTGGTCGTGTCTTTGTTGATGACGAGCACGGTGAGTGCGCCGCTGGTGCGTTGAACGGCATAAGCGGAAAGCAGGAGGTAATCACTGGTGGCATTCAGAACCATGTCGCCACCCCGCGCAAAATACTGCAGCAACTTTTCGGCGTAAAACGTGGGATAAAGACCCGAGGCACCGTCGATTATGCCTTCGTCGCCGTAAGTGCGCCAGCCGTAGATCGTTGGATCAAAGGTGCCCTGGCTGTTGTGTCCGTTGCGCAGGTCCCACCAGAGGTAGGAGTTAAATTCGGTTTTCATGAGTTCGCACGTGCTGTCGGCGAGATACAGCCCGTTGACGAGGCTGGTCAGTTGCCTCCCGAAACCCGCGCCCGAGTCACTATTGTTTTCCGTCACGCACAATTCAATATTGCTCCCAACCGGCCCGATGTAATCGGTGATTTGCTGGCGCAGACTGGCGGCGGCGCTGGCCCAGTCATTCCATCCACCGGGAGACGGATTGCCGGCGATCTGCAGCAAAAACGGATCGCTGTCGGGGGAGTTGGGTTCCCAATTGGTGGGGGTGTATTCCGCATAATAGTGATAAATCAGGAAATCAGGCAGGACCCCTTTGCTGGCCATCGCGGACAACACCACAGGGGTCCAGCCGTAATTGGTGGTGCCGGTGCGCGGGTTGATGGCAAAATTGTTGCTGTTATTGACATAGCTATTCTCGCCGGGCACAACGACGATGCCGACCTTGATGGGCACCGTTGGGTAAGCCGCTTTCATCTGTTGAATAAAAGTGACGGCGTTGGTGGCATACGTGAAAGGATCATGCTGGATGGCATGGGTGTCATTTTCCCAGGTGCCGTAACATTCATTGCCGACTTCCCAGTATTTGAAATTACAATTGTTGGTTTTGTTCTCCGCCAACACCCAGGCGGCGGCCTCGCCGGGGGTACCGCTGCCATAATTGGCAGTGATAAAAACCTGGGCGCCCAGATTGGTGGCCAGGTTTCTAAATCGGGCATTCCCGGTCGAATCGTTCAGCCAGTGATATGTGTCGGATGACGAGCCGCCCGGCCAGCGCAGGGTGGTGATGCCCGCCTGTTGCACGAGGGGAATGGTCTGCGAATTGCCGAGATTGCCATCCCAGGTGGCGGTATTAACGCCAAATTGGCGCGCGTCCACCGTGCGCAAAGCTGCGGCTGCGTCCACGCCCAGATGAACGATGGCCGGCGCCGGGGCCGCATTGAACTGGATGTCGGTCAAATAGAATACCGGCTGGGAGCCGCCGGTGGTGCTCTGAATCCAGATGCCGGAACAATTGTTAATGTTGGCCACGCCGAGGGTGGAGAGCGGGATCGTATATTGCTGCCAGGTGTTGGTGGCCAGGGCCGGCACGGAAAAGGTACTCTGAACGGAATTAGCGACCGTGCCGCCGACTTTCACCCGCTGGCCGCCACTCGACCCGCCGTTGATCCAGAACGAGAGGCTGGCGTAGGGTGACGTGTTAAAGCCGGGCGGAAATTGAAGACTCAAAGCACCACCTCCACCGGTGACTTGAACACCGATCGCATGACTCTCCCCGGGATAGACCGTGGCGGTGTTGGTGAAATTCCGGGTTACACTAAAGCTCCAATCCTGAAAGGCATTGACCAGATTATTGGTATAAATGGGGAGATTGGCCTGTGCCAACGTTGTTTCTGATGCCACCAGGCTAACGGCGAGGGAAGCCCCTAAAAAAGCACTTCGTATTTTCATGATTGATAATTCCAGAAAAAAAGCCTGCCACCTTTTTCCCTCCGGGATGTCTACGTGCTGTAAGCGTTGAAGCAACCGTGCCGGAGATCAATCATTTTGGCGCGGAGGTGAGAGGAGCCAAATAGAAGCAATCCTGGTCGTCCGGCGTTTGAATGCTTCCAGAGGTGCTGCCCATGCCGGGCCCAAGACCGCTAATTTGGGCGTTATAGGTGCGCTTGTCCTGCCATTGATGAATGATTGAGTGACCGTCGGCAAAGGAGAGGCCCCCCGATCCACCGTGCAGCCCGGTCGGATAATCAATCAAATAAGTCTTGCCGGGGGCCGCAACCGCCGATACGGCAAAGGAACCATCATTGATGGTGAACGGATTCTCATCCATGATCACCCAGGTTTTGGAGGGACCGGGCCGGGAGAATGACGACAGTTTGCCATAAGTCAACCAATAGCCGGTCGCATTTCCGCTCCAAGAACTACCATTCAGCCATCCTTGACCGACCGCCGTCCCAATCAAACCCGCGGTTGGTGACGAACCCGGGGTGCCGCTGTTGGAGGCTGACCAATACACTGTGCCGACGGCCGAATTCATCGAATAACTGCGCGCGTGAATCGTGTGCGAGCGGGTATCGATATAGTTATCGGCGGGACAATGGTAAATATTCGGGCTGGGAAGATAAGCGTGAAATAAAGTATTGGGATCTTGCAACTCCGTCTGGCCGCGCGTCTGATTCGCGTCAATCGCGCTCTCCATGGTGCCCACCACCCAATTCTGCAACTGGCTCTTATTGGCGTACGTAAAGTAGGCGGTCGTATAGGGATAATCATTGGGCGCCAGAAGATCATCATGGTCGCTGCCGTACATGTTCCAAGCGATCAGAATTTGGTGGGTGTTGCTCATGCAACTCGCCGCCTGGGCGCGCTGTTTGGCCGCCGTCAGCGCCGGCAACAGCATGGCCGCCAGAATGGCGATGATGGCGATGACCACCAGCAACTCAATCAGAGTGAAACCGGCTTCCCGCGCGACTCGGGTTCGGGCTTCGTGAAACTGTTTCGCGCCTGAAGAATCATTTCTGCTTCCATCATCGAAGTTTGCAATCATATCGGATTTACACCGTCTTGTTCCAGCGGGCGCCAGCGTTCAAGCTGGCGCCCGCCCTTGTTATCTAAACCCACCTGCTCAATGGGCACTGTCCTTACGGTCCAACGACGACGGCGGTACTGGTACCTACCGGGATGTTGGTGGAGGTGCTGTCCCCCGCACTGACAGTCCAACCACTACCACTGCTTTGGGTGCCCCACACCAAGTCAATTTGCACGGTTCCGTTGTTCAACGCGGCCGCAGGATTGTAAATGGCGGCCGGATCCGATCCCGAAACGCTGTTGGTGAGATAGACCGTGTCGCCCGAGACGTTGACGATGTGGAAGGTTGAATCAACGGCATTGATGGTCACAGGGGTATAGCCCAGGCCATTATAACCGGTGAGCACACTCTCCGGTGCAGGAGAGCCAGTGTAGCCGTTGGGGGTACCCGGCGCATTGGTCTGGCCCGGCCACAGCACTTGCAATTGGTTGAACACGCGCTTGATTTGCGCATAGTACTGTATGGGGTTGGTCAGACTGGCCTTGGACAACAGGGTCCATACCTGACCGCCGGCGGTAAACGTATTCGGCAAAACCAGATCGTTCCAATGGACCAGGTCTGTGCCGGCGATGGGCGTGTAACCGGCGTCGGGGAGTGACCAGTGGAACCAATAAACGCCGTTACTGGTCACGAATTGCTGGTTGGGCGGTTGGTTTGTGTAATTGCCCGTGTAAAAATAATTTTGCGAAATGGTCTGAAGGAAGGGAGAGCTCAGCGCACCACTAAGCAGGTTTTCACTTACGGGCGTGGCGACGCCGGTGATATTGTAAGAGCTTAAGGTCACATATTTTCCAAGGTTGGCGTCATTCCCATTGGCCGTGGTGTAAAGGAAAGCCCCTACGTAACCACTGAACATGGCCGCCACGTTGGCGGGCAGCGACGCGTTGGTGCTGGCACCGTTGGGCGCGGTCAAGGTCATGTCCGTATCACTGGTAAACGTCAAGGTCCATGTTCCAACCGCCGAGGGAACGGTCAAGCCATTCGTTTCAACCGTCATCGGCACTATTTGCGTTGGCGGACCGAAAAGTTGGCTGTTGCCAGCCGCCTGATTCGTCTTGTAAGCGATACCGGCAGTAAAAGTGCCGTCGGCATTTTGCTGGAAGCTGATCCACAAATCGTTGGTGGCGGACCAGTCCGGGTCGGAATAGATTTGGCTGGCCTGCGGGTCCGGAGTCAGGTTCAACCCGAGCAGCATCCCGTTTCCGGTTTTAGGCAGGGTTGGCCAGGAGGCCACCTTCCAGGAATAGGTAACCGGTTTGGGCTGGCCGTACCACGTCACATTTGCGCTCCCAGTGGGCGTGGTCGCGATGTCCTGGCGATTGTAATTGGGGTCGGCGTCGGCAAACTGTTCCAATCCCGGCACCACTCTGTCGATGTAGTTGGTCGGTGGCGGTGGCGGGGCTCCATTATAATGCACAACCAAGTGCCCAATCCAGAATGTAAAGGTGTCGGTCGGATAGCCGCTGTAGGAATTGTAGTCGAGGGCGATACCCGGAACCGCAGTAATGCCGGCCACGGTATGATTAATCGGCACAGAAAGGTGTACCCATCCATTCGAGGCAGTGCCGGGAATCGTCACACTGCCAAACTGCTCATAACCGTAAGTTGAAGCGTTGATCATGCCCACTCCGAGGCTGCCATAATCGCCCGTTCCATCGGGAGCAATCTGGTTTGTGCCGACATAGACATCAAAGCTAACGGTGTCAAAGTTAAGCAGGTTGGCTTCGACGCTGAAATCGTAGCCATACTGATTACCAAAGGTTCCGAAGAACACATTTTGCGTGCTATTCGTGTTGCCAAAGCCGTTCGCGGCGGAAAACGGATTGTAGATCTCCAAAGATCCGGCACCGGCACCGCCATTGGGGTCCGGAGTGTTAACATCATTGGTGATAGCGGAGTTGCCGCCGGGCGTATTATACCAATAGATCCACGAGGCAACGCTGCCACTGGCCGAAAACGGCGAAGTGTTGGCGCCAACGAGAAAATTGTTGGTATAGGAGTCGGACGTCGGGAATTGCGCCCACGTTCGGGTGGTTAAACCGACGAGCGTCATTGCAACCAGTGCAAGAATCAAACGCATGTTGAAGGCAGTTTTTTTCATAGGGGTTTCTGGGTTACTTGATTTAATCTTCATTCGATCATTGGGTCAAGCACGACATATGTCAATTTCCCACTGACAGAAGGTTGCCGCCAAGGGAGCGCACAGCCGTTCTTTTGGGCATACATATCGTTTGCGTGATGGTTTAACTTACCATGAGACTGGAAAGTGTCATGTCACTAGAATTGGGTACAAATTGGGTACAAGCTTGTCTTGGTATATACACCCGTCCATAAGAGAAAAACCAAGAATAAATGCCTGCAAAAATGATTTTTCATGTGGCCCGATTTCCTTTCGGATTTGCGCCGGGGACAATTGGCTTTGCGATTTTTAGCCATTGGTTGACGTGAAAGACATGATCCCAGCGGGTCTGGATTAGCTTGCGCGTCGGCAGTTCCCGTCGCAAAATCCAACAATGTTTCCGCAGTGGCCAGCCTCGAAATATCCGTCGGCCGGCCTGCTTGGCCGCTCTTTTTCCCCGGCCGCTTTTCCGGAGAAAGGCGGGCTGATTCGAAAACCAATGTCCGGCCCGACCTGGAAGCGATTGTTTGTTTTTCACGCCGCAATGACGGTGTTCGCCGTGGGATTGCTTCAACTCGCGTGCCTGACCGCCCTGGCGGACACAACCAACCTGCCCGACTATTTCACGCGCGTCTGGCAGACCCAGAATGGCCTGCCCAACAACGCCGTGACGGCCATTGTCCAGACGCGCGATGGATATCTCTGGCTGGCGACTTACGATGGGTTGGCGCGGTTCGACGGTGTCAGCTTCACCACGTTCGACAACGGCAATACGCCCGAAATGCACAGCAGCCGGATCACCAGCTTGTTTGAAGACGCCCAGGGAGACTTGTGGATTGGTTATGAAACCGGAGATCTGGTCCGCTACCGTGACGGACATTTTTATTCAGTGCCATTTTATCCCCCCTGGGAGAACCGGAAGATTCAGAATATACGCACCGATGCCTCCGGAAAAATCTGGATTTTGAACCCGGATGGAAAACTGGCGGAGCTGGATGGCAAAGTGGTCGCTCCTCCCACCACTGCCGGTGTATTTACGACGGTTGGCCTGGCGCAAAATCCGCGTGGGACCATTTGGGTCGATTGCAACGGCAAAGTCTTTGTCCTCGACCACGACCATCTGATTCCCTTGCCGCTGGGGCTGCAGCCTCAGGATTTCGTCAAAGGGATCTGCTCCAGCCGCGACGGCGGTCTTTGGATGATAACCCAGGAACGGATGTTAAAATGGAACGGAGCCGGCAGCGAGGACGTGGAGCCGAGTCCCTTGGGCCAGGGTTCGATGACCACCATGATGGAAATGAAATCAGGCGGTCTGGCGGTGGGAACCCTGGAACAGGGGCTCTTTCTGATCTTCCCCCATCGGGGAGTGATCCAGTTCGACCGCACCCACGGATTTCCGGACAACTGGGTGCGTACCTTATGGGAGGACCGCGAGGGGACCCTGTGGGTGGGCACCGGCAGCGGCGGCCTGGTGGCGCTGCGTCCGAGCCGGGTGACAACCCTGAACGCGCCGGACGGCTGGCAGGGTGCCAGCGTGCTTTCCATCACGCGGTCCCACGACGGAGCGATGTGGATCGGCACTGAAGGCGGTGGTTTGTATCGTTTCCAGGATGGCGGGTGGACACACTTTGGAGCGGACAACGGTTTGTCCAGTGCGTTTGTCTGGTCGGTTTCGGAGGACGCACAGGACCGGCTTTGGGTGGGCACGTGGGGCGGCGGGTTGTTCTTGCAACAAGGCGCCCGCTTCGGGCGCGTGCCCGGTCTCGAAGATCTCACGGATCCGGTGACAGCCGTGCTGCATGGGCAGGACGGTGTGACCTGGATGGGGACCGACACCGGCCTGCTGCGCTATGAGGCGGGCTCGGTCACTCGTTTTGGCGCGAAGCAAGGGCTGGTGTTGCCGGATATCCGGGCCATCACCGAGGCTCCGGACGGAACGTTGTGGTTGGGCATGATGGGCGGCGGGCTGGGCCGGTTGCAGAACGGCGCGGTGAAACAATTTCAAATGGCCGACGGACTCGCCAGCGATTTCGTCCAGTGTTTGCACCTGGATTCGGACGGTGCGTTGTGGGTCGGCACTTACGGCGGCGGATTGGACCGGTTCCAAAACGGACATTTCTCGGCGATCGGCGCCGGGCAGGGGCTGCCGAATAATTTTATTTGCGACATTGAGCAGGACGACCGCGGCAATTTCTGGATCAGTTCGCACGGGGGCATCTTCAGAATCCAAAAAGCCGAATTGAATCAGTGTGCCGACGGGCGTGTGCCGGTCGTGCACCCGCTGGTTTACGGCACGGGGGATGGGATGCCGACACTGGAGTGTTCCGGCGGATTCCAACCCGCGTCCTGCCGCACCGACGACGGCCGGCTGTGGTTTTCCACCAGCAAGGGTCTGGTCGCCATTGATCCCAATGACATCAAAGTAAATCAAATGCCGCCACCGGTGCTGATTGAAAAAGTCCTCGTGGACGGGCGGCCTGTGAGCGGGTTTGGCCAGGCGGCCGGCCCCGTGCGGATTCCACCCGGCCGGCAGCGGTTCGAGTTTTATTATACCGGCCTGAGCTTTGTGGCGCCCGAAAAAGTCAGTTTCAAGTACCGGCTGGAGGGGCTGGAGCATGAGTGGACGGACGCCGGGACAAAACGAACGATCATTTACAGTTACATTCCGCCGGGGAGCTACCGGTTCCAGGTCATGGCCTGCAACAGTGACGGTGTCTGGAATGCCACCGCGGCGGTGGCGGCGTTTACAGTGCAGCCCTATTTCTGGCAGACGTGGTGGTTTTATCTCGTGGCCGGTCTGTTGGCGGCGGGATTATTGAGCAGTGGCGCGTTGTGGATCGCCCGCCACCGGATGCGTCGAAAACTCGAAGGCTTGGAACGCCAGCGCGTCATCGAACGCGAACGCACGCGCATCGCCCGGGACATCCACGACAACCTGGGCGCCAATCTGACGCGCATCTCGTTGCTCAGCCAGTCCGCCCAGGGCGAGCTGCACAACCCGGAACAGGCCGGCGTCCAGTTGAGCCGGATTTACGACACGGCGCGTGAATTGACCCGCGCGCTGGATGAAATCGTATGGGCCGTCAATCCGGAGCACGACACGCTCGACAGCCTGGCCAATTATCTCGGAAAATTCACGCAGGATTTCCTCGGTTCGCTCGCGATTCGTTGCCGGCTGGATTTGCCCATGCAACTTCCGGCGTGGCCGGTCACGGCGGAGGTCCGACACAATTTGTTCCTCGCGTTCAAGGAGGCCCTGCACAACGTCGTCAAGCATGCCGCCGCCTCGGAAGTCAGCCTTTCCCTGACCCCCGCCGCCGATGCCTTCACCCTGGTATTGCGTGATGACGGGTGCGGCTTTGCGCCGGAGGCGTTGGAGCGCGGATCGCGGCGCGAGCCGGGCCGTTCCGCCGCCGGCAACGGGTTGAGGAACATGCGCCAGCGCCTGGAAAAAATCGGGGGACGCTGTGAAATCCACAGCGCGCCCGGCCAGGGAACCGAGGTGATGTTTGTCGTGCCGATGTTTCTGGAGCACCGCCATTCGATCCGGCCAAACCGGTCCGCGCCGGAAATCAATGCCAACGAACCTCCTTTCCGTGTCGCTAAAAATTGCGACAAGCCTTCCCGTTCAAACGAGGTACAATAAGATTACATGAGTATCACCATTGCCATCATTGAAGACGATATGCCGGCCCGGGAAATTCTGACCGACTGGATTCGCCGGGCGGAAGGTTTTCAGTGTGTCAGCGAGCACGACGATGCGGAAAGCGCGCTGGAGGCGTTGCCCGCCAAAAAGCCCGCCGTGGTGCTGGTGGACATCAATCTGCCGGGTGTAAACGGCATCGAGTGCATTCGGCGGCTGAAACCGATTTTGCCCCAAACGCAGTTTGTAATGCTCACGGTGTATCAGGACGACAATCACATTTTCAAGGCGCTGGCGGCGGGCGCGAGCGGCTACCTGTTGAAACAAACGCCGCGCCAGATGCTGCTGGCGGCCCTGAAAGAGGTTCACGCCGGCGGTTCGCCCATGAGCAGCAGCATTGCCCGGAAGGTGGTGCAGTCCTTTCGCCGGACCACGGCGGTTCAGGGTGATGCGACGGAACTTTCACCCCGCGAACAGGAGGTCCTCGAACTGCTGGCGCGCGGTTTTCTTTACAAGGAAATCGCGGAATCGCTCCAGTTAAGCGTTCAGACGGTAAACACGTATATCCGGCGGATTTATGAAAAGCTGCATGTGCGCTCGCGCGCGCAGGCCATTGCCGTGTATGCGCATCTGCCGCTCGGCAGTTGAAAGGCGTTCACAGTGTCGTGCCCCCCGTGCGGAATGACCGGATCAATCACTCGGGGTTACGGTCCACATACCGGCGGGAGCAGTCAGCGTTCCCGTGCCGATGGTTTGTTCAATGGCGAGGGCTTGAACGTGACCATCGCAAAAAACGTAGTTGAACCGGTTGCCGTGCGCTTTGTACAACAACTTGCCCTGACTGACGCCGCTACTTGAATTGGGATCTTGCAGCGTGTTGGCGCTCATGGTCGTGTCAATCTGGAAAAGATTTGCGTTGCCGCCGGTAAACGTTGAGCTGGGCGTTTGCGGGCCTTCGCAGGCACAGGTCCAGATGTTCCCCTCGGCTTGCTGGCCGCCGGGTTCTTCCACCAGCAGAAGAGTGGTTGAAGGAGCACGAACGACTGCAGTCGGATAACCTGGTGCGTTCCAATCAGGGGTGGGAAGAGCGGACTGCCACCAAACTCCCACACCGTGATAGCCGGGCTGGTACAAGTTTGGCAACCGATATCCACCCGCGGTGGGAATCTGGTATTGGGTGCTCCAATTGGGGCCCAAGCCGTTCATCGCATAGGACCTCACGCCCAGGGGAACGGCAGGTGTAAAGCTTATTCCTGACATCCAAAAGCATTTGGTAAATCGGTCAGCCGGACAGGCCAACGGCTTGAGCGCAACAGGGTAACCAAAGGCGGAGGCATCTGCCGGGTCCGTAAGAAATTCGCCCAGTCGCAATTGGGTCATCGGAACATTATTGCCTCCGCCCATGTAATTATAAATCCATGTGTCCCAGGTAAACACAAGTTCATTGCCGTGTGATGTGCCGCTGGCTTGGAGACCCGCCGCGGGATACATATCCCGGTGATCACCGGCGAACAGATTGATGCCCAGACCGAGTTGCCGCATATTGGAGGCGCATTGTATGGCCAAAGCCCTGGCCTTGGCCGCCGCCAGCGCGGGAAGCAGTATGGCCGCCAGTATGGCGATGATGGCAATAACCACCAGGAGTTCAATCAACGTAAATCCCGCCTGGATCCGCCTTCGCATAACCCGGCCTCCGGCGAATATTCTGTCAAAATTCGAGCAGGCGACCTTCATAAAATTTTCAGCCTGGTTAACGGTTTACTATACTGATAAGTCCCCGGTCGTTAAGAATGTATTTTTTTCCCGGCGGTAGCGGCGGAATCTCAATCCCCGCAGTGGCGGCAAAATCCTCGAAATTGGCAGGACGGTGGCCGTTTTGAGCAACCCATCCCCAAAGCGCCCGGTTCAAGGGACGCAAATCCGGCAGGGCGTTGGTGGTGTTGGCGTCTAACGCTGGTGGGGGTTGCGAATTGACCACAGTCGCCTGATTCGCAGGCTCGGGTTGTGATGCGTTGGTCGGCTGGGCTGGCGGCGGTGTTTCGGGTGCGGCAACCTGACTTTGCTTATGACAGCCGACGGCCAGCATCGCGGTTACACCCACAAACGCGATGAGCAAAACAAATTGCCGCCCTGGCCGGCGGCCGGCAAACCAACCGAACAAAACAAACGCTTTCATTTCCGAGAACAGTCCGATCGCCGTGAAAAAAGTGTGTCTGGTTTGAAGAAACTCTAACTCACATGTTTAATAAACACAATGTCACTAAAACTAGTGACAAGCGATCAGGGTTTACCGGCCTGATTCAGGCCTCCGGATTATGCCCCGGCAACGCAGGTTCTTGAAGTGGAGGCATTTTCAGCCGCCGGGATTTTATTTGAATTGGATTAGCGAACCCGCACCGCGCTCACATGGTCTTGTTGTCCGGAACGAGTTTGGCCAAAATCGGCTTCAGCGCCGCTTTCCATTTCCCGTAGCCGTTCGCATTCAGGTGCAGCAAATCAATGCGGAAATCCTCCGGCTGACAGCCGCCGTTGGGCGTGGCAAAGATGCTCCAGGTATCACATTCGACGACGCCCGGCTGGGTTTTCACAAAACCGTCAATCAGCGTGTTGAGCTTCTCGATGTTGTTCACGAACCGCTGATTTTGGTCGCTCCGTGGCATCACCCGGCAGACGATAACGGGCATGTCGGGGTTGAATTTTCGCAGCGCCTGCACGATGGCCTCGATGTTGTCCGCCACGTCGTCGGGATCCGCCCCGTTCCCGACGTCGTTGGTGCCGATCAAAAGCACCACCGCCCTGGGCTTCAGCGCCAGTACATCGGCGTCCAGCCGGTATAGAACGCCGCGCGTCGTGTCGCCGCCGATGCCGCGATTGGCCACGTGTAAATCCGGGAAATCCCGCGCGAGTGAATTCCAGCCCTGTGTGATGGAGTCGCCCAAAAAGACCACCGCCCCCTGGTCCCGGCCGGCCGTGCGGGCCCATTCGGCGTGGCGTTGCGCCCAGAGTTTGGGCAGACCGGACCAGGTCGCCGCGGGACCTTTGCCAGGTAACAGCGAGGGATCCTTCGGATACTGCGAGACATCGGCCACCGCATTGGTGGCCATCTGGGCGAAACTGGTATTGCTCCCGGTGGCCGTCAGCAGGAGGAGGGCCGACAGGAAAACGAAAAGGATTCGAGCGCTTGAAATTTTGAATGTGGATTTCATGTTACGGCCAGCTTTACAACGGTGTTCCGCGCCGGTCGAGCCTTTTTTGAAACGGACCCGGTGAAATCTTTGCTGGCGGTCATGGCGGCAAATGACAGAATTGTCATGCGTGATTCAGCCGGCGTTCATTATGGTTTCGTTTCATGGCCGGGCTGGTCATTTCCAAATTGACGAATTTTGACAGCAAAGCATTAAACTATAATCCGCAACCACAAACGATCCAATCGCGACCTCAAACACATCCAAAAATATGAAACAATATTCCTGGCGGTTTTTATTCGGCATCCTGGGGCTGCTGACGGCGGCCGTCTGCCGCGCTGATGGGCCTTATCACTTTATCAAGGAAATCCCGGTCGGCGGCGAAGGCGGCTGGGATGCGCTGACCGTGGATTCAAGCGCTCAACGCCTCTACGTCTCGCACGCAACCCGCGTCGTCGTGATTGATCTCGCCAATGACACGGTCATCGGCGAAATCACCAACACACCCGGCGTCCATGATATTGCCCTGGCGCCGAAATTGAATCGCGGGTTCGTCAGCGACGGCCGGGAGGCCAAGGCCAGCCTCGTTGACCTGAAAACGTTGCAGACGATTTCCAAGGTGGACACCGGTCCCAATCCGGATGCGATTATTTTTGAACCGGGACAAAATGAAGTTTATGCGTTCAATGGGCGCGGCCAGTCGGCAACGGTGATTGCCGCCGACTCGGGCAAGGTGGTCACCACGATTCCGCTCGGCGGTAAACCGGAGTTTGCCGAGGCCGATCCGGAATCCAACCGGGTCTTTGACAATCTCGAGGATAAAAGTGAAGTCGCCGCGATTGACACCAAAACACATCAAGTCGTGAACCGCTGGTCGATTGCCCCGGGCGAGTCGGCTTCGGGGATCGCGGTTGACCCGAAAAATCACCGGCTATTCATGGGTTGCGATAACCAGCTGATGGTGATGATGGACAGCACGAGCGGAAAAGTGCTCGCGACCGTGCCCATCGGCGAAGGCGTGGACGGTGCGGCGTTTGATTCCGGCACGCAGCTTGCCTTTGCCTCGTGCGGCCAATCCGCGGCCGTCACCATCGCGCATGAAGATGGGGACAAACTCGCTGTCGTTCAGGTTTTGAAAACCGAGCGTGGTGCGCGGACCATGGCGCTGGATCCTGTAACGCACAAAATCTATCTGCCCACCGCCAAATTTGGCCCGCTTCCGGAATCGGCCAATGGCGAACGCCGCCGCCCGCCCATGATTCCGGGCAGCTTCAAAATCCTGGTTTACGGGATGGACCAATAATGGGTCCAGGGACCATTGAATCCCGGCGGAAACCCCCGCCACTTTTTCGCGTTTCAACGGTTTAACGTTTCAACCATGCTCGGAATATGCGCGTGTTGGTGGTCGAAGACGAAAAAAAGACGGCGTCGTTCGTGCGCAAGGCGCTCCAGGCGGAAGGTTTCGCCGTGGACGCCTGCCACAATGGCGACGACGCCCTGGCCGCTGCCAAAAGCACGCCCTTTGATATCATCGTGCTCGATATCATGCTGCCGGGGCGCGACGGCCTGAGTGTCCTCCGCCAGTTGCGCGAGCGCCGGGACGCCACGCCCATTCTGCTGCTGTCGGCGCGCGGCGAGGTGAACGAGCGCGTCGAGGGCCTGAACGCCGGGGCGGACGATTATCTCCCCAAGCCGTTCGAACTGGCCGAACTGGTTGCCCGGGTGCGCGCGCTGGGCCGGCGCGGCGGTGACAATAAATCGCCGGTGTTGCGCGTGGCGGATTTGACACTCGACACGTTGACCCGCCGGGCGCAGCGCGGCGGCGCGGAAATCGAACTGACGGCGCGCGAATACCGGCTGCTGGAATTTCTGATGCGTTCGGCCGGCCGTTTGTGCGGGCGCATGATGATCCTGGAAAAGGTCTGGGACTACGATTTTGATCCCGGCACCAATCTGGTGGATGTTTACGTCCGGCGATTGCGGGAAAAGATTGACGCCCGCTTCGAACCCAAACTGCTCCACACCGTGCGCGGTGCCGGCTACCTGTTAAAGGCACAGCCATGACCATCCGCAAGCGCCTGACCCTGTGGTATGCCGGCGTTCTGACCCTGTCCCTGCTCATCATTGGGCTGGGAACTTATCGGGAAATTGACGAACAATTGCGCCACGCCCATCGCCGCGCGCCGGCGGAACACGCCATTTCCGAAACCAGCGAGATGGTCTTCGAGGTGGGTCTGCCCGCCGTTGCCTTGGGACTGTTGGGCGGCTGGTGGCTGACCCGGAAAGCTCTGGCACCCGTGTCGAAGTTGACCGAGGCCATTACCAAAGTTCACGAACGCAACCTGCGTGAACCGCTCCCGCATACCGGCAGCGGTGACGAGTTTGACCGGCTCACGGAGGTGTTCAACGCCATGCTGGCGCGGCTCGACGATTCGTTCAACCGCATCCGTGAATTTACCCTGCACGCTTCGCACGAACTCAAGACCCCGCTGACCGTGTTGTGCGGCGAAACGGAAACCGCCTTGCGCGATGAATCGCTTTCGCCGGCGGAACGCGAACGCCTGGTCAGCCAGCTTGACGAATTGCACCGGCTCGCCCGCATTGTGGATGGCCTGACCCTGCTCGCCAAGGCCGACGCCGGACAGGTGGACTTGAAGTTTGAAGCGGTGGGACTCGACGAACTCGTGCGCGATAATTTTGCCGATGCGCAAATCCTGGCCGACCCGCAACACATTCAAGTTGAACTGGCCGGATGCGAGGTTCTGAAGGTGCGCGGCGACCGGCACCGGTTGCGGCAGTTGCTGCTCAACCTGGCGGACAACGCCGTCAAATACAACCAACCGCATGGCCGGGTGAAAATGGGTTTGCGCCGGACGGACGGGATGGCGGAATTTACCATTGCCAACACCGGCGCCGGTATTTCACCGGAAGCGTTGCCGCGGATTTTTGACCGGTTTTATCGGGGCGACCTCGCCCACAGCCACACGATGGATGGTTGCGGCCTGGGTTTGAGCATCGCTCAATGGATTGTTTCGGCACACCACGGCACCATCCAAATCGAGTCGGCGCCGTCGCCATTGACCACGGTCACCGTCCGTCTGCCGCTCTCTTCATGAAAATAAAACATCGAACGCCGAACATCGAACGCCGAACACCGAATCGGCGCAGGACCTTGCGATTACTCCGGCTTGGACGTTCGATGTTTGATGTTCGAGGTTCGATGTGGTTGGCCGTGCTCCTTCTTGTCGCCGGCTGTGCCACCTATCATCCGCAGCCCATTTCGCCGGAACAGACCGCTGCCGCCTTTGATGCACGGTCACTGACCGCTGCCGGCCTGTGCGCGTTTCTCGAAACCAACCAGGTTGCCGTCCCCGGCCCGCAAGCGGCCTGGAACCTGAAACAGCTCACTCTCGTTGCCTTTTATTATCAACCGGCGCTGGCCGAGGCGCGCGCCCAGTTACTGGCAGCCCAGGCCGCAACCATCACGGCGGGCGAACGGCCGAATCCTTCCGTGACTGTGACCCCGGGATACGACAGCCAGATTCCTGACACGCCCAGCCCCTGGATTGTGCCGGTGAGTTTTGATCTGCCCATTGAGACCGCCGGCAAACGCGGTAAACGCATCGCCGAGGCGGAGCACCTGGCCGAGGCCGCGCGTTGGGACCTCGTGGGCACGGTCTGGCAGACCCGCAGTCAGGTCCGCGCCGCGTTGCTCAACCTTTATGCCGCGCGCGAAACCGGGGCGCTGCTGGCCCGTCAGGAAACGGCGCAGAACAATATGGTCCGCCTGCTCGAAGGCCAGCTGGCCGCCGGCGCGGTGTCGAGTTACGAAGTCGCGCAGGCCCGGACCGCTTTGGCCACCACGCAACTGGCGCGGCAGGATGCCGTCGGCAAATTCCGCCAGGCGCGTGTGGAACTGGCCCATGTGCTAGGCGTCCCGACGCGCGCATTGGACGGCGTGGCATTTTCCTTCGCGACGTTGAACCGGTTTCCGCGCGACTTGACCCGGCCGGAAACCCGCCGGCAGGCGCTGTTGAACCGTGCCGACGTGCGTGGCGCGCTGGCCGGGTACGCCGCCAGCCAATCCGCGCTCCAGCTTGAAATCGCCAATCAATATCCCGACCTCCACCTCGGCCCCGGCTATGCCTGGAACAGCGGCAGCGCCGGCGATAATCAATGGGAATTGGGAGTGACCTTGACCCTGCCCCTGTTGAACCACAACGAAGGACCCGTGGCCGAGGCCATGGCGAAACGGGCGCAGGCCGCCGCGCATTTTCTCACCGTTCAGGCCAATGCCGTCGCTGAAATTGACAGTGCGCTGGCCGGTTATCGCGCGGCGTTGCAGCAGGTGGCGACGGCGAAAACGTTGCTCGATAATTCGCAGAAACAATTGGATTCCATCCGCGCCCAGGCGCAGGTGGGGGAGGTGGATCCGCTGGCCGTGGCGAATGCGGAAGTGGAATTTGCCGCCGGCGCGCAAAACCGGCTCAACGCGCTGGTCCAGGCCCAACAATCGCTCGGCCAGTTGGAGGACGCCGTCCAAAGCCCGTTGACGCTCCCGCCGGCCACCCTCGACACGGCGCAAAACATTTCTGCTCAAACTGAAAAATGAAACGAAAACAAATCCTCATCGGCAGCGCGATTGTCCTCGGTTTGGGGCTGGGCATCTATGCGCTCATCAAATCGCCCGGCGGCGCTTCGGACGCGGATGACGAGGCGCCGGCGGAAAATGTGGCCCCGCTGGTCAATGTTCAAGTCGGCACGCTCAAACGCCTGACGTTGCACCGGTACGTTGTTGGCTACAGTACGGTGGAAGCCGCGCCGGCCACGGCGGATCAACCGGCGGCCGGAGCCCAGCTCGCCGTCCCCGCCGCCGGGGTCGTGGTCCGGGTGAATGTCATCGAAGGCCAGCCGGTGCAGCAGGGGGACGTGCTGGTGGAATTGAATTCGGGCGCGGCCACGGCGGATTATGCGGAACAGGAGGTGGCCCGGCAGAAACAGTTATACGCGCAACACAACACATCGCTGAAAATGTTGCAGGACGCCGAGGCGCAATTGGCGGCGTTGCAAATTACCGCACCGTTGTCCGGCATGGTGACGCGCCTGAACGTCAAACCCGGCATGGCGGTGGATGTGAATACGGTGGTCGCGGAGGTGGTGGATTTGAACCGGCTGGCCGTGAGCGCCGACGTTCCCGTATCCGAGGCGGGCGAATTACATGCCGGCGAGGAAGTACAGGTCCTGAGTGTGCCGCCGGTCACGACCACGCTGTCGTTTGTCAGCCCGGTGGTGGACGCGAACAGCGGGGCGGTTGTAGTACGCGCGCTGCTGCCGGCGAACCGCGGCTTGCGCCCCGGACAATTTGTCCCGTTGAAAATTGTCACGGCCGTCCACCCTGATTGTCTGGCCGCCCCGGAAGAAAGTGTGGTGACCGACGAAAACGGCCGCAGTATCATTGCGCGGGTCCAGGGCGATGAGGCGACGAAGCTGCCGGTGCAAACGGGCTTGCGTGAAAGCGGCTGGGTGGAAATTGAGGGAGCCGGGCTCAAGGAAGGCGACACCGTGGTGACCGTCGGCGCCTATGGCTTGCCGGAGAAAACCCAGATCCAGGTGGTGAATTCGCCGGGAGACGAATCGTCGGCAACCAACACGCTGTCGTCTCAGGTACAATGAATCCCGACACCTCCTCCCGCCTGGGCCGGTTCGCCACGCGGCACGCGTTGGCCATCGCGTTCATCGCGGTGGCGTTGTGCCTGGCGGGCGTTTTGTCGGCACTGCATACGCCATCGTCCGTGTTCCCGCAAACGGATTTCCCGCGCGTCGTCATTCTCGTGGACAACGGCATCATGCCCGCCGATGAAATGATGGCCACCGTCACGCGGCCGATCGAGGAGGCAATGAAGGACATTCCCGGAGCGGTTTCCGTGCGTTCGGCGACCAAGCGCGGTTCGGCCCAGATTAATATTTTCTTCAACTGGCACGTGGACATGCAGCAGTCGGAGCTTTATGTGCTCGGCCGGCTGGCGCAAATCCGCGGCGATTTGCCGGCGACCGCCGGGACCGAGGTCGAGCGCGTCACGTTTTCCGCGTTTCCCATCATCGGCATCAGCCTGACCAGTTCCAACCGCGACCTCATGGATTTGTGGGAGACGGCCAATTACCAGTTAAAGCCGCTATTTTTGCAAATCCCCGGCGTCGCCAAGGTGGAAATCCTCGGCGGCCACGTGCCGGAATATCACGTCGTCGTGGATCCGCTGAAATTGCAGGCTGCCGGCCTCGGATTGGTGGAGGTGGGCGATGCGCTGGCAAAAAACAACCTCGTCGCGCCCGCCGGCATGATCGAGGAGAATTATCATCTTTATCTGACGGCGGTGGACGGGCGGGTCCATTTGCCGGAAGACATTGGCAACGTGGTGATCACGGTCCGCGGCGGCCATCCGGTTTGTGTCCGCGACGTGGCGCAGGTCGAGCGCGGGCCGGCGCCGGCCTTCACGGACATCACCGCGCAGGGCCGCCAGGCCGTTTTGTTGAACATTCAAAGCCAGCCCGGCGGCAGCACGCTCGACATTGCCGGTGCGCTGAAGACGCAATTGCAACAGCTTCGGCGGGAGTTGCCGCCGGACATGCACCTCGCGTTCTACTATGACCAGTCGCAATTCGTGCGCGATTCCGTTGGGAGCGTCTGGGACGCCATCCTCTTTGGGCTCATCCTGTCCGTGTTTATACTGTATTTCTTCCTGAAAAACTGGGGCAGCGTGTGGACCGCCATCGTCACCATTCCCATCACCGTGCTGATCACGTTCGTCGCCATGAAACTGGCGGACATGAGCTTCAACATGATGACATTGGGCGGCATCGCGGCCTGCATCGGCCTCATCATTGACAACGCCATCGTGGTCGTGGAGGCGATGTGCGTGAAAATTGCCGCCGGCCGGCCGCGGCTGGCCGGCATCCAGGAAGCCATCGGTGAAATTCTTTATCCGCTCATTGGCTCGACGCTGACGCCGGTCGTGGTGTTTATCCCGCTCGCGTTCCTGACCGGCGTCGCAGGCGTTTTTTTTCGCGCCCTGGCGCTGACCATGGTTGTGTCGCTGCTCGTGTCGCTGGTCCTGGCACTCACACTGACCCCGTCGCTGGCGGCGTGGTTCATTCGTGAGCGCAACCAGATGGAACACGGCCACACGCCGACGGGATTGGAAGGCGGATTTCTGCTGACGCGCGTCATCCGGATTTACGAACGCGCCGTGCGCGCGGCGTTGCGGTACCGCGGGTTGACGCTGCTGGCGTGCGGGCTGGTTCTGCTCGCCGGTGTTTTTATTTACCAGCGTTTGCAATCTGATTTCCTGCCCGACTTCGACGAAGGCGGCTTTGTGATTGATTACTGGGCGCCGCCCGGCACGAGCCTCACGGAGACTTCCCGCATTCTCAACGAGGCGGAAGCCATTGTCCGCGCCAATCCGGACGTGGAGGGTTATTCCCGCCGGCTCGGCGCGGAAATGGGCATGTTCATCACCGAACCCTATGTGGGTGACTTCGCGGTCAAACTCAAGCCCGGTCGCAAACACACGACGGAAGAAGTCATCGCCGGGTTGCGCCATGAATTCGCCGAAAAATTCCCCATGATGCGCTGGGAGTTCCCCGGCATCCTTACCGACGTCATCGGCGATTTACAACTGACGCCCGATCCCATTGAAATCAAATTGTTCTCGCCGGATTTGAACTGGCTGGAGACCACGGCGCCGCGGGTTGAGGCCCAAATCAAACAGATTCCCGGCGTTGTGGACACGTTCGACGGCCTGACCGAAACCGGCCCGTCCATCAATCTGCGCGTGCGCGCCGCCGATGCCGCCCGGTTTGGCCTCACAACCCAGGACATTGCCGATGCCGCCAACACCGCGTTACTCGGCCAGGTCGTGTCGTCCGCGCTCGAAGGCGATCGCGTGGTGAACATCCGCGTGCTGGCTGAACCGAAAAGTGTGGATCGTATTGCCGCCTTGCGCGGGTTGCCCCTCCGGACCCCGGGCGGCGCGGTCGTGCGACTGGATCAGGTGGCGGACGTGGACGTGCAACCGAGCCAGGTGGAATTGGACCGTGACGATTTGCGGCAGGACGTCATTGTCTCCGCGCGGCTCGAAGGCCGCGATTTGGGCAGCGCGATGCGGGAAATTCAGGCCAAACTCAGCCGGGACGCATGGCTGCCACCCGGCACGGTCGAATACGGCGGCCTTTACCAGCAGCAACAGGAATCCTTCCGTAACCTGCTCGTCGTTCTGCTCGGTGCCATCCTGCTGGTCTTCACGGTGCTGCTGATCGAATTCCGCTCCTTCAACGAACCGGTGGCGATTGTCTTTGGCTCGGTCCTGGCCTTGTTCGGCACGGTGGCTGCGTTGTGGATCACCGGCATCACGTTGAACATCGTTTCCTTCCTCGGCGCCGTCATCGGCGTCGGCATCGTGGCCAAGAACGGCATTCTCATGCTGGATTTTTCCAGAAAATTACAGGACGAGGGTGTGGAACTGGAGGAAGCGCTGGTGCGCGCCGGCCATCGCCGGTTGCGCCCGGTGCTGATGACATCGCTGGCCGCCGCGCTCGGCATGTTGCCGCTGGCCTATGGCATCGGCGCGGGCGCGGACATGCTCCGGCCGCTCGCCATCGCCGTCATCGGCGCGCTTTGCATTTCCGTGCTGCTGTCGCTCATCGCCATGCCGGTGGTCTATTGCGTGCTGTTGCAGTTGAGCGGCGGCGGGACCAAACCGGAGCGAAAGCAAGCGGCAGCCTGAACGAATTATTCCTTCGCTGGCCGCTTTAACGGTTTGGCCGCGCGCAGCAGCTCCGCCAGCAGGCCGTCCGTGGTGTGTTCCTTCGCCTCCAGCGCCGGCTCCAGTTTCAAGGCGCGGATGGCCTTGCTCGTTTCCGGGCCAATGGATGCCAGTTTCATTTGTGGAAATCTTTCCAGCAGCTTCGGCAAATCAAAGCGCGCATGGAAATGCTCCACCGTCGAGGCGCTCGTGAACGTCACCCAGTCTGCGCCCGATTCGAGCAGCCGTTCCCCCATGCCCGCGCGGTCCTCCGTCTCGGCCACGGTTTTGTAAACGGCAATGTCGTCCACGATGGCGCCCAGTTCCATCAGCGCCTCCGGCAATTCGCGGTTCGCCACCTCGGCGCGCAGCAGGCACATTTTCACGTTCTCAACGGATTGATATTTCTCGAACGCTTCGGCCAGCTTTTGCGCGGTGGCCGCTTCCGGCGTCAAATCCACCTGCAAATGCAGTTCGCGCAATTTCGCCGCCGTCGCCGGGCCGACCGCCGCAATGCGCGCGCCGCCGAGGTCGCGCAAGTCCTGGAACCGCTTGAAGAACAGCTCAAAAAACGCCGTCACCCCGTTCGCGCTGGTAAAGACCAGCCATTCATAGGAATTCAATTCCAGCAGCGCGTCGATGATGCCCTGCCGGTCGTCCGGCGTCGTGATTTTTATCGTTGGCACTTCGAGGACGTCCGCGCCCAACTCCGCGAGCCGCTGCGCAAACCGGCCCGCCTGGCCCGTGCGCCGCGTCACAACAATCCTTTTCCCGGACAACGGCCGGTTCTCCGCCCAGTTCAACTTTTTCCGCAACTTGACCACATCGCCGACAATCGTCAGGGCGGGCGGAACAATTTTTTCCTTGGCTGCGAGCGCCGTAATCGTGGCCAGCGTGCCGGCCGCCGACTTTTGCCTGCCCAGCGTGCCCCATTGGACGATGGCCACCGGTGTTTCCGGCGGCATGCCCTGCGCGATGAGCGATTTCGTCCAGTCCTCCAGGTTGTCGGTGCCCATAAGTACGACCTTCGTGCCGGGAATTTTGGCGATCTGTTCGTAGCGCAAGGCCGTCGCTGCATCCGCCGAGTCGCTGTGTCCGGTGAAAACAGTGAAACTGGAACAATGCTCGCGGTGGGTGAGGGGAATCCCGGCGTAATTCGGCGCGGCCACGATGGATGAAATGCCGGGGACGACTTCAAAGGGAATTTTCGCCGCCGCCAGCGCCTCGGCTTCCTCGCCGCCCCGGCCGAAAATGTAGGGATCACCGCCCTTGAGCCGGACGACACATTTGCCTTCGCGGGCCTTGGCGACGAGCAGCGCGATGATTTCCTCCTGCGGCATCCTCATGTTTTTGCCGCGCGCGATGAATTCGGCGGTGGGCGGCGCAAGCCGGAGCAAATCCGGGTTCACAAGCGCGTCGTAGAGCACCACGTCGGCGCGCCGGAGCAATTCCGCGCCGCGCAACGTGAGCAAGCCCGCGTCACCCGGCCCGGCCCCGACGAGATAGACCGTGCCCATGGATTTCACGCGCACAGTCTATGCGAATGGCGGAAACGGGCAATGAAAGAGGAGAAATCCGCAGCGGCTGGGAAAATTGGACGTGCGGCGAGTTGGGACAACCCGCGCTCCGGCTTTTTAGCCCGACGGTTCCATCGTGCGCGGCTTTTCGTGCAGTTCTTCCAATCGTTTGCCGGAGGTTTCCTTGCCATTCATCCATAACGCCGTCGCGGCGAGCAACAAGGGCACGGCAAGTGACAGGGCAGGGATGGCCAGGCCGGGAAAGGCGGTCATGATGAGGGCCACGGCGGATGGTCCGACCACGCCTCCGACCTTGCTGCTGCTGGCCGTTACTCCGCCGCCGCTCGCGCGAAGTTTGGTGGGATAGAGTTCGACACTGTAAGGCGAAAGCATGGCAATCATTCCGCTCAGGCCAATCAGCAGCAGGACGGTCAACACGCTGAACAACACCTGACTGCCACCCGGTTTGAAGGTCGCGAAACTGGCAAGCACTCCCGCCGTGCCGACGGCAAAAAGGACCATCGTTCGCCTGCTACTCCAGAAGCCATACAGCCAGGCCACCAGCACGCAGCCGGGCACGGCAAACAACGCCGACTTGGCCAGCAGGTGATTGGCGATCCTGCCGTCTAGATGAAGGTAGTCGCGCATGATGAACGGCAACCAGGTCAGAAAGCCCCAGTTCACCAATCCCCAAGCCACACCGTAAAAGCCGACGGTCAGGGTGAGCACAACGTAGGGTTTGCGGAATAATTGTTTGAATTCGGTGGCGTGATTCACCGTCTCGTGCTGCGCCGCCTCCGAAGCTGGAACCAGTTCAATGCCAAACTTGGCGAGATTATGTTTTGCCTCCTCAACTTTTCCCTCGTGCAGCAGGAACCTCGGGGATTCGGGAATCCGACGGCTCAGCAGGATTACCAGCAGTCCCGTGGGCAGATTGAGCAACCACAAAATGCGCCAGCTGAAGATCGGTTCCAGCCATGCGGCCGCGCCGCTCGCCGCCAGGTAGCCGCCCGCGGTGCCCAAACCGCCCATGAGCACCGACAACCAACCACGCTGCCGCGCCGGGGTCATTTCCGCGAGTAACGCGAACACAATGGGCAGCAAACCGCCGGCCGACAGGCCCATGACGAAGCACATGAAAAGGTTCCAATGAAAGGTTGGCATGGTGCCGCAAATGCACGTGCTGATGAAAATCAAGGCAGCCAGCAAAATCGAGCCCCGCCGGCCGAAGCGATCGGCCAGGATGCCCCAAAGCACGGAACCGGCCGTCGTGCCAATCATGGCCGACAGGGCCAACAGTGACGCGGTTGAGGCAGTGATGCCGTATTCCTCCCGCATCCCCGGCATGACAAACCCCAGTGTGGCCGGTTTCATTACGTCTACCACCAGCGCCAGGGTAAGGACGATGACCAATTGCCAGTGCGCCCAGTTCAACCGCGCGTTATCCATGGTGTGGAGTTGATACTCGGCGCTCCGGTTTATTGCCTGCTTGTTTCTGACGGGGAACAGACCGTAAGCCGTCATGGCGATGCCGGTGACAATCAAGCCCATGCCGTACAGCATCAATTCCGACATCGGCATGCAACTCATTCGATAATGCATGCCCCGCGCGGCAATGAAATCAGGAAGGTGAAAACAGACGCCGGTGACGATGAAGGTCGTACCCAGCCAGAATGCTAATTGATGATAAATTGTTGCGCGGCCTTGTAAATTCACAGGGCGCGGAGTTTAGGAATTCCGGCAGTATGAATGCAAACAGAGTTTCTCAACGCGAGGATGTTGAACTCATCGCTCTCACAGCTTCAGATGTTCCTCCACTCTTTTGATGTCCTCCAAAGTGCCGGTCTGGAACCAGCGGCCATGGTGCGGCAGGCAGAAGAGCCGGTTTTGCGCCAGTGCCTGATGCCAGAGGACTTTGACGGAGAACTTTCCGTCCGGCGCGTCGCGCAGGACGCGCGGATGAAAAATGCCGATGCCGGCGATAATGTATGGCGCGTCGCGTTCGTTCCAGTCAATCGTGTTGCCGGGCTTGATGAACAAATGGTCTTCACCCTGATCATGCCCGATGGCCTTGGCCTTGGATTGCACCAGCAGCAGAAAATCCATTTTCGCATCGTCCCAGTGGCGTGTCAGGCGATCCAGCGCGCTTTCGCCTTCGTCCGTCCAGAGGATATCGCTGTTGATGACGAAGACGGGTTCGTTGCCCAGCAGCGGCAGCGCCTTTTTCAGTCCGCCGCCGGTTTCCAGCGGTTCGGCTTCCTCGGACAGTTTGACGGTCAGGTTTTTGCATCCCGCCAGCCAGGCGGTCAGTTGTTCCTTGAGATACGAGACGTTGATGACGACCGTTTCGATGCCGTAAGTTTGCAACCGGTCGAGTGCATATTGAATCATCGGTTTGCCGGCGACGGGCACCAACGGTTTGGGGACACGGTCGGTCAACGGTTTCAGCCGCGTGCCGTAACCGGCCGCCAGCACCATGGCCTTTCTGATTTTACCGTTCACAGCGTCGTTACCAATAAGTTTTCAAACTTGCAAGATTCCCCTCTCCGGTCCTTCCGCCTTCGCTGCGTTTCGGCGCGCCACGTCGGACACCCTCTCCCCGCAGGGCGGGGCGAGGGACGGGGCGAGGGGCGCTTAGCTGCTCCAGATTATTTTCTCTCTCCACCATATTCATCAAACCAGTTTTTCACGCGGCCCAGCATCGGATGGCGCAAGGCCGTTTGCAACAATCGCTCCACGCGCGCGGAGTGAAGTTGCTCGTAATCGGGTTTCCCCTCGTGCCGGCTGAGCCGTTTAAAAATGGCCAGCACCCGCGTGTGCCGCAACGCCGCCAGAATGGCCAGGGAAGTTTCAAAGGCATGCCGGTCAAGTGCCGGAAATTGCGCCAGATAACGGGCGATGTTTTTTCCCTGCAATGCTTCCGGCACCTCGCGCCGGGCATCCTGGAGCAAGGATGCCAAATCATAGGTGACCGGCCCCTGGTACGCGTCCTGAAAATCCAGCAACCCGGCCTGCCGGACACCGGTGCGATCGGGAAGCAGCATCAGATTGGCCACATGATAATCGCGCAACAGCAGCGAGACGGGCACCCGATGCGCCACGGGCAACACATCGCGCCAGGCTTGCTGGAATTCAGACCGGCCGGTTTCGGAAATTCCCGGCGTGCACCAGTCCAGAAACAATTCGATGTCGGCCAGCATTTTTTCCGGATGATACGCCCGCAGGCCATCGGGAACGGCCTGCGGGTGTTGGTGCAAGGCAATCAGGACATCGATCGCCAGGGCATAAAGTTTTCCCGGTTCCGCACCGCCATCCAACAGACGGGCGAAAGTGGCATCGCCAAAATCTTCCAGCAACAGGAGGCCCTTGGTCTCATCCCGGGCCAGAATCGCCGGCGCGCTGAAGCCGAGTTCGGCCAGATGTTCGTCAATCCGGACAAACGGCGCGACGGAAGTCAGGGCCTGTGCGGCATTCATGAGGATGGCGCTCTGTTGATTCTGGCGCAGGCGGAAGTATTTCCGGGTGGAAGCGTCTCCGGTGAGCGGCTCGATGGCGGCGGCGCTCCAACCGGCGGAGCCAAGAAACGCACGGGTTTTATCGGTCAAAGTTGTGTGGGCCACGACGGACAGGGATTAGCATGGATGTTGCCCGGAGGCGACAAAAAAGCCGGTCGCCCCGGCGGTCGTCAGGTTGGACGGTTCGCGCTTTGCAGCCGGGCCGGTTTCTGTTACAACGGCGGCGGCATGAAAGGATTGTTATGATTGATATTGCGCTCGAAAAATTTCCCATTTCCCTGAAGCTGCGCGATGGCACGGCGGTGGTGGTGCGACCGCTGGCCAAACGGGACGAGGCCAAACTGCACAATTTTTTTCTCGCCGTGCCCGAGGAGGAACGCCTGTTCATCAAACAACCCATCTTTGAGCGCAAGATGTTCCGTGACTGGTGCCGCCACATCGATTTCGAAAGCAATCTGCCGTTGCTGATGTTGCATGGAAATAAAATCATCGGCGAGGCGACGCTGCATCAGCGGTCGGGCGGCTGGAAACGGCATATCGGGTTGCTCGGCGTGTTGACGCATCCCGGTTATCGCGGGCGCGACGTGGCCAAAATCCTGGTGGAGGAGCAGGTGCAAATCGCGCGGACTCTGGGTCTGCGCAAACTGGAGGCGGAACTCAACGGTGAACGCAAGGTGGCCATCCACGCGCTGGAACAGCTCGGTTTCACCCGTCTCATGTGCCTGGAGGATTATGTGCTCGACATGAAGGCTGTGCCGCACGATTTGATCGTGATGGGCATGAACCTCAAGGTGGACGAGGAATACGCCGGCGTTGGCGGCTGACCTTGGACTTTTAAAACCGCCGGAACGCCGGGGTTTCGACGGCCGTTTCGCTCCCGGCTCGTATCGCCCGCCACCGGCCACGCACCGCCTCTTAATGTTTTTGAATCAAGGCGGCGGCCTGCAGTTTTCGTGCCTCGATTGCCTGGGTCAATACGATGTCAAGCGCGGCCAATTGGCCTGGAGTGAGAAAGCTGCCGGCCTGTTGCAGGATGTGCTGGTTGCTTTCAGTCACGCGTTGCAGGAAATTATCGATGTCCGCCGGGGACCCCAGAAAGGCCTTGTCCGGCGCGCCCGTGATGCCTTGGGTCACATCGTACGGCTCAGCCTTCACGATTTGAAGCAGTTGGGCACTTTGCTCAGCGGTGAGCGGATTGTCGGCCAGTTGACCATTCAACAACGTGACGGTGGTCCGGGCGGGAATTTCACCGCTGTACTCCACGAACCGGGCCATCCCCGCATCTCCCAGCAAAGCCTGCAACTGGCTGCCCAGGACCGCATTCGCATCGCTGGCGGACGCGTCCGGACTTCCCGCGGACCTGATCCGATCCAGGCTCTTTGAGGCGGCGTCGCAAATCAAATTGAGGAACTGGTCCGTTTGCTCCGGCGTCAATTTCAGCTCCTTGATCAAATCGGTGTACATGGACCTGATTTTGTCCTTCTGGGCCAGGCGGACGTATTCCTTCAAGGCGGGATCACTCAACATTTTGTCCAGGCCGCTGGCGGGGGCATTGTTCCGGGCTTCGCTCGCCTCCACCTGTTGCTGGAGTGTCCCCACTTGACCGCGCAATTTCAACAGTTCGGTCGGGTTCGGGCCGGATTTCAACTGTGCATTTTCCTGCCGCAACGCGGCCAGTTGATCGGTTGTCCGGTCACGTTCCTGCTGCAACTGCCGGGTTTGTGCGTCCATCAGCGCCCGCTCCTCCTCGAGCGACTGGATCTGGCCGTGTAATTGTGTGCTCTGGTGGACGGCGTAAATTCCGGTTCCGACCGCGGCGGCGAGGGCCGCGGTCACTATGGTTTTTTGCAGGGTGGTCATAACGATGGTTTTGGTTGTGATCATGAGGGTTGAAACCGGGACGGCGCTGCCGGCAACGGCGGCGGCGGAAATTGCGGCGACCAGACCGGCGGGCGCAGCCTGAACGGCGTTGGCGGCCATCACCGCCCCGAGCGCCGCCGTGGTGGTGGTGATGCCGTGGCGGACCAGTTTTCCGCGCAGCTTTTCCAGCGCCCGGTCCACGCGCATGCGCGCGGCGTTTTCGGTCAGGTTCAACGCCAGGCCCACCTCGTTGAGGGACTTGTTTTGAAAATAGCGGAGCAGGACGGCGTGGCGGTCCGGATCGTCCAGTTCATGCATGACGTCCTCAATCACCGGCTGGAGCCGGTTCCAATCCACCGGTGGCGTGTCGTCGTGGAGGAGTTGATTCATCATAGTGGCCTCCTGTTCACGCGCCTGGCGCCGCTGCTCGGTCCGATTCATCCGCAACGCCATCAGGCGGGTGGTGGTGTACAGCCAGCCAACCAGGGCAGGATGCCGGCTCAGCCGTTTCGCCTGCCGGGCGACTTCGGTGAAAACCTCCTGCGTCACGTCCTGGGCGGCGTGCCGATTGCCATTCATCAGCCGCATCGCGGCGGAATGCACGAGGTCCACGTGCCGTTGGATCAATTCGGCGAAGGCGGGTTCCGATCGTTCCGCGGCGTAACGGTTTAATAATTCGGCGTCTTCAGTCATCACGTTTCATAAGGTAATGCCCGCCACCGGGAAAATCGCACAGGAAAAATTGCTTTCATGCGTCCGGTACCAGTTCATTGTGCCGCGAAACACGCGGAAACGGTTGAAATGAAACAGGCGCGCCGGAAGCGCGCCTGTGAATAATTTGTTTTGCGGTTACTTCGCCACCAGTTCATCCATTCGCGGCAACGGCGGCTTCAAGCTGGTCTCTTCCGCCGACGGCTTGTCCGTCGGGATGCGCATGGAATAGAAGGAGCGATAAACGAAGGTCAGCGCCACCAGGAAGAACACAAGGCCGATGCCCGTCTTC
This sequence comes from Verrucomicrobiota bacterium, assembly GCA_021324235.1. Taxonomy (GTDB): domain Bacteria; phylum Verrucomicrobiota; class Verrucomicrobiia; order Limisphaerales; family UBA11358; genus UBA11358. Next base: position 37,732 of record JAJPJM010000040.1, read on the forward strand.
AAGCCCTGTTTTTTCATCGTCACCGCAATTTCCGCCGCCAGCAGACCGAACAGCGTCGTAAACTTGATGATGGGGTTCATCGCCACCGAACTGGTGTCCTTGAACGGATCGCCCACGGTGTCGCCGACGACGGTGGCGGCGTGCAGTTCGGTGCCTTTTTGTTTCAAATCCACTTCGACAATTTTCTTGGCGTTATCCCAGGCGCCGCCGGCGTTGGCCATGAAGATGGCCTGGAACAAACCGAAGAAGGCGATGCCGACGAGATAGCCGATGAAGAAATAAGGATTGAAAAACGACAGTGCCAGCGCCATGCAGAACACCACGATGAAGATGTTGATCATGCCTTTCTGCGCGTAGATGGTGCAGATTTCCACGACCCGTTTGCTGTCGGTGATGGAAGCCTCGGCCTTGTCGAGGTTGAGGTGTTCCTTGATGTAAACGACCGCGCGATAGGCGCCGGTGACGACGGCCTGCGCGCTGGCGCCGGTGAACCAGTAAATCACCGCGCCGCCCATGAGCAGGCCGAGAATGACTTGCGGATGCACCAGGCTCAACATGGAGATGATGTTGAAGCCGGGGTCCGCCTGGATGCCAACTTTTTGCAACAGCATGATGATCCCGAAGATCATCGTGGTCGCGCCGACGACGGCGGTGCCGATCAGCACCGGTTTGGCCGTGGCCTTGAAGGTGTTGCCCGCGCCGTCACCCTTTTCGAGTTCGAGCTTGGAGTTCTCAAAGTCGGGTTTGAATCCGAAATCCTTTTCGATGTCCGCGCGGACGTTCGGCACGGATTCGATGCGGCTCAATTCATAAATGGACTGGGCGTTGTCGGTGACCGGCCCGAAGCTGTCCACGGCGATGATCACCGGGGCCATGGCCAGGAAGCCGAAGGCCACGAGGCCGAAGGCGAAGATGGGCGCGGCAAACGTGAATTGAGCCGGCATCAGAACGAGCAGGGCCGGGTTTTGTGAAAACATATAAGCCCCGAACATCAGCGCAATAATCACCAGTCCCATCCAGAACGCGCAAAAATTACCGGTGACGAAGCCGGACAGGATGTTCAGCGATGCGCCGCCCTGGCCCGAGCAGGTGACGATTTCTTTCACGTGCCGGGACTTGGTGCTGACAAAGATTTTGGTGAATTCCATGATGAGCGGCCCGGCCAGCGTGCCGCAGGCGACGATGCCGGCCAGCACCCACCACAGATTGGGATCCGCCGCGCCCGTCGAGTCGGTTACTCCCCCGAGCAGGACCTTGCTGGCGATGAAGGCAACCGCGATGGAAACGATGGAGGTCAGCCACACCAGATTGGTCAGCGGCTGTTCCCAGTTGAAATCCTTCTTGTTGTTGTAGAGCGAATGGCTGACGGTCTTGTTGACGTAAAAGGAAGCCAGCGACGCCAGCACCATCAAACTTTGAATCACAAAAATCCAGACGATGAGCTGGCCGCAAATGGCCTGGGTTTCAATCGCGCCGCCGAGGGACAGGGCGAGGAACGAAACGAGCGCCACCCCGGTCACGCCGTAGGTTTCAAAACCGTCCGCTGTGGGGCCAACGGAATCGCCCGCGTTGTCACCGGTGCAGTCGGCGATGACGCCGGGATTTTTCGGGTCATCTTCGGGCAGGTTAAAGACGATTTTCATCAGGTCGGAGCCGATGTCGGCAATCTTGGTGAAGATGCCGCCGCCGATGCGCAAGGCGGCCGCGCCGAGCGATTCGCCGATGGCAAAGCCGATGAAGCACGGGCCGGCGAGATCACGCGGCATAAACAGCAGGATGCCGATCATGCAGACCAGTTCCACGCAGACCAGCAGCAGGCCGATGCTCATGCCCGAACGCAGCGGGATGAGGAGCGTTTGCAGCGAGTTGCCCCGGAGTGAGGCAAACGCGGCGCGGCTGTTGGCATAGGTGTTGATGCGAATGCCGAACCACGCGACGCCGTAACTGCCCAATATCCCCAGCACGGAACTGGCCAGAATCACCAGCACCGCGCCGATGGACTTGGCCTGCAGGAAATAGAAGTAATAAACGATGCACGCGGCAATCAACGCCCAGAGCAGCACGAGGAATTTTCCCTGTTGAAACAGGTAGGTCTTGCACGTCTCCCAAATCATGTTGGAAACACTGCTCATCGACTTGTGGACGGGCAGCCCGCGGCATCGTCCGTATTCGTAGAAGCCGAATAGCGCGCCGACCGCGCAGATCGCCAGCCCCAGATACAAAAGGGCATGGCCGCCCAGGCCGACGCCCGGAAACGTCACTTGCGTCAGGTCAGGCAGGTTGATGTCGGCATCACCGGCAAAGGCGTTGGCGGCTCCGAACAGCGCGGCCAGCACGATTCCGGACCGAAACAATGATTTGGTTTTTTGCATAGTTTAAAATTGGTAGTGGTTGGTTATTTCTTCACTTTTTTCGCAATTTCTTCCTCCAACGCGGCTTGAGCGGCGGCCAGGCGGGCCACCGGCACGCGGTACGGCGAGCAACTGACGTAGTTGAGTCCCAGGCGATGACAGAATTTGACGGATTCGGGGTCCCCGCCGTGTTCGCCACAAATCCCCAGCTTGAGGTCTTTGCGCACGCTGCGGCCTTTTTCGACGGCAATTTGCATCAGTTGGCCCACGCCGGTCTGGTCAA
>JAJPJM010000059.1 GCA_021324235.1 Verrucomicrobiota bacterium
AACGCCAACCACCGTCCCCGTGTACACCTTGTCCGGTTTCGTCGCCGGCGCGTTCGCCGCCGCGTCATCCGCCATCACCCGGCTTCCCGCCGTCGCCGTCAAGACCGACAAACACACGGCCGCCCATGTACGCAATATTTTAGTTTTCATATATTTGATTGGAAAAACAAAATTGCCGCCGCGTTCAAACTTTGAACATAAGTCACTGTAAATCGGCTAACTATGAAACAAATCCATCTGGGGCGGCGGGATGAGTTGCTTTAGCTTGTCGCGGTCCTGCTGGCGGCGCGATTGCCGCACATTGCCCTCGGGCGTGAGCTCGGATTCCTCAAGATTCGCCAGAATTTGCCGGGCGCGTTCCAAAATTTCCTGCGGCACGCCCGCCAGCCGCGCCACGTGGATGCCATAGCTCTTGTCCGTGCCGCCTTCGACAATTTTTCTTAAGAAAACTATCTGGTCGTGCCATTCGCGCACGGCGACGTTGAAATTCTTGAGCCGCGGCAGCCGCGTCGCCAGTTCGGTCAATTCGTGATAGTGCGTGGCAAAAAGGGTTTTGGCGCCGACCTGGTTATGCAGGTGCTCGACGATGCTCCACGCCAGACTCAGGCCGTCGAACGTGCTGGTGCCGCGCCCAATTTCATCGAGCACAACGAGGCTGCGCAGCGTGGCGTTGTTCAGGATGTTCGCCGTCTCGGTCATTTCGACCATGAAGGTGGATTGCCCGCGCGTGAGATCGTCGCTGGCGCCGATGCGGGTGAAGATGCGGTCCACCAGATCAATCCGCGCCCCGGCCGCCGGCACGAACGAGCCGGTGTGCGCCAGCAGTGCAATGAGCGCCACCTGCCGGATGTAAGTGCTCTTGCCGGCCATGTTCGGCCCGGTAATGAGCGCGATCTGGGGGAACGCACTATTTTCTCCCTCGCCCTGCGGCGGAGCGGGGGAAACCACATTCGCCACGCCCGCCAGGCCGGTATCATTGGGCACGAAGCGTTCGTCCTGCAGGCTTTGCTCCAAAACCGGGTGCCGTCCGTCGCGAATTTGCAACACGCCTTCATCGGCGACCTGCGGCCGGCAATAATTGTGCAGCCGCGCGGTTTCGGCGAAGGCGGCAAGCACATCGAGCTGCGCCAGGGCGGCGGCGGTTTGCTGGATTTCCGGTAATTGCCCCAACACGGCCTCGCGCACCTGCTGGAACAATTCATATTCCAGCTTCACGCTGCGCTCCTCGGCGCCGAGGATTTTCCCTTCCATTTCCTTGAGTTCCGGGGTGATATAACGCTCACCGTTGGCGATGGTCTGCTTGCGGATATAATGCGGCGGGACCTTTTCGAGGTTTGCCTTCGTGACCTCAATGTAATAGCCGAAAACGGAATTGAACCGGACCTTGAGCGACGGGATGCCGGTGCGGGCGATTTCGTCCGCCTGCAATTTGGCAATCCAATCCTTGCCGCCGCGCGTGGCGTGGCGCAGTTCGTCGAGCGCCGGGTCGAAGCCATCGCGGATCATCCCGCCTTCCTTCAAGGCCAGCGGCGGGTCCTCCACAATGGCGCGGGAAATCAAGTCGACGAGTCCGGGCGATTCGGCGAGTTGGGCGTTCAATCCGTCCAACAAGCCGGGGACGCGCGGCTGCGCGTCCGCGCTTTCTTCCTTGAGCAAGGCCGGGCGGCCGCCCGGCCCGACCGCGCCGAGAATTTTTTTTACCGCCGGAATCTGTTCCAGAGCCAGGCGCAGGGCGACGAGGTCGCGGGCGTTGCCGCTGCCGGTGCTCAGGCGGCCAAGGGTCCGCTCCAAATCGCGCACCTGGGCAAGTTGCGCGCGGAAGCTGTCCAGGCCGGAGGAATTTTCGATGAATGCCTGCACGGCCTCCTGCCGGCGGCGGATGGGTTCGACGGCGGCGAGCGGTTGCGAGAGCCAGTTGCGCAACCGGCGCGCGCCCATCGGCGTGACGGTGCGATTGACCGCGCCATAGAGCGAGGCATTGCGCGGCGCGTCGTGATGGAGCGGTTCCAGGATTTCCAGGTGGCACAGCGTGGTGAAATCGAGCGTGAGATAATCGCTGCGGCGGTAGAACGAGAGCCGGTTGAGATGCTTCACGTCGCGGCGCAAATGCTGCGTCAAATAGTGCAACACCGCACCCGCCGCACCCACGGCGGCACCATGGTCCTTCAACCCGAAGCCGTCCAGCGACGCGACCTTGAAATGGTCGCGCACGGTGTACAGCGCGGTTTCCGGCGCAAACGTCCAGTCGTCATAACCATTGAGAATTTGAAACGCGCCGCGCAATAAATCGCGCACGACACCCGATTCGCCCGGGTAAATAATCTCCGCCGGGCGCAACCGCTCCAGCTCGGTGAGCAGCGCGGCATCGCCTTCCACCTCCGTCGTCAGAAAATCGCCGGTCGTCAGGTCCACGAACGCCAGCCCGAACTTTTTCCCGGACGGATAAATCGCGGCCAGAAAATTATTCCGTTCGGCCACGAGCATCCGCTCGTCGAAATGAGTGCCGGGCGAAAGGATTTGGGTGACTTCGCGGGCGACGAGCTTGCCGGGACGCGCATCTTCGAGCTGGTCGCAAATGGCCACCTTGCGCCCGGCCTTGAGCAGCCGGCCGATGTAGGCATGGGCGGCGTGGTGCGGCAGGCCGCACATGGGCACGCCGTTGCGGGCGGTGAGGGCCAGGTTGAGAATCTGGGCGCCGGCCTGCGCGTCTTCGAAAAACATCTCGTAAAAATCCCCGAGCCGGAAAAGCAATAACGCGTCCCGGGGCAGTTCGCTTTTGATGCGGCGATACTGCGCCATCATGGGTGTGAGTTGCGCTTCGGCGGCCATCGGCGGGAAAGCTAAACGTGAACGGCAATCGCGTCGAAGAATTTTTACGCAGCCACGACGTCCGGGAATCAGCCCGGCAACGATCATCAGAAACCGAATCCTCGAATTTTCCCGAAATTTACCTCAGCCCGACAATCCTTTGCTACACTTCGCCAAAATACGAGTGGTCGTGCGCCTTCGTCGGCGATAGGCTTGTTTAATATGACCACCCCAGCACGCATCGGCTGTCGTTTGCTTTCGGTTTGTCTGTTGTTGGTTTTAATCATCGGGTTGGGAAACACCGTGGTTGCCGCGGCACAACTGGAACCGGCGCCCACCACCAACAGTGTCCTTCCCGTCAATTCCGGCGACAACGCCTGGTTGCTCGCCAGCACCGCGCTGGTTTTGATGATGACCGCGCCGGGATTGGTTCTTTTCTACGGCGGTCTGGTGCGTTCCAAGAACGTCCTCTCCACCATGATGCACAGCCTGATTTTGATGGCTGTGATTTCCACCCTCTGGATGGTCTTTGGCTACAGCGTCGCGTTCGGCAGCGGCAATGCCTTTTTCGGCAATCCCCTGACCCACCTTTTTCTCAAAGGCGTCGGCGGAGCGCCGAACCCGGCTTACGCAGCCACCGTCCCGGCCGAGTCCTTCATGCTGTTCCAAATGATGTTCGCCATCATCACACCGGCGCTCATCAGCGGGGCGGTCGCCGAGCGCGTCCGGTTCAAGGCCTATCTCCTGTTCATCGTGTTGTGGACCGTCATCGTTTATCTGCCGTTGTGCCACATGATGTGGGGCCAGGGCGGCTTGTTTAACTGGGCCAGCGGCGGGAAAATTCCCGTGCTTGATTTTGCGGGCGGCACGGTGGTGCACATCAGCTCAGGGGTTTCGGCGCTGGTGTTTGCGCTGGTGATCGGCCGGCGCGACGGCTTTCCCCGCGAACCCATGGTGCCGCATAACGTCGTGCTCTCGCTGGTCGGGGCGGGATTGTTGTGGGTCGGCTGGTTCGGTTTCAATGCGGGCAGCGCGTTGAACGCAGGGACGCTCGCCACCAGCGCTTTCGCCGCCACCCATTTCTCGGCGGCCGCGGCGGCATTAAGCTGGACCGGCACGGAATGGTTCCTCAAAGGCAAACCCAGCGTGCTCGGGGCGGCATCGGGCATGGTCGCGGGACTCGCCACCATCACACCCGCCTCGGGATTTGTCACTGTACCGGCGGCGTTTGGCATCGGCCTGGTCGCCGGCGTGGTTTGTTATCTGGCGGTCACGAAACTCAAAGCGGCCTTTGGCTACGACGATTCGCTGGACGTGTTCGGCGTTCACGGCGTCGGCAGCACCGTGGGCATGCTGATGCTGGGCTTCCTCGCGAGCGCAGAGGTGAATCCGCTCATCGGCACGACGTTCCAAAAAAATGGCGCGTCGGTATCACTCGCCGGCGGCATGCACCAGTTTTGGAATCAACTGGCCGGCGTCGGCGCCACCGTGACGCTGGCCGCCATCGCCACGTTTTTGATTTTAAAACTCGTGGACACCGCCATCGGATTGCGCGTGGATCAGGAGGACGAAAGCGTGGGGTTGGACCTTTCGCAACACGGCGAGCGCGCCTATAACGAGTAAGGATTGTTTTATGAAAAAAATCGAAGCGATTATCAAACCGTTCAAACTGAATGAAGTCAAGGAAGCGCTCAACGAATTGGGCATCCATGGCATGACCGTGACCGAGGTCAAGGGCTTTGGCCGGCAGAAAGGACACACGGAAATTTACCGGGGCAGCGAATACACGATTGATTTCCTGCCCAAGATCAAAATTGAAACCGTCCTGCCCGACGCGCAGGTGGAGGCCGCCGTCAGTGCCATTATCAACACGGCCAAAACCGGGAAGATCGGCGACGGCAAGGTGTTCATCTCCACCGTGGACGATGCCCGGCGCATTCGCACCGGTGAACAAGGCGACAGCGCGGTATAATGAGTGGGGTGACGCAGCAAAAACAACCGCGGGAACGGCTGGAAACCGCCAAACTGCTTCCATTTTAGTCCGGGCGGACGTCCAGTTGGCCGGCACGTTCGAGCCGCAGAATTTCCGCGCTGTAACCGATGCGGAAGTTCGGATACTTGAATTGACAGCCAAGTTCCATCTTCAGCTTCCGATTTGAAACCCGTTTGTTGGTGACGCCGCGTTTGCGGTTTGCCTCGGGATTCTCGGGCGCAACCGGCGGTGGATCCTTGCCGAGTTCTTCCGCGAGCCATTGGAAAAAGTTCGCCTGGCTCACCGGCTCGTCGTCCACGGTGTTGTAAATTTCCCCGGCCCGTCCGTTTTTCAACGCCGCCAGGAGGCAGCTGATCAGGTCGTCGCGGTGAATCATGTTCAGGAAACGCGAGCCGTCACCTTCGATGCGCGCTTCGTTATTCAGGAATTGCTTGAATGCGTGGCCGCGATCCGGGCCATAAATACCTGCGACGCGGAGAATCACCGCGGGAAACCTGTGTTCGCCGGCCGCCGCCAGCAACAGCCTTTCCGTTTCGAGCAGAACCCTGGCGGTCTCCACGGACGGTACGGTGGGACTGGTCTCCTTGACCAGCGAACCATCGGTCTGGCCGTAAACGCTCGTGCTGCCGGTATGAACGAATTTTTGGGGTGGCGCGGCCGAAAGCCATTCCATCAAATGGCGTGTCCCTTGCAGGTAAATCCGCCGGTAATCTTCCGCATCGCCGCCGCGGGAAGCGACGCAATTGACGACCCAGTCAAATTCATGCGGCAAACCGGCCAGCGTTTCCGGCCGGGTCACATCACCGACCAACGGCCGGATCCCGGCGGCTTTCAGCTCATTTTCTGCCGTCGGGTTCCGCCGCAAACCGGCGACTTCGTGCCCCCGGCGGACCAGTTCCCTTCCCAGCGGCAAACCGACATAACCACAACCAACGATCAGGCATTTCATTTATGATGGCTCCGGGTGGACGGAGACCGGAGCCCATCGTAAATCGCAAATCGCAAATCGCAAACAACTTCACTCCATGACCGCCGCGAAACGCAGGCCGCGCGTGCTGACGCGGAGCTGTTTGAAATCGAATTCCTCCATGACCGCCTCATAAATCACGACCCCGGTGAGAATCACGTCGGCGCGCAATTTGGGCAGGCCGGTGATCTCCTTCCGTCTGGCCAGGGGCAAACTCCAAAGCTGTTTTCGGTAGGCGGTTACCTGTTCCCGGCTTAAAATCGTGCTTTCAATGCGTTCGCGGTCGAACCGGTCCAGTTTTTTTTCGATGCGCGCGAGGATGCTGGTCGTGCCCCCCGTCCCGACGAGCTGGATGGGGCCGGTTCCGGAACCGGGTTTCACCTCGCGGTGCAGGGCCGGCTCAAGTTTTGGGCGAACCTCTTTTTGCAGGAACTCTTTGACCCAATCACGGCCGGCGGTGAATTCGCCGCGCGTCGGCGGATCACTGTGCGGAAATTTTTCAAGCAGCCGCACGGTGCCGAGCGGAAAACTCCGGGCAAAGTGCTGGTGCGCGCCGTGGCCCAGAATGAATTCCGTGCTCCCGCCGCCGACATCGAGGAGCAACAGGGGCTGCCGGGCCAGTTCCGCGTCGGTGCTGACACCCCGAAACACCCATTCGGCCTCCTGTTCACCGGAGATGATTTCGACTTTGAGATCGGCCGCGCGCTGGATGGCCGTCGTGAGGTCGCCGGGATTCACCGCATCGCGCGCGGCGCTGGTGGCGATGACGCGAAGGGAATTGGCATTTTTTTCGCGCGCCATTTCGGCGAACTCCCAGACGACCGCCGCGGTATGGGCGACGGCCTCGGGCTGGAGGCGCCGGGTTTCGTAAAAGCCCTGGCCGAGGCGCGTCTGCCGGCTCTCTTCGTGCACCGGCCGCACCTCGCGCCCCGACACGTCGGCCACCAGCAACTTGATCGAGTTGGTGCCGACATCAATGACGGCGCGCCGCACAGCTTCCATAAGGTAATAAAACTACGAGGCAACCTCATCCCAACCCAAGTGAAAAAATGTTACATTTGGCGGCATTGCCCCCGGCGCCCGGAACGGTATTCTCCTCCCGTGAATCTGTATCTTTTGCGGCACGGCCTGGCGGTGGAACGCGGCACCCCGGGGTTCAAAACGGATGCCGAGCGGCCCCTCACGCCCAAAGGCAAACGCCAGCTCCGGCAGATTGCCGCCGCCATGCGGAGTCTGGACCTGGAATTCAACCTGATCCTTTCCAGCCCGTTTCGGCGCGCCCGACAAACCGCCGAAATCGTTGCCCAATCGCTGGGGTTAAAAAAACACCTCGCTTTTTCCGATGAACTGACGCCGGACGGCGACCCAAAGGCATTGATTCAGCAATTGAACGAACTGAAGCCCGCGCCGGAAAACGTCCTGCTCGTCGGCCACGAACCCCATTTGAGCGGGTTGATGATGCGGTTGATCTCGGGCGGTGCCACGGCGGGCATCGAGTTGAAGAAGGGTGGTCTGGGCAAACTGGAAATAGTTGTGCTGCGCTTCGGCCGGTGTGCCACGCTCGCGTGGCTGCTCACCCCCAGACAAATGAAAGGGCTGGCGTAAACCGGTTCACCCGACCCGGAACGAAATTCTTTGAATCACATTTTTCCCGAAACTGTGTTGCAGGCGGTCGAGAATTTCCCGGCGGCGATAACGGACGATCTCGGAAAGCCACACATTACTGTCCACGTTCACAAACAACGTGCCCTTGCGCAAGCCGGCGGGTTGCGCGTGCGCGACGATGTTCGGGTCAATCAGTGAATTCCAAACTTTGACGACCTCGGCCTCGGCGCGGCGGTCGTCCATGCGCAAACCCAGCAGCACGCCGGACAACACGTCGCCGGCAGCACGGGCGCGCACGGCCCTTGCCGTCTCCAACGGCGACAGATCCACGCCGCGCCACTGCGCGAGCACGCGCTGACGGGCGGAGATCTTCTTTGGCGGCGGCATTTGAGAATTTTACGTTCTTAATTCTTAATTTTGAGCCGGCAATAGGCCGTCCAATTCAACTCTTGAAGTTTGAATTAAAAATTAAAAAATAAAAATTAAAAACATCGCAGGTTGCATTTCAAGCCCGCCACCAAACCGGAAAACTTTGCGCTTGCCATCGTTGGCTTTGTAGTGCAAAGTAAAGTCATGGAATCGAATTGGGCGGCAGAAAACCTGCAAACCATCCGGACACTGATGGAACGTTCCGCCGTGTACCGGCGGGCATTGGCGCCCATCATGTTGTTCGCCGGTGCGCTCGGGGTGGTCGCCGCGGGCATCGGACTTGGGTGCCACTTGAATTCAATGCGCGCGTTTGGAACCCTGTGGTTGGGAACCGCCATCGTGGTCGTCGCCGGGACGCTGCTGATCGCCCGCCGTCAGGCATTCAAGGACCGGGAGCCTTTCTGGTCACCACCGACCCGACGGGTCGCCCAGGCACTGCTGCCGCCTTTGACGGCCGGGATGTGTCTGGGGGTGGTGTTCACGTCGGCGGATCTGGATGATGGATTCACGGTGTTGCTGGCCCTGCTTTGGGTGCTTTTTTACGGGTGCGGACTGCACGCCGCCGGTTTTTTTGCCCCGCGCGGCGTGAAACTCCTTGGCTGGGCCTTCATTGCCTGCGCCTGTCTCCTCTTGCTTCGCGCCGTCATCACCAATTCGGATCTCAACCTGAAAGCGCATTGGCTGATGGGCTTTTTCTTCGGCGGATTACACCTGGCCTATGGCGCCTACCTGTATCTGACCGGGAAAGGAAAGAATGCAGCGTGAACCCGGAACCGTTCCTACAGCTCGACCGCGTGATTCACGAGAAGGGCCGGCTGGCGATCATGTCCATGCTCGCCGCCTCGCCGGAATTGTCGTTCACCGAGTTGCGTGACGCGCTGGCCATGACCGACGGCAATCTCACCACCCACATCCGCGCCTTGCAGGAGGCCGGCTACGTGGCGGTGGCCAAATCGTTTCAAAACCGCCGCCCGCTCACCACCTGCTCGCTCACCGCCGCGGGCCGCAAGGCTTTCACCGGGTACATCAATCTGCTGGAGCGAATCGTCCAGCAAAACCGGCCCAAATGAACTTTTTTTGAACACATTCAACCCTCCCTGGTCTTTTACTTTGTGTCACAAAGTATATTCACCAATCCACCTCGATAACCTATGAAAGATATCATCACCGACAGCCTTCGTTACTGGGAGCCGCGCCGGATCGCCTACAATGCCGTCCTCGCCCTGGCGGTCGCCGGCTCGTTCTTGTATTACCAGCCGCCCCTCGCCGCGTTGGGCTGGCCGCCGGTCATCGGCCTGTTGTTCGCCGCCGTGCTGGCGAATGTCCTGTACTGTGCCGCTTACGCCGCCGATCTCCTGGTCCAATTATCCGATTATCAAGCGGCCTGGCGGCGCCATCGGTGGTTGCTGTGGATGGCGGGAACGACGCTGGCCGCCGGGATTTTCCTGTTCCATGACTGAGCCGTTCCGGAGCCGTGGCGCGGCCCGGAAGCCGGCAGACGGAGGAAGCATGAAAATCATTCGAGCGGAACATCTGGGCATGTGTTTTGGAGTCAAGGACGCCATTGCGCTGGCGCTGGAAACCGCAAAACGGGAACCCCTGACCATCCTCGGCGATCTGGTTCACAACGAAACCGTGCTGACGGAATTGCGGACGCGAGGCATTCGCATTGAACAGCAGCCGGCGGAAGCAAACACGCCGACCGTGATGATCACGGCCCACGGCGCCTCCGAGCGCAAATTGAAGGAAACCCGCAGTCGCGGTTTGAATGTGCTGGAGGCCACGTGTCCGCTCGTTCAGGTGGCGCATCGCAGCCTGGCAAAACTCGTTCACGAGGGTTTTCATCCCGTCATTGTCGGCCAACGCGATCACGTGGAAGTGCGCGGCCTGACGGAAGACCTCGCCGAATTCGACGTGGTGCTTACGGAAGAGGATGCAGGGAATCTCAGCGAACGTCCGCGCTTCGGTGTCATGGCGCAAACGACGCAGCCCATTGACAAGGTCCGGCGGCTCGTGCGGTTGATCCGGGAACGCTTTCCAAAATCGGAAGTGCGCTTCGTTGACACGGTCTGCCAGCCGACGAAACAGCGGCAGAACGCGGCGGCCGAGCTGGCGCGCCGATGCGATGTGGTCATCGTCATCGGCGGCGCCCGCAGCAACAACACGCACGAACTGGTCAAAACGAGCTCACGCTTTTGCCGGCGCGTTTATCATGTCCAGACCGCCGCCGATTTGTGTGAAGCATGGTTTCACGCTGACGATACAGTCGGCATCACCGCCGGGACTTCCACGCCGGACCCGGTGATTGATGGCGTGGCGCAGCGCCTCGGCGACTTCGTGGCCGACCGGCGACGGGCCTTGTGTCCGCATTAAAATCCGGAAGATCATGGGCGACGCAAGATCCATTCAGAGCTTTACCTATCGGCCAGATTGGGTTCGCTGGTGGATGGTCGTGATCTATGCCGGTGCGATGGCCTGGGTGGAATCGGCAGTGGTTTTTTACCTGCGCTCGATGATGCATCGGATTGATCCGTACCAGCCCGACCCGCTGCCCGTAATCGGCGGGTTCGCCCGGGTGGAACTGCCGCGCGAATTCGCCACCCTGGTGATGCTGCTCGCCGTTGGTTTTCTCGCGGGCCGGACCGGGCGGACACGAATGGGCTACACCGTCATCGCCTTCGGAGTGTGGGACATTTTATATTATGTTTTCCTCAAACTCATCTGCGGCTGGCCACATTCGCTGCTTGACTGGGATGTTCTGTTTTTGCTGCCGTTGCCATGGTGGGGACCGGTGCTCGCCCCGGTCTTGATTTCGTTGCTGATGATTTTGTGGGGCACGCTGGCCAGCCAGTTTGAAGGAACGCGCGTTTCCAGGTTGTCGCATGGGCGCGCGTGGATTTTGAATTTCGCCGGGGTCATGCTCGCGCTTTATGTTTTTATGGTGGATTCCATCGCCGCGTCATCCCGGGGGTTGGACGCGATCCGCATCGCGTTGCCGGAAAAATTCAACTGGCTGTTGTTTCTGATCGCGCTAGGATTGATGTCAGCTCCGTTGATGCAAATTGGCCGGCGGCTTTCGCCGCGACTCAACCAGACTGAAGCCGCCGGCGCAACCGAAGAATGATCATGCGTGCGCCTGCCGAAAAATTAAATCCGCGCGAAATCGGTACGCTGCTGCGCGGTGAACTGGCGACCCTGGGCGGATGGATTGAGCAGTGCAGCCTGCGGCGTTTCGCCCTGCACGTCGGCGTGATCATTCTGGGCACCGGTTTCTACGGCGCGGCGATGGGATGGTGGCGTGACCCGCAGCAGGCGCTTTTCACCGCCATCAAATTCCCGCTGATCATTCTGCTCACCACCGCCGGCAACGCGCTCCTCAACGCCATGCTCGCGCCCTTGCTCGGGCTGAACCTCCCGTTCCGGCAATCGTTCTCGGCCATTCTCATGAGTTTCACCGTGGCGGCGGCGATTCTCGGCGCATTCAGTCCGGTGATGGCCTTCATGGTATGGAACGCGCCGCCGATGTCGCCGGCGGCCGTCTCCGGCGCGACCTACAGTTTCATCAAACTCGCGAACGTCGCCGTCATCGCCTTCGCCGGGACGACGGGCAATGTGCGCCTGTTTCAAACGCTGGCGCGACTCGGTGGAAGCAAGGCCATCGCCTTTCGCGTCCTGGTTGCATGGCTGGCGGGCAATCTGTTTCTGGGCGGCCAGCTTTCGTGGATTTTGCGTCCGTTCATCGGGTCGCCCGGTTTGCCCGTGGAGTTTTTCCGCGCCACGGCCCTGCACGGAAATTTTTACGAAAATATTTTCCAAACATTGCTGCAAATTTTCAACGACTGAATCAAACCATCCACGCCATTGACCTATGAACGAACCCAATCCAGTGCCGCCCCAAGTCCCACCGCAAATTCCGCCCGTCATGGCTTCGGGCAGCCTGCGTCCGCTGGGTGACGACCCGGCCGAACGTGTTCCCATCCCGAACATTATCAGTGCGATTGACGCCATCCTCCGGCATCCGCGCCGGGTGATGTTTCAACTCCGCCAACCGGGCGCCGGCAGGCTGATCGCAATGATGCTGCTCGTCTCGATTGTGTGCAGTTTGATTTATGGCGTGGTGGTCGGGACATTTTCCGGCGGCGCGCAACTCTGGGCCGCACCGGCCAAAATTGCGGTGGGCTTGATGATTTCGGCGCTGATTTGCCTGCCGAGCCTTTACATTTTCACCTGTTTGAGCGGTTCGCAGGCCCGGCTCGTCGAGGTCTTCGGCCTGCTGGCCGGGCTGTTGATGTTGATGACCATTTTGCTCATCGGCTTTGCGCCGGTGGCGTGGATTTTCTCACAATCCACCGAGTCGCTCGCCTGGATGGGCACGCTGCATCTGGTCTTCTGGTTCATCGCAACCATCTTCGGCCTGCGATTTTTGGAGGCCGGATTTTCCCACTCGAATGCCCGATCGCACGCGGGTTTTCATACCTGGGTCGTCATTTTTCTGCTCGTGGCCGTGCAAATGACCACCGCGCTGCGCCCCATCCTTGGCACGGCGAACACCTTCCTGCCCACGGAGAAACAATTCTTTGTGAGCCACTGGGTTGATTGTTTAAAGGCCCCGGCCGCGGCGGCCAAGCCGGGGTCGCCGAATTAAGGGATGCACGGATTTTGCCGGATGAAATCGGAAAATCATCCACCCACACATCGTGAATCGACCCTGCGCCGGCGCATCAAACGGCTGACCTGGCTGCTCATCATCGGATTGGTTTTGAGCGGGGCAACGGCCATTCCCTTGCCGGCCGAGGTGAACGTGTTGGTGCATTGGACCGGAGCGAATGGCGGGTCGGAATGGGCGCGCTGGCTCTTGCGCGTTCAGGATGCGCTGGCGCAGACACAGGCGCAATACCCGTTCCTTTTCTACGGCACGGACTGGCTGGCGTTTGGGCATTTTGTCATTGCGACTGCCTTTATCGGCGCCTTACGCGATCCCCTTCGCAATCGCTGGCTCTTTGACTTTGGCCTGATGGCCTGCGTGCTGGTGATTCCTTACGCACTGGTGTTCGGCAGCCTCCGGGACATTCCGTTCTGGTGGCGGTTGATCGATTGTTCCTTCGGCGTATTGGGATTCATTCCGCTGTGGTTTTGCCGCCAATGGACTGGTGAGTTGGAACGATCATTTAAACGTTAAAGGCGGTAATAGGCGCATACCTTTGGCCAACAAATTTCTTCCCCCGGCGACAAACTGCTCGCCTTATTTGACCGCCGACGGCATATTGTTCGCCGAATTTATGCTGTTTTGTTGAGAACCTTGAAGCTGTCCAGATGAACCCAATCCCGTATTTCGACTTACCCGCGCAAATCCGCGGCATCCGTAAAGACCTCGACGACGCCATCGCGCGCACGCTCGATAACTGTTCCTTTTGCCTGGGCCCGGACGTGGCGCAATTTGAAAAGGACTTTGCCCGGTATGTCGGCGCCGAACATTGTTCCGGTTTCAACAGCGGCACGTCGGCGTTGCACGTGGCCATGCTGCTGCTGGGAGTCGGCCCCGGCGACGAGGTTATTACCACACCGTTTACCTTCGTGGCCACGAGTTGGGCGATTTCCTATGTCGGCGCCAAGCCGGTCTATGTGGACATTGACGACGCGACGTTCAACCTGGCCCCGAAACTCATCGAACGTGCAATCACGCCGCGGACCAAAGCCGTCATGCCGGTGCATCTTTACGGTCATCCGTTTGACCTCGACCCGGTCCTGGCGATTTGCAAAAAACACAAATTGCCGCTCGTCGAAGACACAGCCCAGGCGCACGGCGCGAAATATAAGGGCAAAATCGTCGGCACGTTCGGTGACATTTCCTGTTTCAGCTTTTATCCGGGTAAAAACCTCGGTGCCTGCGGCGAAGGCGGCGCGCTCGTGACCAACAGCGCCGCCTTTGACAAGCGCGCCCGTTCCTTGCGCGAGCACGGCTCGACCATGCGCTATTATCACGATGAAGTCGGATACAACTATCGCATGGAGGGCATCCAGGGCGCGGTGCTGGGCGTGAAACTGAAACACCTGGCCAAATGGACGGCGGAACGGCGACGGGTGGCGCATCGGTATCATGAATGGCTGGCCGGCACGCCGCTGCAATTGCCGCGCGAAGCCGCCGGGGCCGAAAGTGCCTACCATCTTTACGTCGTCCGCCATCCGCGCCGCGACGATCTCAAAAAACATCTCGAAGCCAACGGGGTCGGCTGCGCCCTGCATTATCCGGTGCCGTTGCATTTGCAAAAGTGCTATGCCCGTCTCGGCCACCAGGCCGGCGATTTTCCTGTTGCTGAAAAAGCCGCGCGCGAATGCCTGAGCCTGCCGATTTATCCGGAATTGACCGACGCCCAAATCCAGCGCGTGGCCGGGGTCATTCAGGATTTCTTTCGCAAGTAGGCGGACGTTTTTTGCTCCGGCGCAAGGCAAGAAGTGTGTCAAAATACAGCCAGTTTCCGCTGTCCATTCCCGCCGAATTCAGGGCAAAATGCAGGCTCGGCATGTCGCCGAATTATTGGCAACCATGAAAACAACCAAGCCCAAAGACACCGCCACCAGCCGCTGGCTTTCCTACCGGCCCGAAATCAAGGTCCTCGATTGCACCATTCGCGATGGCGGCTTGATGAACAACCACCATTTCGATGACAAAATCGTAAAGATGGTTTACGACACCTGTGTTGCCGCCGGGGTGGATTACATGGAACTGGGTTACAAGGCGTCGCGCACAGGCATCAAGCAGGGTGAACACGGCTGCTGGAAATACTGTGTGGAGGAGGATCTCCGCCGCATCGTTGGCGACAACCCGACCGGCCTCAAGCTCACCGTGATGGCCGACGCCGAGCGTTGCGATTATCACGAGGACATTCTGCCGAAAAAGGACAGTGTCCTGGACATGATCCGCGTGGCGACGTACATCAGCCAGATTCCCACCGCGCTGGACATGGTCAAGGACGCGCACGACAAGGGTTACGAGACGACGGTAAATCTCATGGCCGTGTCCACGGTGCCCGAAAGCGAACTGGACGAAGGCCTGGAAATGCTGGCCAAGTCCGAGGCAAAGGCGATTTACGTGGTGGACAGTTTCGGCGCGCTTTATAGCGAGCGGGTTCATGAGTATGTGAAGAAGTACCTGCAGCACTGCCAGGCGACCGGCAAGGCAGTGGGCGTGCACATGCACAACAACATGCAACTGGCCTACGCCAACACCATCGAAGGCATCATCGAAGGCGCGAACTTTCTGGACGCCACCATGGCCGGCCTGGGCCGCGGCGCCGGCAATTGCCCGATGGAACTGCTGCTCGCGTTCCTGCACAACCCCAAATACAAAATCCGGCCCGTGCTCGATTGCGTGCAAAATCACATCGAGCCGATGCGCGCCAAATTATTGTGGGGCTATGACCTGCCGTACCTGCTCACCGGCATGTTGAACCAGCATCCGCGCACCGCCATCAAGTTCAAGGAAGCCGAGCTCAAGGGTGAGAAGGGTGACATCCTTAAATTCCACGACACCGTCACGGACCAGGAATGAAGCCGGTTACCTTGCCAGGGATTTTACCACCGGGACGACTTCGTTTGTTGCCGGTCGCGGCAAACTTTTCTCACGTATCCGGAAATTCGCCTTTGAGCAGCCGGCGGCAATGTTGCCGGTATTGGTCCAGCGCTTTGCGGATGGCCCGATAAGCCGCGCCGCGGTCCTGAAAATTCCCCACCTGCGGCAGGTCGGCCTTTTCCAATTCCTTGTAAATTTCAAAAAAATGGTGGATCTCGCGCAGCACATGCGGCGGTAACTGGGAAATGTCCAGGTAGTTCTCGTAGAACGGATCATTCGTGTGGGCGGCGATGATTTTGATGTCTTCCAGGCCCTGATCGATCATGCGCAACATACCGATGGGGCGTGCCTTCATCACGCAGCCGGGCGTCACCGGTTCCTGGGACAGCACCAGGACGTCCAACGGATCGTGGTCCTCGCAGTAGGTCTGGGGAATGAAACCGTAATTGCTCGGATAATGCACGGCACTGTGCAGGACCCGGCTGATTTGCAGGAACCCCGAAATCTTGTCCAACTCGTATTTAATTTTGCTCCGCATCGGGCATTCAATGAACGCGTTGCATTCCCGGGGAACGGCGTCACCGGGCGGTAAAACGTGAAAGGGATTGTTGCCACCCGCCGGGGGCAAAGCCTTTTTTGCGCGGTTCGGTTGTACTTTTTTCTTCACGGTTCGGGATTCGGCCCTCCGGCACAGAAGGTAGCAAACGGCCGGCGCCGACACAATGTCAAACCCATTGCTCCTGCCTGGGGGGATGATTTCAAAAAACTTTGTGTCTTGGTGTCTTCGCCAGGGGAAGTTAAAGTGTCTCCATGTCGCACGCGGACTTTGTTCATCTTCATTTGCACACCGAGTATTCCCTGCTCGATGGCGCCTGCCGGCTGGACCGGCTGGTGGACAAGGCCCATGAACTGAAATTCCCGGCGCTGGCCATCACCGACCACGGTGCCATGCACGGCGTGATTGATTTTTACAAGGAGGCACGGGACAGGGGCATCAAACCCATTATTGGCTGCGAGGTTTACGTCGCCCCGGGCAGCCGGCTGGAAAAGAAAACCAGCAGCGGCGGACGTGATGTTTATCATCACCTGCTGTTGCTGGCCAGGGACGTCGCCGGCTACAAAAATCTCATCAAGCTCACGACCGAGGCACACCTGACCGGCTATTATTACAAGCCCCGCATCGACAAGGAACTGCTGGCGGCACACAAGGACGGGTTGATCGCGTTCTCCGGCTGTCTCGCCAGCGAGGTGCCGGATTGGATCCTCAAGGACCAGGTGGACAAGGCGCGCGGGGCGGTGGACTGGTTCAAACAGACGTTCGGCCCGGAGAATTACTACCTCGAATTGCAAAACCACGGCATCGCCGAGCAGGCGAAGGTCAACCGCCATTTGGTTCAGTGGGCAAAAGAATTCGGGCTCAAGCTCGTGGCGACCAACGACGTCCATTATGTTGAAAAGAACCATTCCCATGCGCATGACTGCCTGATTTGCATCGGCACGCAAACTCAGCTCGCCGACACCAAACGGATGCGCTATGAGCCGGAGCAGTTTTATCTGCGGACCGCCGAGGAAATGCAGGCGCGCTTTGCTGAAACGCCCGACGCGGTGAAAAACACGCTTGAAGTGGCCGAAAAGTGCAACGTCGAGATCGAGTTCGGCAAGCTGCACTACCCGGTCTTCACGCCGCCGGAACATTTCACCCGTGAAGGGTACCTGCGCAAGCTGTTGGCGGAAGGTTTGTTCCGGCGCTACACGATTCATGCGAAAGCCGAGGGAAAGGAATTTACCGTTGAAGGCATTGACGATCCCAAACGGCTGCCGACCTATCCGAAGTCAGAAGACGGAAGCCCGAAGCCAGGGCCAAAAACATTGAGTAATCCTGAAGTCGCCGCCGCTCTTAAAGTCGTCATGGACCGGCTGAAACTCGAACTCACGGTCATCGAGAAGACCGGGTTCATCAGCTATTTTCTCATTGTCGCGGATTTTATCCGTTACGGCCGCGAGCACGGCATCGCCTGCGTGGCGCGCGGTTCGGCCGCCGGTTCCCTGGTCACTTATCTGCTTGAGATCGCCAACGTGGATCCCATTCGTTATGGCCTGCTGTTCGAACGGTTCCTGAATCCCGAGCGCGTCAATCCGCCGGACATTGACATCGATTTTGCCGATGACCGGCGCGCAGATGTCATCGAATACGTCCGCGAAAAATACGGCCGCGACGCGGTCGCGCAAATCATCACCTTCGGCACCATGGGCGCCAAATCCGTGGTGCGCGACGTGGGCCGCGTGATGGGATTGAGCTACGGCGAATGCGACCGGCTCGCCAAAATGATTCCGTTTGACCTGAAGATGACGCTGGAAAAGGCGCTCAAGCAATCGCCGGAGTTCAAGGAGGCCTACCAGACCGAGGAGGTCACGCGTGAATTGATTGATACCGCGCTCATCCTCGAAGACATCACGCGCAACGCCTCCGTCCACGCCGCCGGCGTCGTCATCGGCGACCAGCCGCTGGTAAACCTGCTCCCGCTCAAGCAGGACGACAGCGGCACCCTGGTCACGCAATACGCGATGAATCCGGTCGGCGACCTCGGCCTGCTGAAGATGGATTTCCTCGGGTTAAAGACGCTCACCGTCATCCGCAATACCTGTGAAACAGTCAAACGCACCCATGGAGTTGAAATTGACATCGACCATCTGCCGCTCGATGACCGGAAGACCTACGACCTGCTCAACCGCGCGGAAACGCTCGGGGTGTTCCAGTTGGAATCCGGCGGGATGCGCGATCTGTGCCGCAAGTTTCAAATCAGTTCCGTCGAGCACATCACCGCCCTCGTGGCATTGTACCGGCCCGGCCCGATGGAGCTGATTCCGGAATTCATCAAACGCCGGCATGGCGAGGTAAAGATTGAATACGAGCATCCGCTGCTCGAACCGATTGCCAAGGAGACCTACGGCATTTTGATTTATCAGGAGCAGGTGATGCAGGCCGCGCAGGTGCTGGCGGGTTACACGCTCGGCGGCGCGGATTTGCTCCGGCGCGCGATGGGCAAAAAAAAGCCGGAGGAAATGGCCAAGCAACGCGCCGTGTTCGTCAAGGGCTGCAAGGAAACGAATCGCATTCCCGAAAAACAGGCGAACGACATTTTCGATTTGCTGGAAAAGTTTGCCGGCTACGGATTCAACAAATCGCACGCCGCCGCCTACGCCATCGTCGCGTACCAGACCGCCTATCTGAAGGCGAATTACCCGGTCGAATTTTTCTGCGCGATGATGACCAACGACATGGCGGACACCGCCAAGTTGAGCCAGTACATCAACGAAGCGCGGAATTTCGGCATCGAAGTGCTCGGCCCCGACGTGAATGAAAGCCAGGTGTATTTTGCGCCGGCGCGCGAAGGCAAGGCCATCCGCTTTGGCCTGGCGGCCATCAAGGGCGTCGGCGAAGTGGCGGTGGAAACGATCCTGAAGGCGCGCCATGAAGGTGGAAAATTCACCTCACTTTCGGATTTGTGCGAGCGCGTGGACGGCCGCACGGTGAACCGTAAGATTCTGGAGGCGCTCATCAAATCCGGCGCGTGTGATGGTTTCGGCCAGAGCCGCGCCACGTTGTTCGCGCAAATCGAGCGCACCCTGGCCCGGGCGGCGAGCATCCTGTCCGACAAACAAAAGGGCCAAAGTTCACTGTTTGGCGCCCTGGAGGAAAAGGCGCCGCCGATGCCGGAGGCCATCAGCCATCTGCCTGAGTGGCCGCAACACGAACTGCTGGCGCACGAGAAGGAACTGCTCGGTTTTTATGTCACGGGCCATCCCCTGACACCGTTTGCCCCGATCCTGGAAAAATACGCGCTGGCCAACACCGCCAAGCTGGCGGAGTTGCCGAATCGCAGCCTGACGCGGATTGGCGGGTTGATTGCGGCGGTGCAGAACGGTGTATCGAAGAAGAGCGGCAAGCCGTATTCGATGGTCACGCTCGAAGACCTTGAAGGCTCCGTGCAGGTGCTCTGCATGAACGAGAATTACGAGAAATACCGCGAGTTGTTGAAACCGAACCTGGCCATCTTCGTGGTGGGCGAGGTCAACACCGGTGACGAGCGTCCGAAAATTTTTCCGCAGGAAATCATGCCGTTGGAGGACGCACCGAGAAAATTCACGAAACAGGTCCACCTGCGCCTGCACACGGCGCACCTGAAACCGGAACATTTGAACGCCGTACGCGAACTGGTCGCCGCGTTTCCGGGCAAATGTCCGTTGTTGCTGTGTTTCCTGCGACCCGGCGGCGAGATTGTGTTTATGGATACCAACGAACGCTTCAGCGTCACGCCGTCATTAAAGCTGCAGCAGGAGGCCGATGCGCGTTTTGGCGAGGAAACCTACTACGCCAAGGTCGATACTTCCCCGCCGGAACGCACCCCGCGCCGCTGGGAGCGCAAGAATGGCAACAACGACGGTGGAGAATAATTCGGCTGCCCGGCTGCCCTTAAGTTTTCCGGGGATGAACCGCGGGTATGGTCAGAATAAAAGTGGAACCCTCACCGGGTTTGCTTTTGGCGGTGACATCACCGCCATGATACAACGCAATTTTTCGAACGATGGCCAATCCCATCCCCGTGCCTTCATATTCATGGCGGGTGTGCAGCCGCTGGAAAACGTTGAAGATGCGGTCGAGATATTTCTCGTCAAAGCCGATGCAATTGTCACTCACCGTCAACCGGCAAAGCTTCTTTTCCGGCGTGGCAGGGTCGGAAATGATCCGGGCCTCGACTTTCACCACGGGCGGTTCCTCGGGGCGACGGAACTTAAGGGCGTTGCCGATCAGGTTTTGCAGCAACTGCCGCATGTGCAACGGTTCCGCGTCAATGACGGGAAGCGGACCCACTTCGACGCGTCCCTTGACCAGCTCGATCCGGCCCTCCAAATCTTCCAACACGCCGCTGGCCGTTTCCGCCAGATTGACGGAGGTGAAAGGCTGGGCCTTGGTCGTAACCCGCGAGAAGGCGAGCAGGTCGTTGATCAGCATCTGCATCCGCCCCGCCGCCTTTTGCATCCGGGCCAGACAATCCGCTGAGTCTTGCGCCAGGGTGGCGGCATTTTTCTCCCGGAGCTGTTCGCCAAAGACAATGATTTTTCGCAGGGGTTCCTGCAGGTCATGAGCGGCCACCGAGGCAAAATCCGCCAACTCGCGATTGCTGCGTTCCAGTTGGGCGGTAAATTGGCGCAACTTTTCCTCGCTTTGATGAAGGGCTTCCTGCGCCATTTTCATCTCGTGGATATCACGGGTCACTCCCACGGTTCCCAAAATTTTGCCCTGGCGATCACGCCATAAAACCTTACTGCTGATCGACCAGCGCTTGGGGCTGCCGGGTTCGCGGGGGTTGTTCTTATATTGCTCCTGATTGATCACGGGCTCACCCGTTTCAATCGTTTTCTGTTCATCGAGATAAAACTGCGCGGCCAACTCCTGCGGGAAGAAATCAAAATCGGTTTTGCCCTTCATTTCCTCCGGGGAATTCAAGCCGAGGGCTTTCGCATGCGTGGGATTGTTCAGGACAAATCGTCCCTGTTTGTCCTTGGCGTAAATCTTGTCCGGCAAATTGTCGATGACCGTGCGCAGCAAATCCCGCTCCTGCACCAACCCGGCGATGGCCTGCGCCAGCCTGGCGTTTTCGTACGCCAGTTGTGCATTGAGTCCGGCGTTTTTTGCGCCTTCCAACCCATCCTTCAAATGTTCGTCCGGTGAAGAAGGAACCTCTTCGGCCAGTGGCACTTCGATGTCGTGATCGGTTGACTTCATGGGTTAAAGTTGGACTGTTAAAAAGCAAGTTAAGTGCCGTTTATTAGTAAATGAAATTGTTTGTTACAGATTCATTAGTATAATTGTCAAACAATTTAATAAACCCGGCCCTTCCTCAAACAGAGTATTACGGGCAAAAGCGGGATATTTCTCAACCCGAGCCAGCCCGTCAGAATAAACATTTTACGCGTCCGGCCGCGCCCGGTCCACACCATCAAATTTGTTGGTATGATTTACTGCCTGGTTGGGATGAGTGAATCCGCGAATCGATTCGGAGTCCGGCCGCTCAGGGAGCGGCCACCTCTTCGGTGGCGAGGCCGACCTTGGTGATGTCCAATTGGCGAAGCACGTCCAGCACGTAGATCATGTTCTGATAATCCACCGCGTCGGCGCCCTTGACCACCACGCTCAAGTCCGGGTTGTCTGATTGCAATTGCTCCAGCTTGTCCTTGAGCTGGGCCACAGTCACCAGTTCATCGTTCAAAAATGTCCGCCCCTGCGCATCCACCACAATCTTGTTGATTTTCGGTTTGGGCTGGTTGGTCTTGGGTGGCGGTTTGCCCGACGGCAGCGTCATCTCCAGATTGTTCATCATCTGCGGCGTGGTGATGATGAAAATGACCAGCAACACAAACACCAGGTCCAGCAGCGGCGTGATGTTCAATTCGCTTAACGAACTGTGATGGCTGTGCGATGTCTTCTTCATTGCAGTACCGGTTCGGTTTCCTGCTGCACGTCAAAGCGGATGACCACACTGGGCGGAAAATTGGTGGGCGGCGCGCTGTCCATCTTCGTCATGGCCGCAATCGCCCGGTGCACTGAATTGTCCCATAGCGAGTTGCCCGACCCTTTGAGCCACTCCACATTGCTGATTTGTCCGTTGTGATCCACCGTCACCCTTATTTCCGCCACGTAATCGTCGTCGTGCAGGTTCTGCGGCCGGTCCCACTTGGATCGAAACGCGTATTCGAGCAATCCTTTGTACAATTGCACCGGATCGGAGCTGCTTTCCACCGTCTTGCCGCCCTCGAACACAAACGACGGCAGTTCGGCCGCCGGTGGCGCAACTGTGGGCGGGCCGGCCACGGGAGGCGCTTCCCTGGGCGGTTCAACCTTGGGCGCGGCCGCAAGTTTGGGCGTCTCCTTGGGCGGTTCAACCTTGGGCTTTTCCGCCGGTTTGGGTTTGGGCGGTTGCTTCTCCTTCACCATCTCCACCGATATTTTCTGGATTTGTTTGCCCAGCAATCCCCCGCGCGCGGCGAAATAGAGCCCCACCACCACAATGAGCGCGTGGAAGGTAAACGAGATGAGCAGGTTCACCTTCGACGAATTGCGTTTTTTACGCGCCTGGGTGTGCGGCAACATGTTATTTCCCGTTGGCCGCTTCGGTGGCCAGATCCACCTTGGGCACGTTGGCCTGCTGGCAAACATCGAGCACCGCGCGAATCTGCCGGTATTTGGTCTGGCTGTCGCCGCGGATGATGATGTTCAGGTCCGGGTCCGTGGTGCGCAGGCCAATGAGGGTTTGCAGCATGTCGGAAGCATTGGCAACCCGGGCCTTGTTCAAATACATCGCGCCGTCGGCCTGCACGGTGATGTAGTTGGCCTTGCGCGGTGGATCTTTAAGATGCTTGGCGGCGGTGGGCAGCTTCAAATCCAGATCCGTGACCGGCGGAATCGTCGTGATGATGAATATCACCAGCAGCACAAAGGCCAGGTCCAGCAGCGGCGTGATGTTCAACTCCGTCAACGAATGGTGCGCCGACTTCGAACACTTCTTCATGATTCGACCAACGTGGTGGTTTCGTTGCGCTTTATCGCGCCGACGATGCGCCCGGCGAGGACTTCGTTGGCGTTGCGGATTTCGTCGGCCAACGGACGGTGATCCACATAGACGTGTTCGATCTGGTTGGCGTAACGGCTGGCAAACCCGTCCAGTTCCTGGGTGATGGCGCGGATGGTGGTGACCATGAAATTGTAGGCGAACATGGCCGGGATGGCGACCAGCAGGCCGGTGACCGTCGCCACCAAGGCGGCGGCCACACCGGGCGCCATGGCCGTGAGGGTCGCGGCTTTGCTTTCGGCGATGCCCGCGAAGGTGGACATGACACCCCAGACCGTACCGAGTAATCCGATGAACGGCCCGCCTGCCACCGCCGTGGACAGCACAATCATCCCCTTCTCCAACGCCATCGCCTCCGCGCCGGCCGCCTCCTCCAGAATCACCTTTACCGCTTCAAACGACGGCATGCTGATTTTGACCGAGGTCGATTTGGCGAGAAAATCGGTGTTGGTATGTTCCACCCCGTCCTCCGGGTTCAGGGAAGCAACGGCCTGTAGCTGTACCGGATTGTTTTTCAATTGATACGCCAACTCATCCGCGCCCCGAATGTAAAGCTGGTAGGCGGGCGCGCCGTCGTACTCTTCGCCCTTGCGCTGGATGTCCAGCGGGTCGCGCGTGGAATTGTAGGCGGCAAAGAATTTTTTGGTGGCTTTGCGGGCGATCATCAACTGGCGGAACTTGGTGATGATAATCGTCCAACTGAACAGCGACAGGACCAGCAGCACCACAACGGTGACCTTGCCCTCGGGCGTGGCGTTCTGGATGGCATACACCGCGGCATTGGCGGCAAACAGGGGTTGAACAAACATGGCGGTTATAACAATGAGGTTGAGGTTCGGTTCAAGGACGACTCCAGGTGTTAAAATTCCGGCCGGGATGGCGGTTGTGCCGACCCATTGAAGACCAACCCGTGCCACCGGATTCCGGCGACGGTTCCTGGAACCCCGTTCTGGATTGGGCCGCACACATAACGCTGCTTTCGCAGTTTATACCAATGACTTTGGGACGCAGGTTACAAATAGGTAACAATCCGGTCCGGGGCGGTCGGGAACGAAGTGCCGACGCCGGGGTGAACGTGCCGGCCACCAACGCGGGTTCATTTGGCGGAGGCATGGACACAAGTATAGGAAATGAAATACAGGCTGAGGGTTGCGATCCAGACGACCGCGCGCTCCGTCAAGCGGGGGAGACGATGGGATTCGGCCGGCGGAGGATTTTTATGAACACATTGCCGGCGCCATTCGACCGGTGTCAGGCCAAAGCGTTTTTTGAACATGGCATTGAACAGACCGAGATGCCGGTAGCCGCTGTCGTAGGCAATGTTGATGATTTTGGCATTGGAATCCGCGAGCAGTTGGCGCGCCCGCTGGAGGCGCAGTTCGATTTGCCGGGCATGGAAAGGCACGCCGAATTCCTCCCGGAACAGGCGGCTGAAGTGGCGTTCGCTACAATGGAGTTGCCGGGCCAGTTCCGTCAGGGAACGTTCGGCCAGTTCGGCCTCGGTCATTTGTCCGACCAGTTCCCGGATATGATCGCGGAGTTTATTGCCGCTGGTGGATGCCGCGGTCGGTACCGGCAAAAGGCCGGCCACGGCATTGGCCCAGAGTTGCAACAATGCGCAACGCATGGGCAGCCGGTGGCTGTAGGTCTGGTCGGCCAGCCGCATGAATTTTTGGCCGATGGGTTCCGCGACGGTGAAAATGGAAACGGACGGGGCCGGTTGGTCCGGGGCGACTTCCAGTCGCTGCCATTCCGCCACGGTGAGCACGCCGTTGAGGTATTGCAGTTGGACGGTGAAAAATTGCAACTTGAGCGGGCCCAGCTGGCTGGCACGAATAACCCCACTGACATTGCGGGTGGCGATCAAACCATCACCGGCCGCGAGTTGCCGGGGTTCGATCCCATGTTGCAACCAGTAGCCCGTGCCCGCCGCCACGCGCGCCATCAGCCATCCATGGCAACGGGGAAGCCATTCGGTGGAGGACGGTAGCGTCAGCTCTTGCATGATGAGATGTCGCTCAACAATCATCGGCTTAAAAACTAGAGCCGGGGTGTGACCGCCATGTGTCGGAATTGCGACGATTTTGAAACAATCTATTGAACGGGATTTAATGAAAATGGGCTCAGCCCGGCCGGTTCGGCAGGAACAGCGGACCCTTTGTAACCGGGCCGCCTTGCTAATTCGCAAATGGCTGCACCCGTTTACTTCGA
>JAJPJM010000039.1 GCA_021324235.1 Verrucomicrobiota bacterium
AGTGCGGCCTTGGTGCCGTCTTCGATCGTGCTGCCGGCCTGGAACACCAGCCGGTCGTCCACATCCAACCGGCTTCCCGCAACGCCCGGCGGTAACCTTCAAAGCGTTCGTGCGCCCAGGGCGCGGATGGCGGCCCGGTGAGATAGGCGACGCGTTTGTGGCCGAGTTTCAACAAATGTTCCGTGGCCGTCGCGCTGGCGGTGAGTTCCTCGGTTTCCACGCTGGGGAATAATTTGCAGAACGGCGCCGGCGAGCCGAGCAGGATGGTCGGAGTTTTGCGCGCCGCCAGCTCCACATAAATTTGCGCCTCGGCTTCAAAACGGTAGACCGGTGAAATAAAAAAACCATCCACGCGCCGCGACATCAATCGCCGGATGCAGGTTTCCTCGCGAGCGGGGATGTTGTGCGTGTGCGCGAGCAGGATGTCGTAGCCGAGTTCATGGGCGCGTTCCTCGATGGCGAAAACGATGCGCGCGTAAATGGGATTGGTGATGGAGGGAATGACCAGGCCAAACAGTTTGGTGGTGCGGGTGCGCAAACCCTGCGCGGTGGAATCGGGCACGTAACCCATTTGTTGCGCCAGTTGTTTGATGCGTGCCTTGGTCGCGACGGAAACGTCCGGCTCGTTACGCAACGCTTTCGAGACGGTCATCACGGAAACGCCGGCGTATTGGGCTATGTCCTTTAAGCGTACCATACGAAATCAAACATAGGCGCCGCGCCATTGCAGTTTGCGGCGCAGGGTTTCCAGAAATGAACTGCCCGCCAGATGCATCAAACGAACGGCCCGGCGGCTCCGGCGGATGGTCAGGGTGTCGCCGGCGTCGAGTTCGGCGACGACCTGGCCGTCAACACTCAACATCGTCGCGGGCACGGGGTTGGTGGCCTTGACGCGAATGACCGAAGCCAGCGGCAAAATAATGGGGCGGTTGGAAAGCGCATGCGGACAGATTGGCGTTAGGGCGAACACATCCGCGGTCGGGAAAATAACGGCACCGCCCGCCGACAAGGAATAAGCCGTGGAACCGGTCGGTGAACTGACGATGAGGCCGTCGCAGCGGTAATGCGTGACGAGTTCGCCGTCCACGCTGACGTCCAATCCGATGAGGCGCGAAACGGCGCCGCGCCCGACGACAATGTCGTTGAGCGCCATTTCACAGACCGACTGGCCATTGCAATGCCCGCTTACTTCAATCAAGGCACGGGATTCGTATTTAAATTCGCCCTTCCAAACATGATTCAGGGCACGGGGGAGTTCGGCCGACGGCACGGCGGTGAGAAAGCCGAGGCCGCCAATGTTGATGCCGAGCAGGGGGGTGGCGGAACCGGCGAGGTCGCGGGCGGCGCGCAGCATGGTGCCGTCGCCGCCAAACACGAGCAATAAATCCACTTCGCGCGCCAGCGCGGCGGTATCCGGGTTGACGACCGCCTTGCGTCCGGCACGCGCAATCAGGCGCGCAGCCCTGCGGACGATATCGGCGCAGGCGGCCTTTTCCGAATTGCCGATAATGCCGACGCTTCTAATTTTATCAGCGTGTTTTTTCAATCAGCACCAAAAATTCCTTGTTGCCGGCGGGACCGAGCAACGGCGATTCCGCCACGCCCTGCCAGTCCAGGCCGGTTTGCGCGCCGGCGAATTCGCGTAATTCCTTCAGCACCCGCTCATGCACTGCCGGATCGCTGATGACACCGCGACCCTTGTCCGCCTCGGCCTTGCCGGCCTCAAACTGCGGTTTGACGAGCGCAATCATTTTGCCGGTTGGCTTCAATAAAGCAATGGCGGCCGGTAAAATTTTTCGCAGCGAAATGAAGGAGCAATCAATCACCGCCAGATCGGCAGGGGCAAAGGGTTGCGGAAATTGAGCGGCCGTCAGATGGCGCGCGTTGGTTTTTTCCATGACCACGACGCGGTGGTCCTGTCGGAGTTTCCAGGCGAGCTGGCCCTGGCCGACATCCACGGCAAAGATTTTGGCGGCGCCGTGCTGGAGCAGGCAATCGGTGAAACCGCCGGTGGACGCACCGAGGTCGAGCGCAACCCATCCCGTCACATCCAATTGAAAATGGCGCAGGGCGTGTTCCAGTTTGTGGCCGCCGCGGCTGACGTATTTTTCCCCGGCGTCCAGCGTGAGGGCATCGTCCGACTGGACGGAGTCGCTGGGTTTGTGTGCACGTTGGGCGTTGACGCGGACCTGTCCGGCGAGGATGGCGCGTTGGGCGCGTTCGCGGCTTTCGCAAAGGCCGCGATCAACCAGGGCTTGGTCGAGGCGAATCATTAAAACGGCTGCGGAAAAATATCAAACCCCCGCGGCCATCACAAGCGATTGCCGGAGGAGTACAGGCGATTTTGGACCTCGCGGAAACTGTGGAGAAAGAGCGCGTTGTCCGCCACGGTCTTTTCGACGAGTTGTTTGAGCAGGAACATCTCGGCGCTGTTAATGACGGCATGCACGCTTTGCTTGAAGGCTTCCATGGGCATGAACGTCTGGAACGAATTGCCGAGCAGGACGATGGTGGCATGGCGGCGCTGGTTGACGGGCATATTTTGCAGCGCCGTCAAGGTCAGGTTTTCTTCAATGGTGTTTGCGCCGAACAATTCCTCAATGACGACCACCTGATAATGCACCTGGGTAAAGCGCACCAGAAAATCGCTGTGGGTGGCGGCCGTGTGGACTTTATAGCCCAGTTCGGCGAGGGCGGCTTTGGCGGTTTCGAGCCATTCCGGCGTGGAAAAGGCAATCAACGCCGGTTTGTCCTCGGTACTGATAAAATCAAAAGAGCCGGGCATAGGTCATTTCAGTTTGAGCACCGGAGGTGCCGAATGTTCGAACGCTTTCATGCGCAGGGAGCCGGCCGTGGAGGCCATGTCACCGCGGGTTTTCTTGATGCTGTCAATGCCGCGGGTCACCACGCTGCGTTTGGTGCAGTAGAGCAGGGCGGTTTCCTCGGTGATATGTCCACGCTCGTAGGCGTCCAGGCAGGCCTGGTCGAAGGTGCGCCAGCCGAACGGGGCGCTGGCTTCGATGATTTCGTAAAAGGTTTTGCCTTCGCTTTCGCCGAGGCGGATGGCTTCCTGCGTCCGGAGATTGGCCCCCATCATTTCAATGAGCGCGAACCGCCCGCCGCCGGTTTTGGGCACGAGCCGCTGGCTGACCACCCAGCGCAACGAGTCGGCCAGGCGGATGCGAATTTGTTCCTGTTCTTCCGGCTCGAACATACCGAGGATGCGGTTGATCGTTTCACCGGCATTCACGGTGTGCAGTGTGCTGAGAACCAAATGGCCGGTCTCCGCCGCGCTCAAGGCGATTTTGACGGTTTCCTGGTCCCGCATTTCGCCGACCAGAATGACCTTGGGCGCCTGGCGCAACGCCGCCCGCAAACCATTGGCGTAACTGTCGAAATCAATGCCCAGCTCGCGTTGATTGAACGTCGCCTTCATATGTTTGTGGACATATTCGACGGGGTCTTCCAGGGTGACGATATGGACGGGCTTGTCGCGGTTGATTTCGTTGAGAACGGCGGCGAGGGTGGTGGATTTGCCGGATCCGGTGGCACCGGTGACCAATACCAGACCGGTCTTTTCCCGGGGAATCTCCTTGAAAATTTCGGGCAATTTCAATTGCGGCAGCGTGGGGATCGTCGCGTTTAACTGGCGGCAGACAATGGAGAAGTTTCCGCGCTGCGAAAAGATATTGATGCGGAAGCGCGCCTGGTCCGAGAGGGCGTAGGAGGCATCGCAGGAACCATGTCGCAGCAGGTCTTCAATGTGCCAGAGATTATCGCCGATGATATTCATGGCAATAATCTCGACCTGATAAGGTGTGAGTTTTTCCAGCGGCGGGTCGAGCGTCACCGGTTTAAGCTCACCGTAAGCTTCCACCTGGGGCGGGCGGTCCACCGTGAAC
Organism: Verrucomicrobiota bacterium; assembly: GCA_021324235.1. Taxonomy (GTDB): domain Bacteria; phylum Verrucomicrobiota; class Verrucomicrobiia; order Limisphaerales; family UBA11358; genus UBA11358. The sequence goes on from JAJPJM010000039.1 coordinate 3,903, forward strand.
AGCAAATCCGACACCTCTGGCTGGGAAGCCAGCATGGTGGTCAGCATTTGATCCAGTTCGGCGCGTCGCATAGTTACAGGGTGTCCTCGTCATCCGGGGGGTGGGCCAGCAGCGGACGGAATTTCTTTTTGTCCAGGGACTTTTCGTACGCTTCCTCGGGCGAAATTCGTTTCATGCGCACATGTTCCATGATGTGGTCGTCGAGCGGCTGGTTGCCGATTTTTTTGCCGACCTGGATCATGCCGTTGATTTGGTGCGTTTTGCCCTCGCGCACCAGATTGGCCACAGCGGTGTTGAACACCAGAATCTCAAACGCGGCCACGCGACCCTTTTTGTCGGTGCGTTTGAACAACGTTTGCGCCACGACGCCCTTCAACGCCTCGGAAAGCGTCTGGCGGATCTTGTTTTGTTGCTCGGCCGGGAAAACGTCAATGACCCGGTCCACCGTCTTGGCGGCGCTTTGGGTATGCAAGGTGCCGAACACCAAGTGGCCGGTCGCGGCGGCGGTGATGGCCAGTTCGATGGTTTCCAAATCGCGCATTTCACCGACCAGGACGATATCCGGATCTTCGCGCAGCGCACCGCGGAGTCCCGATGCAAATGATTTGGTATGCAGGCCGGTTTCACGATGGTTGACCAGGCAGTTCTTGCTTTCGTGAACGAACTCAATCGGGTCTTCCAGGGTGATGATGTGGTCTTTGCGGTTGGTGTTGCAGTAGTCCACCATCGCCGCCAGGGTGGTGGATTTGCCGGAGCCGGTCGGCCCGGTGACCAGGACGAGGCCCCGGTGCAGCATGCAAAACTTTTTGAGCACGGGTGGCAGCGGCGCCTCGAGTTTTTCAAAATCCTCAAAGGAAAGGACGCGACTGGGAATCTGGCGGAACACGGCGCCGACGCCGTTTTTCTGGTTGAAAAAATTGACACGAAAACGCGAGACGTTTGGAATCTCGTAACCGAAGTCCACGTCGCCGGTTTCCTCAAATTGTTTGATTTTGTAATCCGGCGCGATTTCGTAGAGCATGGTCTTGAGCGCGTCGCTTTCGAGCGGGGGAAAGTCCACGCGCTGCAGTTCGCCGTTGATACGCAGCATTGGCGGGTTGCCGGAGGCCATGTGCAGGTCGGACGCCTTCTGTTCGAACATCAAGTTGAAAAACGCATCGATTTTGGCCATATATTCTGTTCTCTTGCGCGCACAATAAGCTAGAGCCGCGCCAAATACGAAAAATGCGACCCGTGGTTGAACTTATCCGGCGCGAAATTATCGCCAACGGCGTTTTGTCTTTTGCGCGATTCATGGAGCTGGCCCTGTATTGTCCAGATTATGGATATTACGAAGCAAAAACAGACAATCCCGGCCGGCGCGGCGATTTCTATACGAGCGTCAGTGTCGGTGAACTTTTCGGACAACTGCTCGCCTTTCAATTCAGCCAATGGCTCGGGGCGGAGGCCGGAAATGAGGGATCCGAAGTTGGCATTGTCGAGGCCGGGGCGCATGACGGGACCCTGGCCGGGGACATTTTGAACTGGCTGCAATCGTCGAGACCGGGCTTATTTGAGCGCCTCCAATACGGCATCATTGAACCATCCCTCCGCCGGCAGGAATGGCAGAAGGAAAAGCTGGAAAAATTTGCGCCCCACGTCCGTTGGTTTGCCGATTTGAAAACCCTGTCACGCGCCACCCGTCATTCGTTGTTTGACGGGGTGTTTTTTTCCAACGAGCTCCTCGATGCCATGCCGGTGCATCGTTTTGGCTGGGACGCGACCGCAAAAAAATGGTTCGAATGGGGTGTTGTCCTCGAAGGCGAAAAGTTCCAGTGGGCGCGAATAACTGAATCCCGTCACTCGTCACTCGTCCCGCATCTGGTTCCGCAGGAATTGCTCGCGGTATTGCCCGACGGCTACACCATCGAAATGTCTTCCGCCGCTGAAAACTGGTGGCGCGAGGCCGCAGGCGTCTGGGAACGCGGACGGTTGATGACGATGGATTACGGTTTGGGCGCCGATGAATTATTTTCGCCGGGTCGCCCGCACGGCACGTTGCGCGCCTATTTTCGTCATCACCTGGCTGCCGACCTGCTCGCCAACGCCGGTGAGCAAGACATCACCGCCCACGTCAATTTTCCAGTCATTCAGGCCACCGGGGAATCCACCGGATTGGTGACGGAAAGTTTTTTGACCCAGGCGCAATTTCTGACGCGAATTTTGGACGAGGCGGCAAAGGACAAGTCCTTTGGCCAATGGGATGCTTCCCGTACGCGCCAGTTTCAAACCCTCACGCATCCGGAACATCTGGGCCGGGCCTTTCGCATTTTGGTTCAGTTCAGGCGGCCGGCTGCAGTTCGTAGTTAAGCATCGAAAGACAGTAAATCGCCGCAGTTTCGACCCGCAGCACCAGCCGGCCGAGTGAAATGGGCAGCGCCCCGCTGGCCTGGATGATCTTCAGTTCGCCGGGTGTGAAATCGCCTTCCGGGCCGATCCAAACGGCCACGCCCTGTGGCAGGCGTCCATGCCGGGCTTGAAATTCCTGAAAACAAACACGGGGATGACGCCGATCCGCCTGCAACGAGCCGACGAGTGACAAATCAAATGTTTCTTTTCCGGCCAGGAACTGTTCAATCGTCGTCGGCGTTTCGATTTTTGGCAGCCAGGCTGCGCCGCATTGCTTGATGGCTTCGATGGCGACCAGTTGCCATTTCTCCCGCTTGTTGGCCGCGTCCTTCCCGTCGAACTGGGTTACCACACGCCCGGTCAGCAGCGGCACGATGCGCCGCGCGCCCAATTCCACGGATTTCTGAATGATCGACTCAATGATTTTTCCCTTCGGCAGCGCCTGCAGGAGCGTAATGGGGCCGGGCAGGGAGGGGATGGAATGCTTTTGTGCAACCCGCAACGTCAACGTCTCGCGTGAGGTCTCGGCAACTTCGCAGGCGAATTCATGACCGACGCCGTCCAGCACGACCACCGGTTCGCCGCGTTTCACCCGGAGCACGTGCAACGCATGATGCGCCTCGCGCCCCTCAATCCGGAGCACATCGCCCGCGCAGTGTTCTGGTGGCAGGTAAAAACGGTGCGCGGTCATTTACGATTTATGATTTGCGATTGATGATTAAACGACAATTGCCACACTGAACCGCCTATGAACCCTGCCGAACTTAAACAACGAACGATGCAATTTGCTGTCCGCGTTTTGAAGTTCGCGGATGCCCTCCCAAACAAACCTTCGGGTCGAACCATCGCCAATCAAGTGGCGCGAAGCGGCACTTCGGTTGCAGCCAATTATCGCGCCGCCCTGCGCGCCAAATCCCGGGCGGACTTCATCAACAAGATTACAATCGTATTGGAGGAAGCGGATGAAACAGGGTTCTGGATTGAATTGACGGAACTCGCCGGGCTGCTTTCCCCCAAGCGTCTTGCCGCCCTGCGCAGGGAAGCGGAAGAATTGACAAAAATCTTTAACGCGACCCGAATGACCACCCGTAATCATAAATCATAAATTTACCGGAACAGTTTTTTGGCCTTTTCAAAAATCCCTTTGTCGGCGGAGTTGGCGTCTTCATTGTTCAACGCGGCAAATTCCCGCAGTTTCGCCTTTTGTTCCGGGCTGAGCTGCATCGGCACTTCCACCTGGATGCGCACATGCAAATCACCGTGCCCATAACCCTGCAGATTTTTGACACCTTTGCCTTTGACCCGGAACGCGGCGCCCGGTTGTGTGCCCGCGGGGATTTTGACGGTCACCTTGTGGTCCAGGGTCGGGACTTCAATTTCCGCGCCGAGCGCCGCCTGGGCGAAACTGACCGGTGCTTCACAAAGCAAATCATCACCTTCGCGCTGGAAAAACTCGTGGGGCTTGACATGGAGGATGACGTACAAATCACCCGCCGGGCCGCCGCGAAAACCGGCTTCGCCATTCCCGGAAGAGCGCAGACGCGACCCGGTGTCCACTCCGGGCGGGATGCGCAATTTAATTTCCGAAAGATGTTCATGCCGGCCATCGCCGTGACAGGTTTTGCACGGTTTTTCCAGAATCTGCCCCGTGCCTTTGCAATGCGGGCAGGTTTGCCGGAGGCTGATAAAACCGCGCGACATGAGCACCACGCCGTGCCCGCCGCAGGTCTGACAGGTACGCGCCTTGGAACCATGTTCCATGCCCGATCCCTCACAGGTTTCGCAGCGGACGGATTTTGTGATGGAGATTTTCTTTTCACAACCGAGCGCCGCTTCCTCGAGACTGATCTCCAGGTCGTAGCGCAAATCATCGCCGCG
>JAJPJM010000148.1 GCA_021324235.1 Verrucomicrobiota bacterium
CGCATCCGACCAACGCCCGCGCCACGATTCCCGATGACCCCGGCGCCTGGTTCGGTTTCGAGCAGGAATATTTTCTCTACAAGAACGGTGTGCCGCTGGGCTTCCCGCCCGGGGGCGGCTTCCCCCCGCCGCAGGGCGAATATTATACCGCCGTCGGCTACAAGAACGTCGGCGACATCGCGCGCGAGATTGTGGACACCCACCTGGACCTCTGCCTCGACGCCGGCATCAACCACGAAGGCATCAATTCCGAAGTTGCCAAGGGCCAGTGGGAATTCCAGATCTTCGGCAAAGGCTCCCGGAACGCCGCCGACCAGATGTGGGTCGCCCGCTACCTCCTCATGCGCCTCTGCGAAAAATATGAAGTTGATGTGGTCTGGCACTGCAAGCCGCTGGGCAAGGACGTGGATTGGAACGGTTCGGGCATGCACACCAACTTCTCCACCGAACACATGCGCGAGGTGGGCGGCAAGGAATATTTCGAGAAACTCATGGCGGCGTTCGACAAATACAAGAACGAGCACATCGCCGTTTATGGCCCGGACAATCATCTGCGCCTGACCGGCCTGCACGAGACGCAGTCGATTGACAAATTCAATTACGGCGTGGGCAATCGTGGCGCCTCCGTCCGTCTGCCGCAGACCTTCATTCCCAGCGGCTATCGCGGCTATCTGGAAGACCGCCGACCGAACTCCCAGGGCGACCCCTACAAGATCGCCGGTCGCATCCTCCAAACCATTGCCACGGTCCCGATCAAGAAGGAGAAGGCGGCCAGGAAGTAGTTTTCAAGACCCACCAGCCGGGAGGAACTGGGGAAACGGTGCGGACAAACAGTCCGTACCGTTTTTTGTTTACGCCAATGCAATTCGCGGATGAGGGCATGGAAATTGTGAATAAATCAGGCCAAAAAAATGTGGACGCAGTATTGATTGTTGGCAAAATCCGACCAAGACGCAGCGGTCAATTTCGTTGGCGCCCAACAACAGCAACCAAGAAATCCACACACTAAATATGGCAACCCCCAAGAGCGTAATTGAACTCGCAAAAAAAGCGGGTGCGAAGATGATGGACATCAAGTTCGTCGACACTTTCGGCACCTGGCAACATTTCAGTTGTCCCATCGGTGAAATGACCGAGGACATTTTCACCGAAGGCCTGGGCTTCGACGGTTCCTCCATCCGCGGTTGGAAATCCATTGAAGCTTCCGACATGCTCGCCATGCCGGACCCCGAAACCGCGTTCATTGATCCATTTTGCGCGGTCCCGACGTTGAGTCTCACCTGCACCATTTCCGAGACCGGCACGCTGGAACCCTACAGCCGCGATCCGCGCGGCATCGCGCAAAAGGCGGAAAAACATCTCATTGCCACCGGCCTGGCCGACCAGGCGTTCTTTGGTCCGGAAGCCGAGTTTTTCATCTTTGACAACGTCCAGTTCGACTCCAGGAGCAACGGCACGTTCTACTCCGTCGATTCCGAGGAAGCCGTTTGGAACACCGGCCGCGATGAAATGCCCAACCTCGGCTACAAAATTCGCCACAAGGAAGGTTACTTCCCGGTCGCGCCGGCCGACACCCAGCAGGACATCCGCACCGAAATGTGCCTGGTGATGGAGGAACTCGGCGTCAAAATCGAACGCCAGCACCACGAAGTGGCCACCGCCGGCCAGGCGGAAATTGACTATCGCTTCAGCACGCTGGTGACGGCCGCCGATTGGATGATGATTTACAAATATGTGGTCAAGAACATCGCCCGCAAGCACGGCAAGACCGCCTGCTTCATGCCCAAGCCGCTCTTTGGCGACAACGGTTCCGGCATGCACACCCATCAATCATTGTGGAAAAAGGGCAAACCGCTCTTCGCCGGCAAGGAATACGGCGGCTTGAGCGAAATGGCCCTTTATTACGCCGGTGGTTTGCTGAAGCATGCCAAGGCCCTGTGCGCCATTTGCAACCCGACCACGAACAGCTACAAGCGCCTCGTGCCCGGTTATGAAGCGCCGGTCAACCTCGCTTACAGCGCGCGCAACCGCAGCGCCGCCGTCCGCATCCCGACGTACAGCGAGAATCCCAAGGCCAAACGCCTCGAATATCGTCCGCCGGACCCGGCGGCCAATCCGTATCTCGCCTTTGCCGCGCTGCTCATGGCCGGTCTCGATGGCGTCCAGAACAAAATCAAGCCCGGCGCGCCGTTGGACAAAAACATCTACGAACTGCCGCCGGAGGAATTGAAGAAGGTCCCCAATGTGGCCGGCAGCCTTAGCGAGGCGCTCGATTGCCTGGAGAAGGACCATGCGTTCCTGCTCAAGGGCGACGTCTTCACCGAAGACTTCATTGACATGTGGATCAGCAGCAAGCGCAAGGAACACGACGCCATCCGCCTGCGCCCGCATCCGTACGAATTCTTCCTTTATTACGACGTGTAAAACACGTTCCGGAGAAACCGGGGAAGCAACGGCGCGAATGAAAGTTCGCGCCGTTTTTATGTCAACCAGAATGGATTTGCGATTATGGGATTCATTGGTTATCTTGGTGGTATGACAGTGGCTGAAAATAAGTTCCTGAAAGAAGCCGTTAAGCAGGGACTGCGCATGCAGCATCGCTTTCTAGCCGAGCCAATTTTGGCGCGTACGGGCAAAGGTTATATGAAGAGCGAAGGTGTGGCGACTTTACAGCGAATCAAGGCCAGCCTGAAAAAGTCAAAATCCGCCTAGCCGCAATGGCCGGGCTGGTAAAAAACTGGCTTCAAATAGTGCCTTGGGAAACGGTCATTTCCATCAATGCTGCATTATGTGAAGCCCGCAATGCCCTGCACAAACCCACGTCCGATGGCTATGCTCCGGCTAAGGAATTATGGGAAAAGAATCGTTCCAGAAAATTATCCCTGTCCGAAGTTTTACAAATCGGTTTTCAATGCCACCGGCTGGCCCCTTTCTGTAACTACAACGGCAACACCTTTGTCACCATTGTCAAAACCCTGCTCAACGACACCTTGAATGATCTACCGGCGGACAAGGCCCACATCCTGCGCAGCATCGCCGGCCACATCGTCGCCGGGACGGCCACCGATATCGAACGGAAACAATTGGATTCGCTTCTGGCTGGTCTGGAAAAATAGCCAGGCTGAAAATTAGCGCGAAGGTAGGGTCGTCTCGCCGAGGCGACCGTGGTGGGAAGCGGAACTCCGTGCGCGCCGTCGGGCAGGGGACTAATTGCCCTTCCTTCTTATTTTAACTGCGCCGCCAGTTCTTCGCCCAGTGCTGCTGCTTCGGCGATGGGGCGTTTCCCGTCACTGCGTTTTGCCGGCCCGTGATGGAACGAAACCGCGCGCATTTCCACCCGGCTGCCATTGATTTCAGCATAGGCGGCCACCGGACTCTGGCAGCCGCCGCCCATCGCGCGCAGAAACGCGCGTTCGGCTGTCACGCAACGGAACGTGTTGAAATGATTCAGCCGCTCGCAAATTTTGGCGATGCGTTCGTCGTCCGCGCGAATCTCAATGCCAATCGCGCCCTGGCCCACGCACGGCAACATTACGTCCACGTCCAGGACCGTCGCCAGCAGCCCATCCGGCACCGCGTCGCCGGTAAGCCGTCCGTCCGGTTTGATTTCGAAGTTCAACCGCGTGATGCCCGCGAGTGCGAGCACGGTCGCATCCAGTTCACCACGCTCGGCGACCTTCTGCATCCGGGTGCTGACGTTGCCGCGGATTTCCACGACGCTCAAATCCGGCCGGGCGGCGAGCAATTGTTCCTTGCGCCGCGTGCTGCTGGTGGCGATCGTCGCCTTGGACGGGAAATCCTTCAGTTTCAAGTGCGGCCGGAAACCGCGCAATGCGTCCTGGCCGGGCGCCCAGTCGGCTGAGGCCGTGTCGGCGGCGCGGGTCTTGATGAATTCGGCATCGCGGTAGATCAACACGTCGCGCACATCGGCGCGCTTGGGGGTGGCGGCCAGCACAAGGCCGGCGGGCAGATCGGTCGGCAAATCCTTCAAGCTGTGCACGGCGAGATCGGCCTGGCCCTTGACCAGCGCCACTTCGAGTTCCTTCGTAAACAAACCTTTGGGCAACGCTTCTCCCTTTTTCGCCATTGAGGCGGTCTGCATTTTGTCGCCGGTGGTCCTGATGATTTTCAGTTCAAAACGCAGTTTGGGAAATATTTCGCGGCATTGCGCGGCCATCAGGTTGGCCTGCGCGAGCGCCAGCGCGCTGCCGCGCGTGGCGATGATGATGGGGCGTTCAGCGGCCATACTTTGGCCACAGATGAACACAGATATACACAGATGAAAAGAACAACAAATCCGGTCAGAGTTTTGCGGGCGCCGCGTTCAATCCATGCCCTTCCGTGCTTGTCCGCGGCTGAAGATTTTTCGTTTCCAGCAACGTCTTCACTTTTTCGGCAATGATGGCCTCGCACCGCGCGATTTCATCCTGGCGCTGTTTGAGGTAATCGTCGGCGATGGCTTGCAAATCGTCGATGTTGTAAAGATAGACGTTCTCCAGGAAATTCACCGCCGGATCAATATCGCGCGGCACGGCGATGTCGATGAGCAGCAGGGGGCGTTGCTTGCGCGCCTTCATCAGCGGTTCGAGTTTTGCGCGGTCCAGAATGTGATGCGGCGCCGACGTGCTGCTGATGACGATGTCAATTTTCTCAAACTCCGCCGCCCAATCGTCAAAGGGCACGGCGCGTCCGCCCAGTTCATTCGCCAGCGCCGCGGCACGTTCGTGCGAACGGCTGGCGACGATGATGCTCCTGGCGCCGCGCGAGCGCAGGGCCCGGGCGGTTTTCTCGCTGGTATCGCCGGCGCCAATGACGAGCACCTCCCGGTCCTGGAGCGAGTTGAAAATCTTTTCCGCGAGTTCGACCGCCGCCGAGGCTACGGAAACGCTGCCGCGCTGGATGCTGGTATGCGTGCGGACGTGTTTGGCCACGTGAAACGCACGTTGAAACGCCTTGTTCAGCCGTGCGCCGGTGTGGCCGTGCTGTTGCGCGAGGGCGTAGGCCTGCTTGAGCTGGCCCAGGATTTCCGTTTCACCGAGCACCATCGAGTCCAGCCCGCAAGCCACCTTGAACAGGTGCTGCAGGCTTTGCGGCTCGGCCAGCGTGTACAGTTCGTTGCCTATATTGGTAGGGACGGCGCGCTGCGCCGTCCGGTCATCGCAGCGCGATGACCCTGCCTCCGGTTTGCCAGCCGTCTCGCTCCACCGTGCCAGAAATTGTTTCAATTCCGCAAATGTTGCCGCCGGTTCCTGAGTCGTGGCGGCGTAGATTTCCACGCGATTGCACGTGGAAAGGATGACGGCTTCGGCAAAACCCAGGTTGCGCAGCGATTTGAGCGCCTCGGGAATTTTCGTTTCGGCAAACGCAAACCGTTCCCGCAATTCCACGGGCGACGAATGATGGCTCAAACCGATGACAACGACGTTCATGGATGATGCAACGGCTGATGCAGCGGTGAAAGAAGGTTGGTGCCCCAAAAGGTCAGCAGCAGAAAGATGAACGCGGCGATGACGCCGTAGGCGAAGCGGCGGCTGGATTGGGCCAGCGCCAGGCGTGAGACCAACAGGGCCAGATACACCAGCCACATGAAGGCAGACCAGATCACTTTGGGGTCCGACCAATAACTTGCGTCCGCAGCGCGGGGCAGGTAGCGCCCGGCTTCGAGGCCGATGGTGAACAGAATGAAGCCGGCCAGCACGAGACGCCCGGTGACGATTTCGAGCCGTTGAATCGGCGGCAGCAAAGACAGCACGGCCCGGAGCTTGTGGAATTTTAAATCGTGCTGTTCGGTCAGGAACATGCCCGCCGCCGCCGCTCCCAGGCCGAACGCGCCGTAGGCCAGCAGGATGGTCGCCGCGTGCAGACTGGTCAGCGCGCCGGTGAATTGCGGGGTCGGGCCGTGAGGCGGATCCAGTTCCGGCATCAGCGCAAACACGCCGATGGCGAACAACACCGGCGACGCGAACGCGCCGAGGAACCGCAGCTTTGGCAACAGGCCGATGACGAGATAAGCGGCGGCGGCGCTCCAGGCGATGAACACGGTGGCTTCGAACAGGTTGTTGACCGGGCAATGATTGATGGAGAAGCCGCGCCGGACCATCGCCACCGTGTGCAACACAAACGCCGCGAGCAGCAAGAGATAATTGACGTGGTCGTCCTTGCGAAAACCTTTTCGCCACAGGAAAACCGAATACACCGTGCTTAAACCGTAAACGGCAACGGCGAGCAGAAAGAAATGACGGTCAGTGAACCAAGCCACGGTGACAGGTTAAACGCGGAAGCGAACGGTGCAAGCGGCAATTCGGGATCCTTAATGCAATCTTGCCAATTGCCTTCCCGTTTTGTTCAATCCGTCCGTGCTCAATCAGCAGACGCTCAACCGTCCCGCCAGTTTTTCCGGCATCGGCTTGCATAGCGGCAACCGGGTGGACATGACCATCCTGCCCGCGCCCGCCAACAGCGGCGTGCGGTTCCGTCGTGTGGACCTCGAAGGCAAACCGGAAATCGAGGCGCGTGTGGAAAACGTGGGCGAGACGACCCGCTCAACCACGCTGGCGAAGGGCAATGTGAAAATCCACACCATCGAACACGTGCTGGCCGCGCTCGCCGGTTATGGCATTGACAATGCCGTCATTGAACTGGATTCGAACGAGCCGCCGATAGCCGACGGCAGTTCGCGCGAGTTCTGCAAAATCATCCAGGCCGCCGGCATCGTGCCGCAGGCGGAAAAACGCGAGACGTATTTGCCGACCGAGCCAATCGAACTGGAATCCGGCGAGACGGTGATGACACTTTTTCCTGATGACGGTTTCAAAATCACCTGCACGAGCGCGGACAAGAACGGCCAGTTCACACAATTTTACAGCACGGAAGTCACGCCCAAAACCTGGGAACGGGAGCTGTCCCATGCGCGGACGTTTTGCTTTTACGAGGAGATCGAGCATCTCATCAAAAACAACCTCATCAAGGGTGGCAGCCTGGAAAATGCGGTCGTCATCCGCGACGACGCGGTGCTGACCACCGAGCCGCTGCGTTATCCCGAGGAATTTGTGCGGCACAAGATGCTCGACATTGTGGGCGACCTGTCGCTGCTCGGGCGTCCGGTGCGCGGTCATTTGATTGCGGTCCGGCCGAGCCACGCCGCGAATTGCGAGATGGTCCGACTGATTTCCGCGCAGATGAACCGGCCATTGCGCGCGGCCCAGGCCTTTGGCCCGCCGCCCGTTCCTGCCCGGGCGGATGGCGGGAGAACCGCCGCCCTGACCGAACTGATAAACGCCGGAACGGGATTGGACGCGATGCGGGTGATGCAAATCATTCCGCACCGCTACCCGTTCTTGATGGTGGACCGCGTGGTGAAAATTGACGGCAACAAAATCACGGCGATAAAAAACATCACGAACAACGAGCCGTATTTTCAAGGACATTTTCCCGGACACCCCATCATGCCGGGCGTGCTGCAGTTGGAAGCGATGGCGCAGGTCGCGGGCATACTTATGCTGCGGCAGGCGGAAAACGCGGGGCAAATCGCCTACTTCATGTCCGCCGAAGAGGTAAAATGGCGCAAGCCGGTCCTGCCGGGCGACGTGCTGGTGATCGAGGTCGAACTGGTCCGGTCGCGCGGAAAAATCGGCAAGGCCCAGGGCGTCTGCAAGGTGGGCGACGAAATTGTGAGCGAAGCAGAGGTCACGTTCATGCTCCGGGACGCATAAAGATTTACGATTTGCGGTATACGATTTACGCCACTTCACACAAGTCGAAACCCAGAACTTTTATGAATCGCGAAGAAATGAAGGCTCGGAAAAAAGAACCGCGCGCACTTCGCGCGGCACGTAAATCGTGAATCATATATCGTAGATCTCCATGATTCATCCTTCCGCCATCATCCATCCCAAGGCAAAAATCGGGGCCGGTTGCGAGGTGGGTCCCTATTGCGTCATTGGCGAACACGTCGTGCTGGGCGATAAATGCAGGCTCCACTCCCATGTTGTTATTGACGGTCACACCAGGGTGGGCCGGGAGAATGAAGTTTTTCCGTTTGCGAGCATCGGGTTGAAGACACAGGATTTGAAATGGAAGGGCGGGGTGACGCGCGTGGAAATCGGCAGTCATAACACCTTCCGCGAATACGTCACAATCCACAGCGCGACGGGCGACGGCGAGGTCACGCGCGTCGGTTCGCACAATCACATTCTGGCCTACTGCCACATCGCGCACAATTGCCTGCTGGGCGATCGTATCATCATGTCCAACGTGGCAACGCTGGCGGGGCACGTGACGGTGGAGGATTACGCGGTGATCGGGGGGTTGGCGGCCATCCATCAGTTTTGCCGGATTGGCAAGATGGCGATGATTGGCGGTTGCTCAAAAGTCGTCCAGGATGTGCCGCCGTTCATGATGGCTGATGGCAATCCGGCGGAGACGCGCACCATCAACAAAATCGGCATGGAACGGAACGGCGTTTCCGATAAAGCCCAGAGTGCATTGCGCCAGGCCTACAAGATTTTATTTCGTGAAGGCCTGACCCTTCGCAACGCCGTGGTGAAGGTGGAGAAAAAGATGACAGGACTGGAGGAAATCGATTATTTGGTCCAATTTGTACGGTCGAGCGAACGGGGAATCAGCAAGTAAAATTTAGTTAAAAAACCTGTTGACAGGGCAGGTGGAGCTGCTACTTTGCGAGGCGTCAGGGCCGTAAAAAGTTAAAGAGCCGGTTGCCCCTCGGATTTTCGAAAGAAAAGAAGTGAGGGGAAGCGGTTTTTTGTCTTTTGACGTATCTGGTCGGACTAATGATTTCAGTGTGCCCATGTAGCTCAGTTGGTAGAGCACATCCTTGGTAAGGATGAGGTCATCAGTTCGATCCTGATCATGGGCTCCAGACAATTTGTTGATAAAAAATAACGAAACCAACGCAGGAGATAAAAATGGCTAAAGAGCAATTTCAACGAACAAAACCGCACGTCAACGTCGGCACCATCGGACACATCGATCACGGCAAATCCACTCTAACCGCTGCGCTGGTCGAGGTTCAGTCGAAGAAAGGTCTGGCGTCGCCCATTTCCTACGCCGACATCACGAAGGGCGGCACGGTGCGCGACGAAACCAAAACGGTGACCATTGCGGTTTCACACGTCGAGTATCAGAGCGACAAGCGGCACTATGCCCATATTGACTGTCCCGGCCATGCCGACTTCATCAAGAACATGATTACGGGCGCGGCACAGATGGATGGAGCCATTCTCGTGGTGGATGCCTCGGAAGGCCCGATGCCGCAAACCAAGGAACACGTGCTCCTGGCCCGCCAGGTCGGCGTGCCCGCCATTGTAGTTTTCCTGAACAAGGTTGACCTCGTGGACGACAAGGAACTGCTCGACCTCGTCGAAATGGAAGTCCGCGACCTGTTGACCAAGTATGAATTTCCAGGGGACAAGACGCCCGTCATTCGCGGCAGCGCAAAAAAGGCGCTGGCGCATGAACCTGAAGGCGCGAAAGCCATTCAGGAATTGCTGGAGGCGATTGACGCGTTCATCCCGCTCCCGGCACGCGAGGTGGACAAGCCGTTCCTGATGTGCATTGAAGACGTATTCAACATTGAAGGCCGTGGCACGGTGGTGACCGGTCGGGTGGAGCGCGGTGTGCTCGATCGCATGTCGGAAGTTGAAATCGTCGGCCTGAAGGACACGGCCAAAACCGTGGCGACCGACATCGAAATGTTCCGCAAGCTGCTCGACAAGGCGACGGCGGGCGACAACGTCGGGGTGCTCCTGCGCGGCACGAAAAAGGAGGACGTGGAACGCGGCATGGTGTTGGCCAAGCCCGGTTCGATCACGCCGCACACGAAATTCAAGGCGGAGGTTTACGTGCTGTCGAAGGATGAGGGTGGCCGTCACACGCCGTTCTTCACCAATTACCGGCCGCAATTCTATTTCCGCACCAGTGACGTCACGGGTACGTTGACGCTGCCGGCGAACGTCGAGATGGTGATGCCGGGCGACAACATTTCGGTGGAAGTGGTCCTGCAAAAGCCGGTGGCCATGGAAAAGGGCCAGCGCTTTGCGATTCGTGAAGGCGGTCGGACCATTGGCGCCGGCCGGATCAGCGAAGTGGTTGCTTGAAGCGATTTCAAATTCGGGGCGCGGGACCATGAACCCCGCGGCTCCTTTTTTGTCTGAAACACAAACGGGATTGGGCGGATACGGCAGTAGCTCAATTGGTAGAGTAGCGGTCTCCAAAACCGTTGGTTGGGGGTTCAAGTCCCTCCTGCCGTGCCAAATTGAGTTGAGAGTGGATAGTTGAGAGTTGATCGCGGCCGGCAAAATAAGGCGGAGGCGCCGGTCATCAACCATCAACCAAAGACTATCAACCACCTCGGAGAGGTGGCAGAGTGGTCTATCGCGGCGGTCTTGAAAACCGCTTTGGGCGAAAGCCCAACGGGGGTTCGAATCCCTCCCTCTCCGCCAGTCTTCGCCCGGAGCGAAGCCGGGGGGAAGCGGTCGCGCCGAATCCCGCAATGCGGGAGCCGGCCGGGGGCATGGGCTGAGATGTTATGCGGCGGGCGGCGGCCCGGCCGGACGGTGAAGAAATGAATTTGTGAACAGTTGGACTAAAATTTTGATCTGGGCGGCGGTCATCGGGGCGATCTTTGCCTATTTATGGTGGCAGGGGCAAATCCGGCGTCTGGCTGATTATTGCCGGGAAACGTTGGACGAATTGAAAAAGTGCTCATGGCCGACGTGGGATGAGTTAAAAGGCTCCACCACGGTCATTGCCATTTCCATTGGTTTGCTCGGTGTGTTCGTTTACGCCGTGGACCAAATCTTTTTCGCAATTTTCTTTAAACTCTGAGCAACATGCGCAGCCAGTGGTTTGTCATACATACGCTTTCGGGCCAGGAGCAAAAGGTCAAGGAAAGCATCGAGAAGCGCGTCAAGACCGACGAGATGCAGGACTTTGTCAAAGAGGTCCTGGTGCCGATGGAAAAAGTCGTCGAGGTGCGCAATCAGAAGAAGACCGTGTCGAGCCGCAAGCTCTGGCCGGGCTATGTGTTTGTGGACATGGTGTTGCTGGACGAAAGCAACCGCATCATCGAGAAGCCCTGGTATTTCATCAAGGAAACGCAGGGAGTAATTGGTTTTGTGGGCGGGGAGCCGCCGACACCAACGCCGGCCGACGAAGTCGAGTCCATCAAGGCCCAAATTTCGGCGTCGGAGGAGACGGAAAAACCCAAGGTCAATTTTGAAGTGGGCGAGACGATCAAAATCAACAACGGACCGTTCCTGAATTTCAGCGGGATCATCGAGGAAATCGACCCGGAACGCGGCAAGTTGAAAGTGACCGTGAACATTTTTGGACGTAACACGCCGGTGGAACTCGAATACTGGCAGGTGGAAAAGGCATAGACGTTTTATGGCAAAGAAAGTCACAGGACAGATTAAATTGCAGATTCCGGCGGGGCAGGCGAATCCCGCGCCTCCCGTGGGCCCGGCGCTCGGCCAGCACGGCGTCAACATCATGGGCTTCTGCAAGGAATTTAATGCGGCGACCAAGGCGGACGCGGGTTTGGTGATCCCCGTTGTCATTACCGTTTATCAGGACAAGTCGTTCACGTTCATCACCAAATCGCCGCCGGCGTCGATCCTGTTGAAAAAGGCGGCGGGCATCACGGCGGGCTCCAAGACGCCGAACAAGGACAAGGTCGGCAAGGTGACGCGCAAACAGGTTTTGGACATCGTCAAGATGAAGTCAAAGGATTTGAACGCGAATTCGCCCGAAGCGGCGTTCCGGGTCGTTGCCGGCACCGCGCGCAGCATGGGTATTGAAGTCGTCGAATAAGAGGTGCTGCCAAAACGCGAAGACCATGAATTTGAAAGCGACACTCAAATGTTTATTAGTTCCGGTTCTGGCCTCATTTGTATTTGTTGGCTGTTGCACGACTCACAACAAAACGGCGCAGTGGGAATACACGGCCGTTGATTACGGGAATGCTGATATTGCGAATGTTGATGCGGCTTTGAATAATTCAGCGAAAGAAGGATGGACGCTGGTTGCTGCCGTCCCCATTAAATCGCCCAACGGCGAAGATGAAATCCGTTATATTTTGAAACGTCCGAAACATTAAAAACCAAAATGCGGGAGAATCTTTGATTCGCTTGCACCGCAACCAGACCAATGCCAAGCAAACGATACAAGAAAGCACTCGAAGTCCTGGACGCCCGGAAAGCGTATTCGCTCAAGGAAGCGGTCGGCGTCCTGGCCAAATTCCCCAAGGCCAAATTCAACGAAACGGTGGATCTCGCGTTCCGTCTCGGGGTGGATCCGAAACAGTCCGATCAAATGATCCGGGGCACCGTGCCGCTGCCGCACGGCAGTGGCAAGACCGTCCGTGTGCTGGTGTTCGCCCGGAGCGGCGCGGGGGCGGACGCGGCCAAGGCCGCGGGCGCGGAATATGTCGGTTTTGAGGACATGATCAAGAAGTGCAACGATGGCTGGTCGGATTTTGACGTGGCGATTGCCACGCCGGAGGCGATGATCGAGGTCCGCAAGCTCGGCAAGGTGCTGGGGCCGCGCGGCCTCATGCCGAACCCGAAAACCGGCACGGTGACGGACGATACGGCCAGGGCCGTGAAGGAAGTCAAGGCGGGCCGCGTTGAGTTTAAAATCGACAAGGCCGGCAACGTGCACGTGCCCGTGGGCAAGGTGTCGTTTGCGCCGAACCAGATTGAAGAAAACGCGCGCGCGGTCATTGAGGCCGTGGCGAAGGCGCGGCCGCACAGTGTCAAAGGCACTTACATCCATTCCTGCACGATTTCGGCGACGATGAGTCCGCCGGTGCGGGTGGACGTGCGGGAATTTTCAAACAACTAACGAGGATTTGAATCATGCGTGCTGAAAAACAAATTTTGACGAAGGAATACGTGGCGCGGTTGAACGGTTCGCCGTTCTTCATCGTCGTGGATTATCGGGGGCTGAAAGTGCTTCATCTGACCGAACTACGGAAACGTCTGGCGCAGGCGGGCGCGGAAATTCACGTCGTGAAAAATTCCATTTTTCAGATTGCGGCCAAGGAGGCCGGCGTGGGTGAATTGAACGGGGTGCTGGCCGGACAGATTGCCGTGGTCACGGGGCAGAAGGAAATTTCCGCCGCGGCCAAGGCGCTGAAAAATTTCAGCGCGGAGTTTGACAAGCCGAAGGTCAAGTTCGGCTACTTGAACAATCAACGGCTCGAAGAGGCGGCGATCAAGGTGCTGGCCGATTTGCCGAGCCTGGACGTTTTGCGGGCCACGTTGCTCGGCTTGTTGAATGCGCCGGCAACCAAACTGGCGATTCTGATCAACACGCCCGCGTCGCAACTCGCGCGTGTCATCAAGGCCAAGTCCGAGAAAAGTTAAAACCATTTCCAATTCGCCCGGCCGGTGGATTGGATGAACAAACAAACAACAACGTAAATCGTCGGTTTAGGATTGCGAACTTAAAACCGCCGTGGCGTGTCGCGCCGGATCCCGCAACGCGGGAGCAGGCGGACCATGGCGGACGACGAGACGAACGAAAGGTAATATGGCTGACATTGGAAACCTCGTAGAGGAATTAAGCAAGTTGACGGTGATTGAAGCCGCCGATTTGGTGAAGAAACTGGAAGAAAAGTGGGGCGTTTCTGCCGCCGCACCCGTTGCGGTGGCGGCTGCCGGCGCTTCGGCCGGTGCGGCTGCTCCGGCGGCCGCGGCCAAGGACACGTTTGACGTGATTCTCGTATCCCTGCCGGCGGACAAGAAAATTGCCGTCATCAAGGCCGTCCGCGAAGTGAAGGCCGGACTGGGCCTGGCGGAAGCCAAGGCGCTGGTCGAAGGCGCACCCAAGCCCGTGCTCGAAGGCGCCAACAAGGCGGATACGGACGCGGCCAAGAAGAAGCTCGAAGAAGCGGGCGCAAAAGTGGAAGTCAAGTAAAGTTGAATTATATTGGGCGGCGCCCGGCTGGCGGGCGCCGTTTCATTCCCGCAATTTTGCGGGTGGAAGATTTGGAAATTACGAACAGCAGCAAGCAGTAGTTTGGTTTGGCAGGCCGGCCGTTGAACGCGGTGCGCCTGCCTTGTGTCGTTGAATAAGAAATATCGGCCTGGCGCGGTTGCCGGCCAAACCGGAAAGTCCCAATGCCATCGCGAATTACAGAACGAATCAACTTCGGCAAGATCAAAGAGATCGTGGTGCCGCCGAACATGATTGAATTGCAGACCAATTCCTACAAGGAATTCCTGCAGGCTGACGCCCCGCCGAAACGCCGCCAGAAGCACGCCGGCCTCGAGTCGGTCTTCCGCGAGGTGTTTCCCATCGAGAGCTACGACGGCAAGTGCATGCTCGATTATGATTCCTATGAAATCGGCGAGCCGAAGGTGGATTGGCTCGAATGCCTGCGCGAAGGCCTGACCTATGGCGCGCCGCTTTACGTCACGTTCCTGCTTAAAGAGGAAGGCAAGAGCGCCAAGGAGGAAAAGGTGTTCATGGGCGAACTGCCGCTGATGACTCCCCAGGGCACATTTGTCATCAATGGCGCGGAACGCGTGGTCGTAAGCCAGTTGCACCGTTCGCCGGGCATTGCCTTTGAAGCCACCCAGCACCCGAATGGCAAAATTTTGCACAGTTTCCGCGTCATTCCCGACCGCGGCTCATGGTACGAGGCGCAATTTGACACCAGCGACCTGCTGTACGTCTATCTCGACCGCAAGAAACGCCGCCGGAAATTTTTGACGACGACGTTTTTCCGCGCGCTGAGCTTTTTGGACGTGGAAGGCGCCACCGGCAAGGGCAAGGACAAGGATGGCGGTGAGACGCGGGGCACGGATGAGGAAATCATCAAGTTATTTTACGATATCGAGGAACTTTCGGTCAAAGAGGCCGAAAAACTCGAGGACCTGTCGAGCCGGGTGTTGATCCACGACGCCGTGGATGAGGAAAAAGGCCTGGTCGTTGCGCGCGCCTTTGAGCCGTTGTCCAAGGCGGTGGTGAAACAAATCGCCGAACTGGGCGTCAACAAAATCAAGGTCGTGGACACCTCCGTGGACGAAGGCGTCCTGATCAAGTGCCTCAAGAAGGATCCGGCCAAAAACGAGGATGAGGCGCTCAAGGACATTTACCGGCGCTTGCGCCCGGGCGACCCGCCGACGGCGGCCAATTCGCGCGCGTTGCTCAAGCGGCTGTTCTTTGACCCGAAACGTTATGATCTGGGCCGGGTGGGCCGTTACAAAATCAACCAGAAACTTGGCCTCAAGGACAAGGAAGAGTCGCGCATTTTGACGAAGGACGATTTGATTGCTGCGACGAAGTATCTGCTGCGCCTCAAAAAGGGCGAGGGGTCGCTGGACGACATTGATCATCTTGGCAGCCGCCGCATCCGCACGGTCGGCGAGTTGCTGGCCAACCAATGCCGCGTCGGCCTGGCCCGCACCGAACGCCTGGTCAAGGAACGCATGACGCTGTTCGATCAAAGCGTCGAGGCGATGACGCCGCAGAAGCTCATCAATCCCAAGGCGCTTTCGGCGGTGATTCGCGATTTCTTCGGCCGCTCGCAGTTGAGCCAGTTCATGGATCAAATCAATCCGCTGGCGGAATTGACCCACAAGCGCCGTCTCAGCGCGTTGGGGCCGGGCGGCTTGAGCCGTGACCGCGCGGGCTTTGAAGTCCGCGACGTCCATCCGTCGCACTACGGCCGCATTTGCCCGATTGAAACGCCGGAAGGCCCGAACATCGGTTTGATTGCGTCGTTGGCCACCTTTGCCCGCATCAACGAATTCGGCTTTTTGGAGACACCTTATCGCAAGGTGGAAAACGGCCGGGTCACCGAAAAAATTGATTATCTCACCGCCGACCGCGAGGAACAATTCATCGTCGCGCAGGCGAATACCTTGATTGACGACAAGGGCCACTTCCTCAGCGACCGCGTGGTCTGCCGGGCGCGCGGGGAATTCGTGGACGTCGAGCCGGCGCGGGTGAATTACATGGACGTCTCGCCCAAGCAATTGGTCTCGGTCGCCGCGTCACTCATTCCGTTCCTGGAGCACGACGACGCGAACCGCGCGTTGATGGGTTCGAACATGCAACGCCAGGCCGTGCCCTTGCTGGTGACCGAGGCGCCGCTGGTCGCCACCGGCCTCGAAGACCGGGTGGCTCGTGACTCGCGCGCCGTGGTGGTGTCCGATGAAAGCGGCAAGGTCGCCTCTGTCAGCGGCAGCCAGATCATCGTCACCGAGGACGGCAAGCTGCCCGAGGGCAAAAAGAAGATTAAACACGATCCGGAACACGGCGTCTGGGTTTACCCCGTCCGTAAGTTCATGCGGTCAAACGCCGCGACGTGCATCAACCAGAAAATTCTGGTGCACAAGGGTGAGCACGTGAAGAAGAGCCAGATCATTGCCGACGGCCCCTGCACGCGCGATGGCGAACTGGCATTGGGCCGCAATGTGTTGGTGGCCTTCATGCCCTGGAACGGCTACAACTTCGAAGACGCCATCCTGATCAGCGAAAAAATCGTGAAGGAGGACATCTTCACGAGTATTCACATTGACGAATTCGAGGTCAGCGCGCGCGATACGAAGCTCGGCCCCGAGGAAATCACGCGCGACATTCCCAACCTGGGCGATGAAGCGCTGAAAAATCTCGGCACCGACGGCGTCATCCGCGTCGGCGCGGAGGTCAAACCCGGCGACATTCTGGTCGGCAAAATCACGCCCAAATCCGAGACCGAACTCGCACCGGAAGAACGTTTGTTGCGCGCCATCTTCGGTGAAAAGGCCGCCGATGTGAAGGACACGTCGCTCAAGGTTCCGTCGGGTACTTATGGGATTGTCATGGACGTGAAGGTCTCGGCCAAGAAGGACAGCGACCGCGTCAAAACGAGTTCCAGTGATGAACGGCGTCATTCCAAGCAAATCGAAGAAGATCACAAAAAGAAGACCGATGAATTGCGCGACCAGTTGACGGAGGCGCTGAGCAACATTCTGCTCGGCGAAAAAATCCCGCTCGACGTGGTCAACAGCGAGACCGGCGAAATCATCATTCCGGCCAACCGCAAGATCACCAAGACGCTGTTGCGCAAACTGGCAACGGTTTACGACCGCATCGAGATTGACCCGTCGCCCATCCGCAACAAAATCAACGAAATCATCGGGCAGTTCAAAAAGAAGTTCGACGATTTGCAGATGCAGTACGACGAGGAGATGGAACGCGCCGAGGCGGGCGAGGGCGTGGAAGCGGGCATCGTCAAATCGGTGAAGGTTTACATCGCGTCAAAGCGCAAATTGTCCGTCGGTGACAAGATGGCCGGGCGCCACGGCAACAAGGGCGTGGTCGCGCGCATTGTGAAGGAAGAGGACATGCCGTTCCTCGACGACGGAACGCCGGTGGAAATCGTATTGAACCCGCTGGGCGTGCCGTCACGCATGAACGTCGGCCAGGTGCTCGAGACGCATCTCGGCTGGGCGGCGAAAATCCTGGGGATGAAGTTTGCGACGCCGGTCTTTGACGGCATCAAGGAAAAGAACATTCGCAGCTATCTTAAGGACGCTAAATTGCCGGAGCACGGCAAGACGCATTTGATTGATGGCCGCACCGGCGAGCAGTTCGACCAGGAAATCGTGGTCGGCTACATTTACATGATGAAGCTCGGCCATTTGGTTGCCGACAAGATTCACGCCCGCGCCGTCGGGCCGTATTCGCTCGTCACCCAGCAACCGCTGGGCGGCAAGGCGCAGTACGGCGGTCAGCGTTTCGGTGAAATGGAAGTATGGGCGATGGAAGCCTATGGCGCTGCCTACACCCTGCAGGAATTGCTCACCGTCAAGTCCGACGACGTGCAGGGCCGTACGCGCATTTACGAAAGCATCGTCAAGGGCGACAACGCCCTGGAGGCGGGCATTCCCGAATCCTTCAACGTGCTCGTCAAGGAAATGCAATCGCTCGGCCTCGACGTCAAAGTCGGATATTCCAATCCGGCTGAACATGCCGCCAACGGTGAAACAGCGGCCACCACATTGGCAACGGTTTAAGTTGTTGTAACAAAAAATATTCGCTGAACCCAAACGCGTATGATCAGCACCAAAGAAAGCGCCCGTGAATTGCTCGGGCTGGACAAGGTCAATCAGGTGGACTACGTCGCGATTTCTGTCGCGTCGCCGGAAGCCATTCGTTCCTGGTCCAAAGGGGAGGTCAAGAACCCCGAAACCATCAATTACCGCACGTTCAAGCCGGAAAAAGGCGGCCTGTTTTGCGAACGCATTTTCGGCCCGGTCAAGGACTGGGAATGCTCGTGCGGCAAGTACAAGCGCATCAAGCACCGCGGCATCGTCTTCGACCGTTGCGGCGTCGAAGTGACGCTCGCCCGCGTCCGGCGCGAGCGCATGGGCCACATCGAGCTGGCCGTGCCGGTCTGCCACATCTGGTTTTTCAAATGCATGCCGTCGCGCATCGGGCTGGTGCTCGACATGACGGCGCGCAATCTCGAACGTGTGATCTATTACGAGGATTACCTGGTGATTGATCCGGGCAACACGCCGTTGAAGCAGAACCAGTTGCTCAATGAGCATGAATACCGCGAAGCGCGCGAGACCTACGGCGCGGATGCTTTCCAGGCCAAGATGGGCGCCGAAGCCGTGCGCGACGCGCTGGCCAAGGTGGACCTGGCCAAGGGCGTGGAGCATCTGCAGCAGGCGATGACTGAAACCAAGAGCAAACAAATCCGGAAGAAGCTGGCGAAGCGGATCAAGCTGCTCCAGGGGTTGCAGATTTCCAAGAGCCGCCCGGAATGGATGATTTTGACGGTGCTCCCGGTGATTCCGCCGGATTTGCGCCCGCTCGTGCCGCTCGAAGGCGGCCGGTTTGCCACGTCGGACCTGAACGACCTGTATCGCCGCGTCATCAACCGGAACAACCGGCTCAAGACGCTGCTCCAACTGAAGACGCCCGAAGTCATCATCCGCAACGAAAAGCGCATGTTACAGGAGGCCGTGGACGCACTGTTCGATAACGGCCGTCATGGCCGTCCCGTGACCGGCGCGGGCAACCGCTCGCTCAAATCGCTTTCCGACATGCTTAAGGGCAAGGGTGGGCGCTTCCGCCAGAATTTGCTGGGCAAACGCGTGGATTACTCCGGCCGTTCCGTCATTGTCATTGGCCCGGAACTCAAGCTCAATCAATGCGGTTTGCCGAAGAAGATGGCGTTGGTTTTGTTCGAACCGTTCATCATTCGCCGCCTGAAGGAACTCGGCTACGTCCACACCGTGCGTTCGGCCAAGAAGATGATCGAGCGCCAGACGAAGGAAGTCTGGGACGTTTTGGAAGAGGTGACCAAGGGTCATCCGGTGCTGCTCAACCGGGCGCCGACATTGCATCGTTTGTCCGTGCAGGCGTTCGAGCCGCAATTGATCGAGGGCGAGGCCATTCGCATTCATCCGCTGGTCTGCACCGCCTACAACGCGGATTTCGACGGCGACCAGATGGCCGTGCACGTGCCGCTGTCGGTGGAGGCGCAGATGGAGGCGCGTCTGCTGATGATGGCCACCAACAACATCTTCAGCCCATCGTCCGGCAAACCCATTATCACGCCGACCCAGGACATCACGCTCGGTTGCTATTATCTCACCGCCGAGCCGCGCACGCCCATGCCGTCCGACGTGAACAAGCTGCCGCTGTTTGGCTCGAAGGAAGAAGTGTTGTTTGCCTACAGCGACGGTGCGTTGAAGACACACGACCGTGTCCGTCTGTCCAATCCGGATATCGGCCGGCAGACCGTTTTCGGCGATGCGAACAGGAAACTCATTGAAACCACCGTCGGCCGCGTGCTCTTCAGCGAGATCTGGCCGCAGGAACTCGGCTTTTACAACAAGGCCGCCGGCAAGAGCCAGCTCGGCGACCTCATCTGGAAATGCTATAAATTTGCCGGCCACGAGAAGACCGTGACCATGCTCGACAAACTGAAGGAACTGGGCTTCCGCGAAGCCACCAAGTCCGGCGTGTCCATCGGCATCGACGACATGATCGTGCCCAAGGAACGGGATGAGCAGATCGACGCCGCCCAAAAGCAGATCAAGGAAGTGGAGAAGCAATATCGCAAGGGCGTCATCACGCCGGGCGAACGCTACAACAAG